>JBJEKR010000116.1:0-48951 GCA_051878735.1 Prevotella sp. | reverse complement strand
GGCAAAAAACAATACCCTCCAAACATTTCTACAAAAAACTTAATATATTTAACATACATTCACAATAATAAGTAAGACTATAGTTTCCAATATTCACCCATCACCTTATTATATGTAACTTAGCGACTGCAATAATAACGCTTCCTCACATAGAGAAATTCCGTCATTAATGCAGTCGCCATACTATTGCTTTGGAGTCAATGTATTAGATTTCCTGTAACATTTCATTGAGTGTAGGATGGATATGTACCATTTCATGCAGTTGCTGGACTGTAGTGTGCTTACACATCAGTGCACTTATCTCCTGCACAATGTCTGCACTATGAGCGCCATAAGCATGACAACTAAGTATTTCTCCACTCTTTGCTTCAGCAACGAGCTTTATCATGCCTTCACTCTCTGCCATTGCCAATGCACGTCCGTTGGTTCTGTAGTTTTTCTTCCTAACTTCAATCTCTACACCCTCTGCCTTCAATTGCTCCTCAGTCTTGCCAACACAAGCAGCCTCAGGGTTAGTAAATATTGCAGCGGGCATTATGTCAAGACGAATATCGTCAGCATCGCCCACAATGTGGTTAACAACATGCAACCCTTGCATCGTTGCTGCATGGGCGAGCATCATGCGTGCATTGACATCGCCAATGGCATAGACACCAGTAACATTGGTCAACATGTTATCATCGACCTCAATGCCACGGGCATCGTACTTTATAGAGGTGTTCTCCAAGCCATAGCCTTCGACATTTGGCTTGCGACCAACAGCCATAAGCACCTTGTCAGCCTCGACGCTTTGCTCTTTTCCCTTACGATCGAAAGTGACGCAACCGTCGGCTATCTTCTTAACCGCCGACTGCATATAGAACTCAACGCCTTGTTTCTCCAAGACCTTGCGCAAACGCTTTGCCACATCAGCGTCAAGAGCAGGAATACACTCCTTAAGGAACTCAACGACAGTGACTTCAGCCCCAAGTTGGCGGAAAATACTTGCGAACTCCATACCAATCACTCCCGCGCCGACAATGACAAGACGTTTCGGGAAATCGGTCAAACTGAGCAGTGTGTCAGAAGTTAGAAGCATTGCCTCATCGAGAGCCTCAAGACGTAGAGACTTGTGCGAAGAACCTGTTGCAATGATGACATTGTCGGCTGTGTATGTTTCCCCAGCAGCCTCAATCGTATGGTCATTAACAAAGGTTGCCTTAGCATTTACCAGAGTGATGCCCGGAGCGGAAAGTACGCCAGCTATTGCCTGTCGCAACTGCTCCACAATAGCATCCTTACGCGCCACAATATCAGCAAGACAGAATTCCGGCTCAACGGCCTTAAGTCCCAACAGAGCAGCGTTACGCATCTCTCCGGCAGCCTCAGCAGAACGCGCGAAAGTCTTTGTTGGAATACAACCGACATTTAGGCAAGTACCACCAAGAGGTCCTTCCTCAAATATCGTAACCGTCTTTCCCTTTGAAGCTGCATAGGCAGCAGTCCTGTATCCTCCAGGGCCGCTACCTATAATAATAATATCACTTTTCATGCCTCAATATCCTTAAACTTCACCACAGGATGCTTTGCAGCCAATACGTCATCAACACGTCCTATTGGAGTGTTGTGCGGAGCACTCTTGACAATATCCGGTTGTGTACGTGCCTCTTCCGCAATCTTTCGCATCACGGCAATGAATCCGTCGATGGTATCCTTACTCTCATTCTCCGTTGGCTCAATCATAAGCGACTCATGGAACAAAAGAGGGAAATAAATAGTAGGTGCATGATATCCATAGTCGAGCAGACGCTTGGCAACATCCATTGTCGTCACGCCTGTTGACTTGTCGCGCAAGCCATCGAAAACAAATTCATGTTTACACAGACCTTCTATAGGCAAAAGATACTCATCTTTCAATGACTCCTTGATATAGTTTGCATTTAGAGTAGCGAGAGGACCCACCATCTTAAGATTCTCACGTCCTAATGTAAGGATGTATGTCAGAGCACGAAGTATCACTCCAAAATTGCCATGATAACCGCCAACGGAAATTCGTCCTCCCTCACTATTAGTAAAGTCAATATCCTTGACGTCGGCAAGAGAGAGGGCCTCGGAAGCTCCAGGCAAGAACTGCTCCAAGCCTGCACGCACTCCTACAGGACCTGCTCCAGGTCCACCACCTCCATGTGGTGTAGAGAAAGTCTTGTGGAGATTGATGTGCATAACGTCAAAACCCATGTCACCCGGACGACTTGCTCCAAGCATAGGATTGAGGTTAGCTCCATCGTAATACATCAGTCCGCCACACTCATGCACGAGTTTAGCTATTTCGGGGATGTCCTGTTCAAACATACCGAGAGTGTTGGGATTGGTCATCATCATTGCCGCAACGCTGTCGTCAAGCAAACCACGAAGGTCGTTAACATCAACGAATCCCTGTGCTGTGCTCTTCACCTCAACAACCTCAAGTCCACAAACGGCCGCTGAAGCAGGATTGGTACCATGGGCAGAGTCGGGAATAATTACCTTTACTCTCTTGCTGTCACCACGACTCTCATGATAAGCACGAATAATCATCAATCCCGTAAGCTCGCCATGAGCTCCGGCAAACGGGTTAAGAGTGAAACGACTCAAGCCAGAAATAGCAGATAGCTGTTGTTGAAGCAGCTCGTAAACATCGAGAGCACCCTTTACCGTCTCAGCTGGCTGCATAGGATGCAATCCTGTGAACTCTGGCATGTTTGCCACCTCCTCGTTGATGACGGGATTATACTTCATCGTACAGCTTCCAAGAGGATAGAAGCCATTATTAACGCCAAAGTTGTTCTCGCTGTGGTTGGTATAATGGCGCACCACGGTCATCTCGTCACATTCGGGAAGCTCCGCGTCTTCCTTTCGACATATATCGACTGGAATATCATAGTCGCCAAACTGATTCTTAGGAAGCGAATATCCACGACGGCCTTCCTTGGAAAGCTCGAAAATCAGATTGCCATATAATTTGTTGTTCATATCTTCACCTCCTTAAATTAAACTTACCAATTTGTCGATTTCTTCCTTCGTACGCTTTTCGGTAACAGCAAACATTATGGTGTCTGCAGCCACCTTTACGCCACCAAAGATGCCATTGTCGATAAATTTCTTCTGAAGGGCATCGACATCGCCAGTATAGCGCACACAGAACTCATTGAAGAAAGGCTTATCAAATGCGAGGCTGAACTTTCCTGTAGCCACGAGTTTGTCAGCCAGATAATGCGCACCTGCATAAGAGAGACGTGCAGCTTCCTTAACGCCCTCCTTACCCATCAACGACATGTAGATGGTTACGAACAACGCCATAAGGCTCTCGTTCGAACAGATGTTCGATGTTGCCTTCTGACGACGTATGTGCTGCTCGCGAGCCTGTAGCGTCAACACGAATGCCCGTTGTCCTCGGTTGTCCTTCGTCATTCCTACAATACGTCCGGGCAACTTGCGAATTAGTTTTTCGGTACAACACATATATCCTACCGAAGGTCCTCCAAACGTCATTGGAATACCAAGACTTTGACCATCGCCAACTGCAATGTCAGCCCCCCACTCGCCAGGAGTCTTCAATACAGCAAGGTCGGCTGCAATACTGTTGATTACGAACAGAGCCTTATTGGCATGAGCAGCATCGGCAAATCCTTCAAAATCCTCTACTATACCATAATAGTTTGGCTGCTGCACAATCATTCCAGCCACGCCGCCCTGAGCTATCTTGGCAGAATAGTCGTCACGATCAGTGACTCCATCAGTAGCCTTCACTAACTCTATGTCAACGCCATGGAAATGCGCATAAGTCTTAACCACCTCTATTACCTTAGGATCTACGGTTTCCGAAACGAGCACCTTGTTTGCCTTCTTGCCAGCCGCAATGCACATCAGCATTGCCTCTGCAGTGGCAGTAGTACCATCATACATTGAGGCGTTGGAAATGTCCATTCCTGTCAACTCAGTCATCATCGACTGGTATTCGAAGATGTAATGTAGCGTACCCTGCGATATCTCAGCCTGATATGGAGTATAGGAAGTAAGGAACTCCGAGCGTTCGATAATGCTTGGTATTGCCGATGGCGTGTAATGGTCATACGTTCCTGCGCCAGCGAAACAAACCAGCTGCTTGTTCTCATCCCCAAGAGCCTTGAAGAACTGGCGTATTTCCAACTCGCTCTTTGCCTCTGGCAGATCATAGTCGCCCTTGAAGCGAATGCTCTCGGGAACCTCGGCATAAAGACCCTCCAAAGAAGAGACGCCGGCCTTAGCCAGCATCTCGTTCAAGTCTTTTTCCGTATGTGGAAAAAATTTATATGTCATATCCTTAATTATTCGTTAGCACAATGCTCCTCGTATGCCTTTGCATCCATCAAGTTGTCAAGCTCTGCCTTGTCAGACAGCTCAACCTTGATAATCCAGTTGGCAAATGCGTCCTTGTTGAGCAACTCCGGCTCATCTTCAAGAGCCTCGTTCACTTCAACAACAGTTCCACTAACTGGTGATATCAAGTCGCTGGCAGCCTTTACGCTCTCTACAGCTCCAAAATCCTCACCTGCCTCAACCTCGTCGTCAACGTCTGGCATGTCAACATATACCACGTTGCCAAGAGCGTGCTGTGCATAATCAGTGATGCCTACATAGCCGAAGTCGCCTTCAACCCTTACGAACTCGTGTGACTCTGAGTAGTAGAGTCCTTCAATTACTTTTGCCATAATTCTTTATTTTTAAGTTTTATTTTTCAATTATTTCTTATAGTGCTTCTCATAGAACTTCTTTTTTACGACCACGCCAGGGAATGTCTTTTTGCGGATCTGTATTTCCAGTGGAGTGCCAAGCTTGTTGTATGGTACCTTCACGAGAGCCATGCAGACACTCTTATCGGTAGAAATGGTATGATAGCCCGTGGTCACCTCGCCAATCTGCTCACCATCCTTAACCACAGCATATCCGTGGCGAGGAATAGCCTTGCCTTCAAGCTCGATGCCCACAAGACGACACTCAACTCCATTCTCCTTTTGGTCAACAAGAGCCTCGCGGCCTATGAACTCAGGTTTATCGAGCTTGCAGAAAATGCTCAATCCAGCCATCACTGGCGAAATCTCTGCCGACAGTTCGTCGCCGTAAAGTGGCAGTCCGACCTCAAAGCGCAGCGTGTCGCGGCAACCGAGTCCGCAAGGCTTGCAGCGTCCACTTGCTATCAGCTTGTCCCAGCACTCCCTGATGAAATCGTGCGAGCCGTATATCTCAAATCCGTCCTCGCCGGTATATCCTGTACGGCTTACTATCACGTCGCCAATAGTCTTAACGGTGTAGAAAGTCAGTTCACGGCACTCCAAGCCAAGCACTTCCTCCACCACCTTCTCAGAGTTGGGTCCCTGAACGGCAAGCTGTCCGTACTCGTCAGAACGATTCTGTAGTTCTATCTCATATCCTTTGGCGTGCTCCTGCATCCAAGCCCAGTCCTTGTCGATGTTTGCGGCATTGATGACAATGAAATAGTCGTTTTCTGCCATCTTGTAAACGAGGAGATCGTCAACCGTACCACCATTCTCATAGCACATCATGCCATAGAGAATCTTTCCATTCTCCATGCCACGCACATCGTTGGTGAAAATGTGGTTTACATATTCCTCGGCATCCTTGCCTTTCACCGTCACTTCTCCCATGTGAGACACGTCGAAGACTCCGCAATCGGTGCGCACCGCCTGATGCTCATCAATGATTGTGGAATACTGGATGGGCATGTCAAAGCCGCCGAAAGGGCTTATCAAGGCTCCAAGAGCCACATGCTTGTCGTACAGACAAGTTCTTTTGTTTTGTTCCATTGTTATTGCTGTCTTAGGATTATTTTGTAATGATTGTTCAGTCAACAAGCATGGCATCGATAAAATCGACCTTCTTGAGATTAAGTATTGCGGAATCGAGACATTCCGGCAATGCAGCTTCCAAAGCTTCACGCTCCAACCTCACTCCACGCAACGGGCGTATTATGGTAGAGTCGATGTCGCCTACAATGAAGAAGTCACCCAGCATCACCATTCCCTTTATTTCTCCATTCTTCAGCTCAATACGAATTTCCAGGTCACCGACGCCTTCAACTCTTTTCTTGCGTATTATGGTGTATTTCGGATTGTTGCCATAGACGAACTCGTCGGTTAGGTATTCCTTCTCTATCTCCTCAATGCCCTTCACGTCGTCATCGTCGAGCGTTATCTCCTCGTCGCAAAGGTTGCTGCGCACGAAAGCCTTGAATTGGTTGATGTCGGTGTCGATGTAGTCCTTCAACAAGGCTATTCTCTGTCTCACGCTGGCTACGCCCTTGCTTATCAGCTTCTCGTCGGTAGGGGTAATTGAGCCAATCATGTTCACCATGTCCGTGTCATACAGCATTGTACCGTGTACGATGCTTCTTCCCGGAATGTGGTAGAATGCGTTTCCCGACACCTTACGGTCGCCTATCATAACGTCGTTTCGCCCACTTGCCTTAGCATCCACTCCAAGTTTCTGAAGTACGAGCACCACCATATTTATATATCTGTTGAACGTAAAGCCAACAGCCTCGTCCTTTGTCACGTAAGAGAACATTATATTGCTCATGTCGGCATAGACGCAGCCTCCGCCGCTCTTTCTTCGGTAAGTCTTGATGCCTCGCTCTCGACAAAACTCCAGGTTCACTTCATTCTCTATCAATTGGTTTCTGCCAAAAATCACGCTTGGCTCAACCTGCCACATAAAGAATAAGTCCTGCTCGTCAATCTTGCGTGCGATGTATTCTTCCATGGCCAGATAGAATGACAAACGGCGCACCTTGTCATCAGGCAATGCTACATATTTCATCTCTATAATGCGCTAAGTTGTTTGTATTCGAGTATTTTTCTGCAAAAATATGAAGAAAATATGTAATTCCAAAACATTCAATGGAAAAAGATGTTAATTTTTCGCTTTATACATACGTTTCAAGGAATTTTATGGTTCCGCTCACCTTAACGATGTCGGCAGTGGCAGGCAACAGAACCGTTTCGCCCTGGCCGAAAGCCACCTCTTCGCCATCCGAGGTAGTGAGAGTAGCATTTCCCTTCAATCCAATAAGTATCACAAAACTGTCAAGCTCGCTATAGTCAAGCGTCATTGGCTCGTCAAGGTCATACACCGCTGTGGTGAAGAACGGACAGCTCACGAGCTGCACTCCCTCGTTCTTTGTAGGCGTGTAGTCGGTGCGATAATCGTCAAGCACAGTATAATCGATGGCTTCCGCTGCCTCTTTAGTGTGCAGTTGTCGATAGTTTCCGTCCTTGTCCTGACGTTTGTAGTCGTAGATGCGATAGGTGACATCACTCGTCTGCTGAATCTCAGCAACGAATGAGCCTTTGCATATAGCGTGGATTCTGCCAGCGGGAATGAAGAAGCAGTCGTCAACATTCAGTTTGTATTCTGCCAAAGCATCCACTATGGAGCCGTCTTCAACCATCTCGGCATAACATTCGGGCGTAATCTCCTTTTTCAGTCCTACGCGCAAAGTGGCATCGTCGTCAGACTCCAAGGCATACCACATTTCTGTCTTTCCCATTGGCTTTCCCTGCCTGTGGGCCGTCTCGTCGTCGGGATGCACCTGGATAGACAGGTCTTGCTGCGCATCGATAAACTTTATCAGCAATGGGAAAGAGTTGCCAAAGCGCTCGTAGTTCTCCTTGCCGACAAGCTTTTCCCTCAGCTCGGCAACCAGTTCGTTCAGCTTGCGACCATCATACTCGCCTCCACTGACGATTGATTCGTTGTCCTTTACTCCTGAAATCTCCCAACTCTCACCCACGTTTGCTGCGTCAGAATTGATTTGCTTAAAAGGAATAATCTTGCTTCCACCCCAAATTGTAGATTTCAGCAACGGTCTAAACTTCAAAATCTGCATTTTCTTTTGTTTTTTAAAAATTAAACGTATCTACTTTTGGGCTTATAGTCTTGTAGTATAGGTGTTTGTCTTAATTGTCTTTCCAAAATGTCGGAGTAAAGATGACAAGCACGGTCATTATCTCCAGACGACCCATGAGCATTAACAGAGAGCACATCCACTTTACCGACTCCGGCAACGACGACCACGACATCACGGGTCCTATGTCGGTACCCAGCGTCGGGCCGACGTTGCTCACGCAACTCAGCGAGATTGTGATTGCATTGGTATGGTCGATGCCGACAGCTATCATCAGCGTTGCCACAATGAGGCACATCAGCACGAAAATGGCAAGGAACGACATCAGCGACAGTATCTTATCCTGAGGCACGTGTTGCCCGTTGACCTTTATCGGCAGCACGGCATTAGGGTGCAGAATGTGCTTGAACTCGTTGCGCATCACCTTCAGCACCATCACGGCACGTATGCACTTGAAGCCTCCGCTTGTGCTGCCAGCACACGAACCTACGAACATGCAGCAGCCGAGAATCACCCATGTGAGATGCGGCCACTGACCGGCATCGTCGTTAAACAATCCCGTTGTAGTTATGAACGACACCACTTGGAACAGCGCACAGCGCAGGGCATCCTCCACCAAATATCCATTATTAACTATCAGCATATACATTATGCTTCCTGTTGACAATACTATCAGCGAGATGTACAATCTGAACTCCGAGTTGGAAAAAAGCATACTGAACTTACCTTTAAAGGCGGCAGTATATAACAATATGAAATTTATTCCCGAAAGGAATTGAAACAGAATACCGATATACTCTATCTCCGGCGAATGAAAATGCGACAGCGAGTCGTTGTGCGGAGCAAAGCCACCCGTTGCCGTCGTTGTCATGGAATAGTTCACGCTATCATACCATCCCATTCCCGCCATTGCGAAAGCAGCTATGCAAGCCAGCGTCAGCACCGTGTAAATGCTCCATATCCATTTTGCGCTGGTGCTCAGTCGTGGATGCAGCTTCGACTTTATTGGTCCCGTGGCCTCTGCCGCAAACACTTTCATGCTTCCTCCTACTATCGACGGCAGGATTGCTATGGTGAAGAACACTATTCCCAAGCCTCCTATCCATTGCGTCATAGTTCGCCAGAAAAGTATTCCGTGCGGCAAGTGCTCCACATCGTCGAGAATGGAGGCTCCCGTCGTGGTAAATCCCGACATGGTCTCAAAATAGGCATCGCACACATTGGGAATATATCCACCTATCAGATAAGGAAGCATGCCGAAGAAGCTGAATATTATCCATGTAGCAGTAACCACGAGATAGGCATCGCGGCGACTGAGCCTGTTGTCGGAGTTTCGTCCTGCATAGCGCGACAACAGCCCTCCCACCATAGTGACAAGCATGGAAATGAGGAACGACAGCACATCGTCTTCTCCATAGTAGAAAGCCGTGCCAAGACAGACCAGCATCATGAAGGCCTCAATGAACAGCAGCTGTCCGATTATCTTCGACAGTATTCCATAGTTTACCATAGCAGTTTCGGCTTAAAGAATTTCTCCACCCTCTTCAGATTGTGCTCATGACAGAACACCATTACTGAGTCGCCCGCCTCAATCTGTGAATTACCGTTCACCAACATTCCTACATTGTGACGCACCAGTCCACCTATGGTAACACCAGTAGGCAGTCCGAGGTCCTTTACCGGTTTTCTTGTCACGAGCGAGCCTTGTGCGGCAGTAAATTCCGCCACGTCAGAGTCGGCAACCATCAGCGAGCGCATGTTGCTCACATCGGCATCGAGCATCAGCTGGAAGATGTGGCTGGCGGCTATGGTCTTCTTGTTTATTATGGTGCCAATGTCAAGCCCCTCGGCCATGTCCACATAGTCAAGGTTCTCCACCATGGCGACGGTCTTCCTCACTCCAAGTCGCTTTGCCGTCAAGCAGGCAAGAATGTTGGTCTCGGCATTTTCGGTGAGTGCCACAAAAGCCTGCGTGTTCCTTATTCCCTCCTCCATCAACATTCCGATGTCTCGTCCGTCGCCGTGAATCACCATTGTATCGGTGTCGCTCAACAGTTCGTTAAGTCTCTCGCAGCGTTTCTCGTCGCGCTCTATCACCTTCACGTTCATGTAGTCGGGTACGGTAAGTGCCGTGCGCACCGTAGTCTTACTGCCTCCCATGATTATCACGTTCTTCACGTCGGCATAGTGTTCCTTGCCCGCCACCTTTCTTATATATGGAATATATTCGCGTGTGGTCATGAAATATGCGAAGTCCATGTTTCGCAACTCGTCGTTACCACCTGGAATGATGGTGTCGCCGCCACGCTTTATTGCCACAATGTGATATGGGTCGTCAGGACCGCACAGTTCCTTTAACGGCTGATTGAGAATCTCGCAAGTTTCACGCAGCTTGACGCCAAGCATCACCAATGCTCCACCGTGCACGTCCCATCGCTGTCTCACCCAGCTCATCTTCAGGCCGTTAATGATGTCCTGTGCCGCAAGCACCTCAGGATAGATTAGCGAGTCGATGCCAATCTTTCTGAAAAACGGCTTCAGTTTGGTGTCGAGATATTCGTAGTTGTCTATACGAGCCACGGTTTTCTTAGCTCCGATGGCGTGGGCAAGTATGCAGGCATTCATGTTGCGGCTCTCGTCGGGGGTGACGGCAACGAAGAGGTCGGCACCTGCCGTACCGGCTTCCTCCAGTGCCTTGATGCTTGTTGGCGAGCCCATCATGGTCATTATGTCATAGTCGCTGTCAAGTCCCGACAGACGACTGGGATCAGCATCCATCAGCGTACATTCCTGATGCTCTCTCGACAATAGCTTTGCCAAGTGAGTGCCTACTGCTCCGGCTCCGGCAATGATTATTTTCATATCAACGCTTTTTTTATTCCTTCCTTGTCAATGCCAACAATATGTTGCAGTTCCTCAACCTTGCCGTGCTGAACGAACTCGTCGGGCAACCCCAGTCGCCTGACTGTTGGCCGATGGTTGTGATCGTTCAACCATTCGAGTATGGCGGAACCGAATCCGCCACTGATTGAACCGTCCTCCACCGTCACTATTCTGTCAAACCTTTCAGCCACCTCTGCAAGCAGACGTTGGTCGAGCGGCTTCACGAAACGCATGTCGTAGTGGGCTATGCTCAGTCCAGGGTGTTCAGCCTCTACCTCGGCAATGGCATCGGCTGCCGTGTGGCCTATGGGTCCTAAGGTCAGCACAGCCACGTCCTTTCCTTCCTTCAACTTCCTTCCCGTTCCCACTTCAATCTCCTCAAACGGGCAATGCCAATCTGACAGAGTCCCGTTGCCTCGCGGATAGCGAATCACGAACGGCCCCTTGCCGTCGAGTTGTGCCGTGAACATCATGCGTCGCAGTTCGTGCTCGTCGTAAGGCGAACAGATGGTAAGGTTGGGCACTGTGCGAAGCGATGGAATGTCGAAGGCTCCGTGATGCGTAGGTCCGTCCTCGCCCACCAGTCCGGCACGGTCAAGGCAGAGCACCACGGGCAGACGCAGTATTGCCACGTCGTGTATCACGTTGTCGTATGCCCTCTGTGCGAATGCGCTGTAGATGTTGCAGAACGGCATCAGTCCCTCCTTTGCCATACCGGCAGAAAACGTTACGGCGTGGCCTTCAGCTATTCCCACGTCGAATGTGCGCTCTGGCATGGCGTCCATCATTATGTTCATCGAGCAACCCGTAGGCATGGCTGGTGTCACGCCCACGATCTTGTCGTTCTGCCTTGCCAGCTCCAAGAGCGTTTCGCCAAACACGTCCTGAAACTTCGGAGGCTGACCCGTGGTGTCGCTAACTATTCGCTCACCCGTGTCAACGTCGAACTTTCCCGGGGCGTGCCATATCGTGGCAGCCTTTTCTGCCGGCTCATACCCCTTTCCCTTCACGGTGTGCAGATGCAACAGCTTGGGACCCTTCATGCCCTTTAGCTGCTTCAGTATTCTGACAAGCTCTTTCACGTTATGCCCGTCGAACGGACCGAAATACCTTATGTTCAATCCCTCAAAAATGTTTTGCTGGTGGCTAATGGCCGACTTCAGGGCGTTACTCAGCCGTATCAGTCCCTTTCGGCGGTCGTCCTCAAGATACCCACGCGAGTGCATCCACTGCGACACCTTGAATTTCAGCGCGTTGTAGGTCTCGTTGGTGTTCAGTCCAAGCAGATATTGCTTCATTCCGCCCACGCTACGGTCTATCGACATGTTGTTGTCGTTGAGTATTATCAGCATGTCGTTGGGATATTGCGACACGTTGTTCAGTCCCTCGAAAGCCAGTCCGCCACTCATGGCTCCATCGCCAATGACGGCAGCCACATGTCGGCTTTCGCCATTGGCTTTGGTTGCTACGGCCATGCCAAGAGCAGCCGATATTGAGTTGCTCGCGTGTCCGCAGACGAAAGTGTCGTATTCGCTTTCCTTAGGCGACGGAAACGGCATGATACCGTTCAGCTTGCGGTTTGTATAGAACAGGTCTCTTCTTCCTGTCAGTATCTTGTGGCCGTAGGCCTGATGGCCCACGTCCCAAACTATTCTGTCGTGTGGAGTGTCATACACGTAATGCAGAGCCACGGTCAGTTCCACCACTCCAAGGCTTGAAGCCAAGTGTCCGGGATTTACCGAAAGTTCATCTACGATGTCGCGTCTCAGCTCGTCGCATACCTCCGGCAACTGTTCCTCAGCCATTCTCCGCAGATCGGCAGGACATTTTATTTTACCCAATAGGGTCATGTTTCTCTCTTCCAAAGCGGTTAATTATTCTTTTCTGGGTGCAAAGATACAACTATTCTTTAAGAAAACGAAAGGAAAGCGAAAATTTCTTCATTATCGCAATATTTTTTGGCTAATCCGACATTTCGAGTGATAGGATATAAATTTTAATCTTGAGGTTTATTTATATGCTGGTAGGCTTATCTGCAAGTGCTGGTAGGCTTATCTGCAAGTGCTGGTAGGCTTATCTGCAAATGCTGGTGGCTTAAAAACGTAACGTTGGAATAGTGAAGCAAAGTGTCAAATAAAAAAGAGTGTGCCAACATAAAGTCGGCACACTCCCATTAATGAAGATAGACTATGATGCTTATTTGCTCATTATCTTCTTCATCCTACCATCACTCATACGAACAATATTTACTCCTTGCTGGAGTTTCGTTGTGCGAGTGCCATAAATGCTATAGACAGATTCTATAATGGCCTCGCCGTTTTGTCTTGACAGTTCGTTAATCTCCGTTGGAGTTGAATTTACTGTGGCTTTCTTGCTCAATCCACCGTATTCATTTACGGCTTGCACAAGCCAGTTGTCGTCGCTTGTGTAACCATTGAATGATGTGTCGATGGTGAATCCCACGACCTCGTCATTCTTTATCACAACATAGCAGATAGCATAAGGCACTGCCTCCCATGTGATAGTGGTGCCATTTGAGTTGGCAACTGGCATGTCGCATGGCTCGCACAGCATGTCTGGCTGCCAGTTGTCATCGCCACTCAAAACGTTCTTCAGCGTATATTGTGCAGCCTCTTCGTCAGTGAGGAAGTTCTTTACATTGAATTTTTCCACCTTCTCGCTTGTACTGCTATCAATATAGTAGTAGTACGACTCACGTTGTGAGAGGTCGAGCGGCTCTCCATTGGCATCGACAGTATTGTAGTCTGCCCAAAGTTCCGGCAGTCCGCCCATTGTGTTGTACCATCCCTTGGCGGGGATAGGCACGAAAGTCTGGGTATTAATGAAGACAGTCTTTGGCGTTCCATGCCAGGGGCGTCCGAGCCATACATCAGTTACGTTAAGTGTGTTGCCTGTCTGGAAATCCTTTCCAGGACGTATCACATTGTTTTGGAACACATATCCCCACTTTGTATCGGCTGTATGATTAGGAGCCACGATATAGCCTCCGCTCGGACGGTTAATCTCCAATGTATCGCCGTCAAGATATACATCGCCACCGTTATAGATGAAGTCCACGGCTCCCTCAATGAGCGAGTTCTTGATGTAGTGACGGTTTTTCTGTGTCGATGTCGTTATCCATGTGTCCTGATAGGAGAGCAGGGCCACGTTGTTCAGGGCTATGCGGTCGGCCACCGTGTTCAATGCCAGAGCCTGAGGGCCAGCCTGCATTTCATGTCCGTAGCTGTTTTCCAAGGTGATGTTTTCGAAGAAGGTATTGGCACCCTTCACCACAACAGTTGCACCGGGATCCACACTGTAGGCATTCTCGCCGCCAGAGAGTCTGTTGTCGTATATGACAGTCTTGTCGCGGTCCTGTCCGATGATGTGCAGATATGGCTTTGCCGCCGGAATGTCGATATGTTCATTATATCTGCCGTTCTTCACGAAGATGAGGTACGGCGTGCCGCGTCCTTCCGGTGCATTGTCAATGGCTGCCTGCAGGGTCGTATAGTCGCCGCTGCCGTCCTGTGCCACGACAGCGTCATAGAGACGTGCCTCCGGCTGCTGACGCTCCATGGTAGTAAAGGTTATTTCTGCCTTGGCCACTGCATTGCCGCTACGCGAAGTCAAAACGCCGTCGGGCATCACAAAAGTATATTGTGTGTTGTACTTCAGTCCGCTATACTTGAAGATGGCGCTCTTGCCACTGATAATGGGCACAATATCCTCGCCGTTCAATGTGGCAGAACCTGTGCCGGCCTTGATCTTATTGTCAAAGTTAAGGATTATCGAACCATTGCGCGATACGCCGGTAGCACCTTGCGTTGGATTGCTCGACACTAATGTGGCTTGTTCGTCTGCCAAGGCTCCTGCATCGGCCAAGACGAAGATTTCGGCAATCGATGTTCCGTCATAGTCGCTTGTCACTCCTACTTTTTCACTGGTGCGGTCAGGCATCCAACGTATATATACGCGATCCTGGTCGTTGGCATCGGCAGGCAGGGCAAACTCCTTCGGACCGTCCCAACCGCGATATGGAGGATTGAACTCGCCGACCTTGGTGAATGTAACACCACCGTCGATGGAGTATTCCACGTTGTTTACGGAGTATGTGTTATAGTCATCACCTATGCAACTGGAGATGACAAGGTTTTCATATCCCTTTGAAGAGAAGGATATCTCCCAATACCATTCCTCGCTGAGCAGTTTCCAGATGCGTGCGGCATACTTGCCATTCTCCATCCCGTTGCCAATGCCGCGTGTAAGCCAGCTTGAAGTAGTGCCATCAGCTTTGCGCAAAGAGAGCATACCGGCGTTTTCCGAGTCGGCTTTGTAGTCGGCAGCACGGTCTTTGGCTGGCTGGTCGTAATAGAGGTCCCAACCAACGATATAGTCAACACATGAGAAATGTGCCGTGAGGTTCTTTTCACCGTCCATCTTGACAGTGCGCTCCATGTCGGTAGAATTATCTTCCCAATTGGTGAAAGTGAGTATGCGGTTGTTCAATGCTGTGAGTTTCACATCAGTACCGGTTTCATACCAATGTACTCCATCGACAACGTATCCTGCTGGCTGAAGCTGGACGAGGTTGTCGTTGGCACCACCTTCCAAGACCAGATTCAAAGCGTAGGTATCCACCTTGTCGTAGGATGCAATGAGTGTTGTGTTAGCGCTGATGTCGAAAGTGTATGGGTTCATTGTCGATACCTCGTTGCCCTGCTCGTCTGTCCATGCCTTAAAGTGATAGCCGAAGTTTTCTGTCGCACTCACCGTGATGGATGTTCCTTCGTCGAACTCGCTTCCGGCAGGCGAAACCGACACTTTTCCGGCGTTGTCCGTACCCAGTTTCACGCTCATTGTATAAGTTGGCACAGGCTCAATCTGTCCTGCCACATCACCTTTGATAACCACGTCGCTGAAAGCATACTGCTTGTTTATGTCCACGTTCATAACGTATATCTTCACATAAAGTATGTCGTCTGTCGGAGGAATCTTGCTCAGGTCGAATGTATGGTTTGAAACATAGGGATCTTCCTTAGCCAGCTGTGGGACAATGCCTTCACCCACTACTGTTGTTTGGTCGCCACTGATAACGACCACATCAAACTTACCTCCGTTGGTTCCTACCCTTGAGGCATTGAACGAGAGTTGCTTCGGGGTGAAAGTCAGTGCCTTCTTGGGCTTCAGTGTGAAGACTATGGCATTGGCGTCATCTCGTGAACCGGCCACTTCCGTGGGTTGGAACATTACACGACTGATACCATTGTCGGTACGCACACCCTTTTCCTCCAACTTGTCACCCCACGACAGTTCAGCCACAGAGAACAGACCGTCCTTTGATGTCGTGGCAGTCGTTACGGCAGGACTTGTCTTCAGCTCCCATGTGGCGGTGAAATCCGTCTCATCGACAGTCTGCGGTTCGGAGGGTTCTGCCGCGGTGGCAATCACCTTAATGTTGTTAAGATTCCAGTTTGAGGCAAAACCATTGACGGCTATGAGTCGCAATATCACCTTCTCTTTATTGTTTGCCGACAACTGAACGGTATTCTTGTTATATGTCCACCATGTGTTTGCAGTCTTGAAAAGACCCGCGTCAACCCATGTTATACCTCCGTCGGTTGAAGCAACGGCTTCAAGCCCGGCTTCGGCATTTGCTCCGTATGCACATTCAAATTCAACCGAAACGTCCTTATATCCCACTGTGGGGAACTGGATTTCATAGTAAACATTGTGTTGCGAAGCATCTGTAAAGTCTGTAATGGCATTTGCCGCATCGTTCTCGATGCGGAATACATGATTGTTCCAGCCCGAGCACAGCTGCCAATACCGGTTCTTGCTCCAAGCGGTAAGCGCATAACTGTCAGGGTTTCCCACCTGTGCATCTGGGCGGATAACGGGAGCGGCTGCCAGATTGAACCATGTGGCAGTCACGTCGCTCCACTCACCTCCATTGGGTGTGTACACATTGTCGGCGACATCGTAGCCTTGCTCAATGTCCCATTCTGCCAGTGTCACGCTTTCCTGTGCCGTTGCCGTCAGTGGCAGCAGCGCAAGTAACGCGACCAGCAGTCGTGATAAATAATTCATTTTGCTTTGCATAATTGTTTTGATTTGTTAGTTTACGATTAATAAATGATTTTTCTTGTCTTTCCGTCGTTTGTTCGCAGGATATTTAGTCCGTGTCGTAATCTTGGACTCATAATACCGTCGATGGTATAATAGCTCTTATTGTCGGTTTGTGAATCCGTCAATTCAACAATGCCGTCTGTTGAGGCATCCATAGCCATACCGCCAATGGTGACATCGCTTATGCAAATGGTCTTTCCGGTTGCTGCACTGCTATACCATGGATAAATGCGCACCAACAGTTCCTGTCCTTCATTTAAGGATATTACAGGAGTGGCTGTCACCAGTTCGGGATTGTTGGCCGTCATGCTCTTCTTTTCGTAGATTGTAGTGCGAGTTGCGAAGTTATCGGTAGAGTAATATACGTGAGCACACATGCCGTTACCGCCGGCTCCGCAGATAAAGAGGCTGATGTGATTAATCTTCAGTACGTTTCCTTGGTTCGGTTTGATACCGAATTGGATATAGCGCTCTGGATTGTCGTCAATCTCGTCGGCAGGCCAGTTGTCACCGGTCAGAAGGTTACGCTGCATTTTTCGTGTGGCGTCAAATTCTGTATCTTCAGGCCATACGGTGTTGGCGTTTGGAGCGGCATAGCGTTGCACATACATGCCAGTCCAGCTCTCGTCAATTACTGTGGCAGGCCCTGTCAGCACATAAGAATCATCCGATTCCAGTCGCCAGTAAGCCTGGACCTCCGTGCCTCCTTCCAGTGTGACTGCAGTAGCCGACACTGGAACATCGACGGTCTTGTCCCCCTGCTTTACAGTTATATTACCCGATGTCTGCCCGTTTTCTGTCAGTGTCAGTTGTGCGTAGAAAGTCTTTACTAATGTTGAAGCCGTATAATCTACGCTGATGGTTGATGTCCATGCGATTTTGTCGAGAGAAAGCAGTATGCCGTCGGTGGCGGTGATGCTCGCGGTACCGTTTTCGGGTGAAAGGCCGAAGCCGTTCAGGGTCAGTTCCTTGGTCAGAGTCTGCCCCTTGTATGCTTCGCCAAAGTCGGCTGTTGCCGGTGTCACGCTGATGTCGGTGGGGAGAATGATGTCGTCAGCCATGATGCCTTGCGCTTTCATCAGACGGGCACACTCGCGTGCCACGAGCAGTGCGCCTGTGGTATTGTAATGCGTGCTGCCATCACCGTCGAACAGATAGGTTAAGCACTTGTCGCTTCCATAGCTTTCGTAGAGGTCGGCAGTTGCCTGTGTCAGGTCGATGAACGGCACGCCTTTCTCCTTAGCAAGTTGCTCGGAATGATAGGCGTAGTCCATGGTATGGTCGTCGGCTGCAACACTGTTTCCTGCGACAGGACCGTCAGCAGTCAGAATGCTGAACGAATCGCCTAAGTCGTGACGACCGTTACGGCGAATCTTGCTTCCGGTGAAATAAGCGCGGCATACGGGCGAACAGATGATGGGGTGAGCGCCCAAGGCGATAGCCTCATCAACTATCTTGCCCAAGTTCTCCTTGTAAGTGGTTGACGGCACTGTTCCGCGCTTGTCCACGGCAGCGGCAGCCGTTTCATCACCTTGTGCAACATAGTAATCATAAAGTTCATAACCGTCCATTCCGCCATTTTTCTCATCATTGTGTCCGAAGGTGATGATAACATAGTCACCCTCCGTCACCTGACCCTTGGCAGTCTGCCACAGTTCTTCGTAACCTCCGCGTGAGTCGCGCCCGCCACGGGCGTAGTTTATGGAAGTCCAGCCATTGGTGAGAAAGTTGCCGAAGTACATACCCCAGCCTCTTGTCACTGTGGCCGATTCGTCATAGGGTGCCATTGTCGAGTCACCCAACGTGTGTACCTTTTTCCCGTCGGATGCAGAACAGAGCATCACGACAATAGCAATAAGTAAAAGTAGCTTTGCTTTCATAACAGTTTGTTTTTTATTTGATTTCAGTATAAAAATGATTTTCGGCTGCAAAAGTACTGCTTTTCGATGTTTCCGAGGGACAAATTTGTACCATTTTTGACCTAAAAATGTGCCAAACTGCTTTTATTAGGAAAATATGTTGTATCTTTGTCCGCAAAATATATCGCTATGCGCAAGATTTTGTTTTTGGCAATACTGTTGTTTGCATTTGGAATATCCTCACTACGAGGGCAGTCGCAATGCACCATCAACCATTTCGATGAATTATCGGGAATGGACAAGTGGCTTGTTACACAAATTGTACAAGATCGACAAGGAATGATTTGGGTCGCCACATGGAATGGACTGAACCGCTACGACGGCTATCAATTCGAGACGTTCAAGTCGCAAGCGGGCGACGGGGTGGTGATGCCGTCCGACCGCATTCAGGACATAATGCTCGACAACGACGGCAACCTGCTCTGCAAGATAGACAAGCGCGCACTACTGTTCAATACCGGCACTTGCAAATTCACGACTCTGTCAGAAAAGACAGAGAAGGAAGCCCTTGGCGTGTTCGAGGAACGGGTGCGTAAGGCAAGAGGCGGCAAACGCGTATATATTGACATTGACGACCCGTATGGGCAACAATGGCGAATACGGCGTGATGGGGAATTGCTGCGCAAGGACCAAGCCAACGGACAGTATATCCACTATTCATCAGACATCAAGCCACTGACATATCTGAGCTACGGCATTACAGATAGGCAGGGCAACGTATGGCTGAAGAGTGGCAACGGACTATTCCGCCTGACCTTTTCACAGAGACACTATCAGGAAATAAGGCAGGAAAAGCCCACACGCGTAAGGTCTTTCTGTCTCGACGGCAAGCAACGCTATTGGGTGACCACCAACGACGATGCCACCATCCGCATCTACGACAAGAACAATAATTTGTTGGGCTATCTTGACAGGAAAGGGGACATACGCTCCGACTATGTTTCGTTCGGTTCCAGCATTTATCACATAATGCAGGACAGCCAAGGCACAATATGGATGTGCAGCAAGCCTGACGGACTCTTTCGTCTGCGCGAAGTGGGCAATTGCCACTTTACGATAGAACAGTTCCGACACGATGCCGCAAACAGAACCTCGCTCGGCGGCAATGAGCTGTATTGCACGGCAGAGGACCAAAGGGGGCGATTGTGGGTAGCCACGTTCAACAATGGTCTGGAATGTGTTGAAAACCCAAGGGAACAGACGCTCTCCTTCGCCAACAGAACCAATGGGCTTCATCAGCCTGACAACGGCAGTCCATTGCGTATTCATCATATATACATCACGAAGAAAGGGGTGCTGTTGGGTGCAACCACGGAAGGACTATTGGTGGGCGATGTGACTGCACACGATTTACGCTCCGTGAAGTTTCGACTGCACCAGAGAGACGCCAATAGAAGTGCAAGCCTCAGCTGCAATGCCGTCGTTTACGTTATGGAAGACAGCAAGGGGAGGATTTTCGCTTGCACTGAAAGCGGAGGAGTGAACCAGATACTTACCGACGACTTGCTGAGCGAGCAGTTGGACTTCAGGCACTTCAACACTCTTACCGGTCTCGCCTCCGACATTGCTATGTCGGTGGTTGAAGACGAGGAATCGTTGTTGGTCGTAAGCAACAACATGCTCATAAGGCTTAATCCCGACAGCAATGTGTCAGTAGGATTCGACATTCATTTCTGGCAGCAGCCATTCCGCTTTACCGATGCCGTTCCACTGAGACTACCCGATGGGAAATGGATATTCGGCCATCATAACGGGGCTTTCACCATTAGCCTGTCCGACTTGCAAAAGAGCAGTTTCGTTCCTCCTATAGCGTTCACATCCCTTTCGGTTCAGAACGACAATCCCAACAAGGCAGTCAATTCGTTGGACACACTGACGCTGTTGCCCCCAAACCGAAGCATGACGCTCTTCTTTTCCGCTCTCGACTACTCTGATGGCGGCGACATTCTCTACGCTTTCCAGATGGGCAAGGACAAGGAATGGATTAACTTAGGCAAGAACCGCTCGGTGTCTTTCCTAAATCTGGACCCCGGCACATATCGCCTGAACATTCGTTCGACCAACAGCGACGGAGTGTGGGTTGACAATACACGCGTGCTGACAATAATCGTAAAGCCCACCTTCTGGGAAACGCCTTGGGCTACCTTGCTATATCTCTTGCTGTTCTGTGCGATAGTTTACGGCATTTACCGCACACGACGCCACATTATTAATTTAAGAAGGCAACAGCATGAGTTGCAAGAGGCTTATCTGGCATTGTTGAGCTCCCAGGACAAGGCAGAGGAAAGGATTGCCGACAGCCAACCGCCTGTTGCCGTGCCAAAGCTGAAGCATGAAGACGAGGATTTCATGCAACGAGCCATAAAATTCATTGAAGAGCATATCAGCGACTCCGACATCAACATTGGCGACATGGCTGACGCAACAGCCACCAGCAGGTCGGGACTGCATCGCAAGATGAAGTCACTGTTAGGCGTTACGCCTCTTGACTTCATTCGCGAGGCTCGTATTCGGAAAGCATGCAAGATGCTAAAGGCGGGCGACTCAATAAACGATGTAGCCTATGCTTGCGGCTTTTCCAATCCAAAGTACTTCAGAAAATGCTTTAAGGACAAGACTGGCATGTCGCCCACGGAATATAAGGAGCAGTGACGGAAAGCCACTTCGTCGGTCTATATTAAACGCGAGAACGGTCGAAAGGCCACTTCGTAAAGGTTTACGAACTTTTTTCGTTAATATGTGTTTATGAATATGCACATTTAAACGGGAAATGTGTAATTTTGCAGTCGTTATTTCATTATAGTATTATGACACATAATTTATTAGCAGGAAAGCGCGGTATCATCTTCGGCGCATTGAACGAAGATTCTATCGCTTGGAAAGTGGCCGTGAAGGCCGTAGAAGAAGGTGCAAGAATAACATTGAGCAACACCCCGATGGCTCTACGCATGGGACAGCTCGACGAACTGAGCAAGCAGCTCGACGCACCGGTAATACCAGCCGACGCAACAAGCGTAGAGGACCTTGAGAAAGTATTCAGCGAATCAGTAGAGAAGCTCGGCGGACCTGTCGATTTCGTTCTCCACTCCATCGGCATGAGTCCTAACGTGCGCAAGCACCGCACTTACGACGATCTCGACTACAACTATCTGCAGAAGACACTCGACATCTCTGCAATCTCGTTCCACAAGATGCTTCAAGTGGCCAAGAAGCAGGATGCCATTGCCGAATACGGTTCTGTGGTGGCACTTACCTATGTCGCATCGCAGCGCACATTCTTCGGCTACAACGACATGGCTGACGCAAAGAGTATGCTGGAGAGCATAGCTCGCAGCTTCGGCTACATCTATGGACGCGAGAAGAACGTCCGCATAAACACCATCTCACAGTCGCCTACGCCAACCACAGCGGGCAAGGGAATAAAGGACATGGAGAACCTCATGGACTTCTCTAACAAGATGTCGCCTCTCGGCAACGCCTCTGCCGACGACTGTGCCAACTACTGCGTGATGATGTTCTCCGACTTCACCCGCAAGGTGACGATGCAGAACCTCTTCCACGATGGCGGCTTCTCGTCGATGGGCATGAGCCTCCGTGCCATGAACCAGTATTCGAAGGACCTCACTCCTTACGAAGACGAGAACGGAAAGATTATTTATGGATAAAAAAATATCCCTATGAAACCCCTAATTATCGCAGCCGTAACTTTTTTGTCAATACTCTCGGCAAGGGCTGAGGACTACTCGACACACTATCAGAACCTGCCTGTGGAACTGAAACAGGTGGTTACGTTCAATATCCCCGACAACATTGTTTCCATTGCCGACTTCGGAGGCGTTGGCGACGGCGTTACGCTGAACACCGAGGCTTTCAGCAAGGCAATATCCACACTGACAAAGAAAGGTGGCGGACGACTCGTCGTGCCTCAGGGCGTATGGCTCACTGGCCCTATCGCACTAAAGGACAATATCGACCTACACATAGAGCGCAACGCCATCGTACTTTTCTCAGCAGACAAGAGCCTATTCGTCGATGCTGAGGGAAAGTCGTCAAGATGCGAGCCTGGCATAAAGGCCTCGAAGCGCAAGAACATCGCCATCACGGGCGAGGGAATAATTGACGGTAACGGAGCACAGTGGCGACCAGTGAAACGCTCGAAGGTGAGCGACGTGGAGTGGAAACGCTTTGCCGCCATCGGTGGTGTAGAACGACAAGGAGGCTCACTATGGTATCCGTGGGACGTGAAGGCGGGCTACAAGAACATTGCCGACACACCTGAAAGGCAGGAGAAACTCCGACAAGACCTCGTGAGACTTACCGACTGCGAGAACATTCTAATAAAGGGAGTTACGTTCCAGAACTCACCTCGATTCCACGTTCACCCCTGCAACTCACGCAACATCATCATCGACGGCATTACCGTTCGCTGTCCGTGGAACGCCCAGAACGGCGACGCCATAGACCTCAGCGACTGCCATCAGGCACTCATCGTAAACTCAACGATTGACGCCGGCGACGACGGCATCTGCATGAAGAGCGGCAAGACGAAGCCTGCGTCCCTCGTCAACGGTTGCGAGGACATACTGATAGAGGACAATACCGTGTACCATGCTCACGGTGGTTTTGTCATTGGCAGTGAAGACATTACAGCCATGAGGCGTATTGTGGTTCGCCGCTGTCGCTTCTCCGGCACCGACACGGGACTGCGCTTCAAGAGCGGCATTGGCCGTGGAGGAAAGACCGAAGCCATCTACATATCCGACATCGTGATGAACGACATCACCGACGAGGCCATCGTCTTCCAGTGCGACTACGTTGACCGTCCTGCCGGCTCAGAAGGCCAGACGGTGAAGAAGACGACGAACGAGTTTGTTCCAGAGTTCACCGACATACACATATCAAACGTTGTATGCCGAGGTGCGAAGACAGCCATCAAGGCAAAGGGCATTGAAGGTCTGAACTGCATACACGACATCGACATCTCGAACTCTACCATCGTCTATACTTCGACAGGAAAGGACATCGACGAGAATACGGCAAAAATAAGCCTCGACAACGTGAACATCGTTGAGGACAAGGCACAATAGCCACAATGTTATCCGACTTCTATTCATCAGCCATCAGAAGGCACATGGGCTTTCAGCCCACTGCCGAACAATCGACGGCAATATGTCGTTTTGCCGACTTCATGCTCGACCGCAACGACCGCGTAGCGATGATACTTCGCGGTTCGGCAGGCACGGGCAAGACGACTCTCGCCGCCGCCATGGTGAAGGCACTGGTGGAGATGAAACAGAAGATAGTGCTCATGGCTCCTACCGGCAGGGCAGCGAAAGTGTTTGCCCTAAACGCCTTGATGCCGGCCTACACCATACACCGCCGCATCTACAGGCAGAAGTCGATGACTGACATGGCTTCGCCTTTCTCGCTGAACGTCAACCTCTCCACCGACACTCTGTTCGTCGTTGACGAGGCTTCGATGATTGCCAACACGGGCTACGGCGACTCAGCCTTCGGCACCGGTTGCCTGCTCGACGACCTCATGCAGTTTGTCTATTCCGGACGTAACTGCCGACTGATGCTCATTGGCGACACGGCACAGTTGCCGCCAGTGGGCGAAGAGGAGAGTCCTGCACTGATGACTGAGGTGGTGCAAGGCTACGGTCTTGACGTGTATGAAGCCAACCTCAACGAGGTGTTACGACAGAGCCAAGACTCTGGCATTCTCTACAATGCTACGGCGGTGCGCAAGATGACGACGCACGACCTGCTGACGCAACTTCCAAAGATACGTTTCCACGGCTTCGACGACATCGTGAACCTAAGAGGCGACGAACTGATAGAACAGCTGGCATCATCTTACAGCCATGCAGGACTTGACGACACCATCGTTGTGACAAGAAGCAACAAGCGTGCCATAATATATAATAATGGTATTCGCAACACGGTGCTTGGGCGCGAAGAACTTGTGAGCCAAGGCGACATGCTCATGGTGGTGAAGAACAACTACTATTGGGCGGAGAAGCTGAAGCTGAACATAGCGTTCATTGCCAATGGCGACAGTGCACGTGTTGTGAGAATAAGAAACATGCGCGAACTATACGGTTTCCATTTTGCCGACATCACCTTTGCCTTCCCCGACTACGACAACCTCGAACTGACAGCCACTACCCTACTCGACTCTCTACAGGCAGAGGCGCCTTCGCTGACACGCGACCAGAGCGAAAGGCTGTTCCAGAACGTAATGGCCGACTATCAGCATCTGCCGTTGAAGTCCGACCGCTTCAAGGCTCTCCGCCAAGACCCTTATTACAATGCGCTGCAAGTGAAATACGCCTATGCCGTCACCTGCCACAAGGCGCAGGGCGGACAATGGTCGCACGTATATGTCGATCAAGGCTACATGACCGACGACATGCTCTCGCCCGACTACGTGCATTGGCTCTACACCGCCTTTACACGAGCAACAGAGAAACTATTTCTTGTGAATTGGCCGAAAAGTCAAGAGGTGTCAGAGGTAAATATACGTTGATTCGTTTGATACGAATCAGTGGTGTCAGTCCACGTGGTTCACCTCCATTCACCTACCTGAAAATTGCACTTCTATTTTGAACTTATGAAGAAATTTAAATGCAAGGTTGCGCATATGACAACGCAACCTTGCACGTAAAAAATTGAGATAGAAGTTTATTTATTGACAGTCACCTTAATGGTATTTCCGTTTGCACGGCGGATGATGTTGACACCACGCTTGATGGTTGATGTCTTCACACCATTGATGTCGTATATCTCTGCTCCTGCAGGTGAAGCCTCAACACTTCCGATGCCAGTTCCCGTTTCCACTGTCACGTTGACCTTTGCCTCGTCCAACTTGCCATTGGAGTTGATGCCAAGAGTAATCACGGCGTCACCGGTATTCAGCGGAGTGATGACAAGATTGTCTGCAATGATTTCTGCCTTCACAACAGTCTCGTCGCTCACGGCCTTGACGGTCTTCACGATGGCAGCATCCATATTGTCGGCATCGGTGGCAATGTCCTTGAGAGACACCTCAACGGGAGCTTCCGACTTGATGCTGACATCATCGGGATTGGTGACCACGGGAGCCTCATTGTCGGGGAAGACAGGCAGAGACGGGAACCAGTAGTTCTGTATCATGGGATATTCTGCCAGCTGGTTGCCGTCGGCATCATATTTGCGCACCACGTATGTGGGGTCGCCAAAGCTCTTGAACAGGCTCACGAAAGCCTCATCGCCCATCGGACTCACACGGAAAGAGCAGCCGTAAATCTGCCATCCGTCGGGGTCGTCATTGTAGTCGATGTAGGTGGAGAACTCGTTGTTGTCGATGTCGTACTTATATACAGTGTATCCGCTGAACCATGAAGAGTTGCCACCGTTCCAGTAGAGCACGTTCTGCTGCTGGCTGGCGCAGAAGCAGTCGGGCGTCCAGGCATACCAGGAGTTGGCAGGACCATAGATGCCCTCGGGCAGGTCTATTACTTCTGTCTCCAAGGTATAGGGATTCACCTTCATGATGCGTGTGTCGGCCTGTCCGGTGCCCGAAGGGTCGGCAAGGCTGAGCCACAGGTTGCCGTCCTTGGAGAGGACCACGGAGCCGAAGCCCCATCCTTCTATGCCCTCAATGATCTGCTCCACCTGGTCGGTGGCAGGATTAATGACGAGGAGTCCCTTGCTCTGGTGTACGGCAAAGACACGGTCGCCCACACGCACCATGTTGCCCACCTGTCCGCTGTAGAGCTGGTCGTAGGCAGAGCCGCCGATGTTTTCCGAACCCGTCACGGATCCTGTCAGCTCCAGTTCGTCGAGGTCGAGCACATAGATGCCGTTGCTTGTGCCCACATAGCCCTTGTGTTCGTCCACGCCGAGGAATCCGCGTCCGTCGGCATTGCTGTTGCCATTGGCATCCACGGAGATATTGGCGAATTGCTTGAGCACCTTCATGGTCTTGGCATCACAGATGGTGAGACGTCCGCCCGTAACAGATGCACCGGGGTCTTTCTCCTGCTTGGCAATGAGGTAGAACCTGTCGCCATAGATGGCGCCGTACTGGTTGGTGCATCCCAGTTCCACACCGGGATTCTCCTTCTGCACTACGCGATAGATCCACTCACCGTCGTTGGTGAGGAAATTGACGGTGGAGTTCTGGTGTCCGTACCAGTCCTCGTTGACGAAGAATACGCCCTGGGTATAATCCACCGAAGCTCCCTCTTCATATACCATCTGACATGCTCCGCTATGTGTGGGGCGGCTATAGTCGATGATGGTTCCCTGCACGTCACGCTCAGGGAAAGTGATGCCTTCTACGGCAGGATTGGCAGGCAGATGCTCGTAGGCAGGACCTCCCTTCACGACCTGATACTCTCCATCCACCAGAGCCAGTGAGGCAGCAAGGTCGGTGCCTTGAATGTCTGTATCAGAAAGGTAAGAAAGATTATCTTCGGCTATTGTGTCATGGATGACATTATATCCGGCAAAACAAGCCTTGTCGGCAGAAGCCTTTTTAAAATATACAGGTGGTATGACAGAACCCTCTACTGAACTCTTGTTGTCTTCGAATATATTATTCACCAACTTCACTGTAGCATAATTCACCACATAAACAGCAGAAGCCTTATTGGGACACTGAACGCCGACAAAGGTGCAAGATACGATATTGCAATGCATCAGGTCATAGAACGTTTCACTGTTGTAAGCACTCACACAAATGGCACCTCCATACTTGGACGATTTGGTGTTTGAACAATTGGAAAAACGACAACGTGTGATATTAACCGTGTTCGGTTCACTCTGGTTAGTTACAAACTGGTAATAAATGCCTCCACCTCCGTCTTTTGCCGAACTACACCCGTCAAATATACATCCATCTATATCTACGTCAGGACCACAAACACTTATAGGAATTGCTTGTATATCCCTAAAGACAAAATCCTTAATGATTACTTGATTTTTGCTACCATCTCCGTTTGTGAAGAAAAGTCCTTGACTACCGCCCTTCAGTATGACACCATTACCGATGATTGTCAAAGACTTGGATATCGCTATGTATGTTAGGGTGTTTTCGAACTCAGTACCACGAAGTCCCTCTCTGAACTTGATTATGTCGCCATCAGAAGCATTCTCTATAGCCGAAACAAATTCTTCGATATTGTTCACCGTCCAGGTCTTGCCTTCCGTCTCAGCCAATAGGCTTGTTGCAGAATTGGCACTAGCAAGAGTGATTGCTGTTGAAGGCGATGTCACATACTCCAAAGTGCCAGACATATCGTTGCTATACCAATTGCTCATATCTGACATGAATGACCATCCGTCAATTGATCCATCAACCAAATATCTGGAAGAGGCACCGACAGAGGAATAACTGTATGCCACATTCACATCATCTGTTGTCCAATAACTCCAATAAGCATTATACCAGCCAGCCTTCCATCTGTCAATACTGTCATTTGAACTGTAATCATCAAAAGAATAATCACCACAGTCATAGACTCCATTGACCAAAGAGTAAGTGTTGCTACCCTTAATCAACTGAATGTTTCCATTACCGTCTAAATCGTAGCCAAGTCCGCCGATTGCAGCTCCATATTGTGTGCCGCCATAAACCAGCATATAGAAGCGTGGGTCAGCAGCAGCAATGGCACGAAGCATAGTCTCACCTGTGGGTGACTCATTCTCTGTCCACTTATAGCCCCACACGTAATTGGCGTTGTTTCCCTTGCCGTCATCCCATTTTACAACCAGTGCAGCTTGATTGGTGCCATCAGCATTTCCAACCCAATAGTTGACTTCTGAGAAATCCACCTCTGGTAATACAACAGCAGGAGCAGATTTGGCGCTCTTGAGAACACGTGGTGTTCCCTGCACACTTTGCTGCGCAAAGGTACATAATGTACCAAATACAAGCAGCAGAACAAGTAAAAGTTTCTTTTTCATACTTTTCTTTTTTTTAAATTGTTAGACTTATTGTTTATTTAACACAGATGTGTCTTATTCTTCCAAAGGGTCATCGGGTATGGAGGGCTTCACCTCGATGTGCAGGTCTTGTGCTCTTGCCACCTCGGTGCTCGTCTCGCCCAGCCAGCCGCAGTATTGGTTCACACCGGTATATACCCGTATGAAGTCTATTCCCGGCAGATGCACGGGGTTGCCGTCCTTATCCACCGCCCATGAGATGTCAAACGAACAGAGGTCGGCGTAGTCGTTGGGATGGTTGTCGGCATAGCCCCAGGGATAGGAGTAGAGCACGTAGTAGGTGCCCATGCGGCTTTCGTCCACTCCGTTCTTCGGAAGCCTCGTGCCACGGAATGTCAGCACGTCTTCCTTGTCGAGCCACTGCGGCCAGTAGCTCTGGGTGTGGTACATGTTCTTCGCCACAAATCCCGTGCCGCCGATGTTGTCCCTCCATGGGATGTAAAGCGTGTCGGTGAGGATGCCTGTAAGGTCTCTCACAGGCTGATGGCCATCGGGGTGAGAATAGTTTATCTCATATCCGTGCTGCGTCATGGGATTGTGGTATTCGCTGCCTGCCAATTCGTACCACTCGTCCTCGTCGGGCACGCCGTTGCAGTTGGTGTCCAATGCCACCATCACCACTCCCGGCTCCGAAGAGCCGCCCTTCTGTTCCTTGTAGGCAGGAATGTCGCTGTAGAAGGAGTTGCCCTTGATGTAGAAATCCTTTTCGCCCGGAACGTTGATGACCGTGTGGTCGAAGCCGAAGGTCACATAGCCGCCCCATGCTCCGAGGGTTATCATCACATCGTTCACAAGGTCATCCTCTGCCTTCTGCCGCATTGTCTCTTCCGTGTCGCCGTTCTCATAGATAGGCATGGTGTTGACAAACTGCCCCGGGGCAGGACGGTATTCATACACCTTGGCGGTGTAGGGCGAATACTCCGTCTCCTCATGCAGCACCACGACAGGGAAGGAATGCTTGTAGCCCCTCATGCCGTCGTCCAGTGTGAAGGTGATGCTGTAAGTTCCCTCCCTTTCCGCCAAGAAGATATAGTCGCGGTCTGTGGATAGCAAAGAGTCGCTGCCGTCTGCCGTGCGCATCGTCCACCGGTATGACTGCCCTTCGTATGCCGGGGACAGGCGCAGCTTCCTCATGCGCTCGATATAGTAGTAGTCGTTGAGTCCCGACGACACGTTTTCCACATCGTCATGACATGCCGCAAGGCAAAAGGCTATTATTATATATAATAAGGTATGTCTCATGTCTCTTAATCCTTAATGAATACTGTATGTGCCGGTATGTCGCCCGTCCTTACGCTCCATTTGCGCCATCCCTGTTTGGAGTAACAGTGGAGCACGCCCGACGAGACGTAGTTCTTGGCATCGGTCACATAGATGTCGCCCGTCTCGGGATGCACGTTGATGCCGTAGGGAATGGTGATGTCCTTCTCCGTGCCATCAGTGATGAAGGCGTCGGACACCTTTTCCTTCGTCACGGTGTTGACGATGCCGTAGGTGATGGTGTTGCGCTGCTCGTAGTTGCTCCATTCCGTACTGTAGTAATAGAGCGAGTCGCCGTGGATGCAGAAGTTGGAGCAGGGGATGCCGAGCGTGTCTGTCACCTCCATTTCGTTCCTTCCGCGCTTCTTCTGCAGCACATAGAGGTTGGAGTGGATGCCCTGGTAGTCGCCGCGCGAGGTGACCCACAGCTTGCCCTCGGCATCTGCCTTGATGCGGTGTAGGTTGATGCCCACGGGTATCTTCTCAACCTGCTTGAAGCCCTCTATCTCGATGACCGATACGGTATTGTCGTAGTTGGGGGCCATATAACCGCCAGAGTTGGCCACATAGATGTACTGCCCGAGCACACAGAGTTCATCGGGCTGGTAGCCCACCGTGCATTTTGCCACCGGCTTCAGCGTGAGCGTGTCTATCTTATACACCGCCCCCTTGACGGCATCGGGATTGTTGAGCTGTACGGGACCCACATACGAGGTGGCGTAGGCGTAGCCCTTGTGGAAGCGGATGTACCTCACGTTGGGAATATCCACCTGCCCTATCCTGCATGCCGTGCGTGCGTCAAGCACCTCTATCTTGTTGGAGCAGTTGACCACAACGTAGAGCCTCGACCCATACACCTGTATGTCGTTGCCCACATCGCCCAGCTCCTTGATGACGGTGGGGTTGCGCTCGGCATAGAGGTTGCGCACATAGTAGCCCTGCACGAAATCGACATAGTCGAGCGTACACTTGTTGCTGCCCATGTTCCCCTCGTTGAGCAGGTACATGCCCTGCACGCCCTGTCCCTTGACGGCATGTTCGGGGATGAGGTCGTATTCGGTAGGCACCACCACCTCGTCCTCACGGCACGAGTGCAGGCCTACGGCAACAGCCAATAGAAGAATAATTGCCCTTTTCATCATATCACCTTTCTTCATCATAGTTCCATACTCACCGTCAGTCTCCAGTTGCGCTTGGGCATGGGATAGTTGAGTATTACGTCGTAGTCTTGGCTGAACAGGTTGTTCACCTCCATCTGCACCTTCATCGTGTATTTGTCCCAGCGTATGCGGCGGGCCAGAGACAGGTCGCTGGTGTACCACGGCTGGGTGTGGTTATATACGATGTTCTCCTGCTGGTTGTACCGCTCGCCCGTATAGATGAAGCTGTAGTTCATGCTCCAGTCGCGCCATTGCATCTGCACGATTGCCGAACCGCTGTGCCAGGGTATGTAGGGTATCTGGTCGCGATAGTAGGTGTCGGCAGGGTTGGTCACATCGTATGCCTCCTGATAGGTGTATTGCACCTTTCCCGTCACGAAAAAGTCCCTGGCTGGCTGTAGGGTCAGTCCCATAGTTGCATCCAGTCCTGTGATATGCACACGCCCCAGGTTGAGCATCGTCCAACGGAACTGCGCTCCCTTGGGATAGGCCACTATCTTGTCGGTCACGAAGTTGCGGTAGCCATCCACGGTCAGGCTCCACTCTGTCAGAAATCCGTTGTGCCTCCTGCTCTTGTAGGCTATACCTACGTCGTATTGCGAGACATATTCCGGCTTGAGCTTCGAGTTGCCCATCTCGGCATAATACAGGTCGTTGAATGTAGGCATACGGAAACTGCGCTTGGCAAATGCCCTTATGGAGAAATCAACACGGGGAAACGGGGTGTAGGAGGCGAAGAAGGCAGGAGTCCAGACGGTCTTGTCCTCCGGCGACTCCATCAGCTTCACGCGGTCGTTTACATAGTTGTACACCACACTGCCCTGAATCTTCAATGGACCGAGCGAGAGGGCGGTGGCTGCCGACAGGAAATGATGCCATCGCGTGGGATAAACAAAGCCATACATGTCGGCATCCATATCGTTCCATTGCACATCATAGGCAGCCGACAGGTCCCACCAGTCTGCCACCTTGTACAGATGTGTGGTGGAGAGATACAGTTCCTTCTGGCGATACACGTTGTCAATCATCATCACCGTAGTGTCCTTGTTGACGTATTTCGTCAGGTAATAGGCGTACTTGGCCATCAGACGGGCATGATAATGCGGCGAAAAGTCTTTCTCGATGCTGCCCTGGAAAAACGAGTTGTTGTCCCAGATGCGCTCGCCCCTGCGCCAAACGTTGTTGACGATGGCCCCTGGCACACCTCTTTCCGAAGTGTAGTTGTACGCCTTGAGCATCCATTTTCCTTGGTTGAACTCGCCAAAGAGGGCACCTTCCATGCGTGTGGCACGTATGTCGCCGTTCTGCCTTGTGGCAGTGGTGTCATACATGATTTCATCGGTCATCACCGCCTTTCTGCGGTAGCGGAACTTGTACTTGCCGCTGCTGCTCACCCATTCGCCGCTGAACGATGCCGACACCTTGTCCGACAGTTTCAGTTCGATGAGCAGGGTGGGATTGACAAGGTCGAAAGAGCCTGTCTTCAATGCTGCCTTCAAATGGTAATGGGCACTGTCTGTGAATATGGGCCGGCGTGTCCACATATAGATGGAGCCGGCAGAGTTGAAGTCCTTTGCCGACTGGTATATCTGGCTTTTCTGCCCGTTGTACAGCGATATGGTCTGCATGTTGTCAAGTGAGAACATGCCAAGATCTACCTGTCCGTTCTGTGCGTTGGACAGTTGGATGCCATCATAAAACACCCCCACATGGTTGGTGCCCATGGAGCGGATGTTGACGGTCTTGATACCGCCCACGCCTCCATAGTCTTTCAGTTGAACACCTGCAAAGAACCTTAGCGCGTCAGCCACATTCAGGCTGTTCAGACGCTGCAGTTCCTCGCCTTTGAGCTGCTGTGAGGGTATGACGCCTTGCTGGCGTTCGCCCAATACCACCACTTCGCGCAACTTGTGTATGCTGTCTGCGGGATGCACCTTGCCCTGCTTCTGTGCATATCCGAAGGAGACAGTCAGACACAATAATGCCATGACAATTCTTCTTTTCATATTTTACCAGTAAGACCTTTTTCCTACGGACCATCCCACGGGTTCCGTATGGACAAATGATTGTGGCATCATCTTTATGCCCCAATGCAAGGCAGGTCTTCTGACTTACCGCCCGGCCTACAAGCGCCTTCCCGAAAAATTGTCAGTGGCGTATGCTTGTGCCAAAAAAGGACGGTTCACAGCTGCGGGACAGTCGGGGACTCACACCCCATTCCCTATTAATCGCTTGTTAAGCGAACCATTGCGGATGCAAATTTACACTTTTCACCTGTAACATATATCATTTTTGAAGATTATTTTGTTAAACATTGATAAAATCATTTGCAAGAATCCTCTTGTGATTTTGCCTTGCTTTATCTCATTGGCACGATGCTTATTATATGAAATACTTTTGGATGTTTATTTAAGCAATCTATTCAGCAGATAGGTCGCATTCTGGTTTCGTGCCACTCCAGGCGTTATCTTGTAGCTATAGGTTACGTTGTCGGTCAATACGTTGGAAAAGCGATTGAGAGCCGAAAATGTCGAGGTCGAAGGAATACTCATGGCGAGGATCGTTGTATTTCTCACCATTGTAAAAAGGAGACAAATCACCATTCAAATAAGCCATCTCGTTCCTATATGCCCTAAGCAAGGCTTCCTGTTGTTCTTTTTGCTCACTGTTGATGACATCCATCCGCCTCACACCAACGTATGATGCAGCGAAAACGACAGCCATGGCAAACCATGCAACGCCGCCTGTACACGTTGTGTAAGCCGCAATGCATGCAATCGTCAAGATAAAGGCAATGAGCTGTCCCGCCACGTACCTACGTCCACGTTTTTTTGCATAGTTGAATGTCCTTTGTCAGCTGTTCCGCCTTGGAAGCATAATCACTTTGTATCCTGTCTTTTGTCATTTTGCTTTCCGCTTGTTTTAACCCTCTATCACCCACTCCCCAATAGTTCGTCTCTCTGAGTCGAAGTTGATGCCAACCTTCACTATCGGCAGGCCGCAGAGGGCAAACTTCGATTTGTAGTCTTTTAAGTCTATCTGATTCATGGCAGCCTCGGCACTCTTGTTGAGTTTCAGCTCAAACAGATATAGGGTATTTTTGGTTTTAAGTACCATATCCACACGTCCTGTCGGGGTGCGAACCTCAACTTCAAGGCCATTTAATTGACCCAGCAGCGAGAAGACAATATAGAGCATCTGCTGGTAATGGCCCTCGGAATTGGCGTTGTCGCAGTATGGGACAGTGAGCAGATACGCCTGAAGCAACTTCAAGGCCCCGTCAATGTCCTCTTTCCTCAATGCCAAGCTCATCTTAGCCGCCATTGTCATTCCTCGTCCTGCCATGATGGTTGTATAAAGAGGCAGCAAACTCTTCATCAGTCCTATCCGGACTTCCATGTTGGGGATGTCGAGCGTATATAGGTCGGCATCCAGCTCGCAATCCTTTATGGTGACGTATCCACTCTGGTAGAGCAATGGAATAATGGACACCATACCCTCCGTTGGAGCATCAAACTCTGACGGCTGGGCTTCCATTTGGCTGATGTCAGAAGGCATGGTGGCAAACTTGCGCATCATCTCAATGAGGTATGTCGGTGTGCCTGAGCCAAACCAGTAATTGGTGAAGTCGTGGTCCTGGAATGCGTTGAGAAGGCTGTAGGGATTGAAGATGCCTGGCGATGGCCATGTGAAATGGTAACCGTCGTATTGGTGTTTCAGCTGCGCTATTGCCTCCTCGCGGGATATGCGTCGGTGTTCGGCGAAATCGTCGATATAGTCGGACATCTGCGACATCATCTCCTCCACGCTTATTCCGCATACGGCAGCATAGTCGGGGCGCATGGAGATGCTCTTCAGGTTGTTCAGCTCGCTGAAAATACTAAGTTGCGAGAACTTCGTTATGCCGGTGAGGAACACAAACTGCAGATATGGATCGGAATCCTTCAACGGAGAGTAGAAATTGCGCATGACATTGCGGAGAACAGGCAACATTGTTTCCTCATGAACCACGTCAAGCAGCGGAGCATCATACTCATCGATGAGTATGACCACCTTTTTTCCTGTCTGATGGTATGCCGCCTGAATTAATGTCGTGAAGCGGTCGTTATTGTCAGTGGCTGGCTCGGTAATACCATACTTCCCTTCGTATTCAGCGAGACGATTGCCGAGGTATCTCTCCAGCTGCTCTTTCTCCATGTGCTTACCCGATGCCATGCTGAACCTCAGCACAGGATACTCCGTCCATTCCTTCTCCACACTGTCGATATAAAGTCCCTTGAACAGTTCTTTTCTTCCCTCGAAATATGCCTGAAGCGTTGAGACAAGCAGCGACTTTCCGAACCGCCTTGGGCGGCTCAAGAAGATATAATTGCTGAGGTGTATCATATTCCAGATATACTCAGTCTTGTCAACGTAGAGATAATCTCCTGAGACGACTTTCTCAAAAGTCTGTATGCCCACGGGCAGCCGCTTTAGTCGCTTCTTTTCCATATCATTATCTATAATAAAAAGTCTTTCGGTGGCAAAGTTAGGGAAAAATACCGAGACAGCCAAGCATATTGCAAGAAAAAACTGTCTCTCTATGCTTGGATAAGCAGTGTGAGGTCAATCAATAGAAATAAATAGATACCCAAAGTAAATAGAAATACTTACCTAATGCTTGCGAATAATTATTTGAACAACCTTTTAAGCAGATAGGTCGCATTCTGGTTTCGTACCACTCCAGGCGTTATCTTGGGTCAGTAAAAAATTAGTGTGGATAAATTTCTACAGACCCCATCCCCGCGCCTCACGCCCAAAAGTTGGCTGCCTTCGAAAATGACTATTCTCAAATCCACTTGATGGGACATCGTGCCGACACCTTAACGGAGAGTCGGATAGACAAATAAAATAACATGAGTTCGATGAATGATTGCCCGGAATACAGTCTCAAAAAGTTTGTCAACATAAATAGTTAAACTACACTTAATTCTTAATTCTTCATTCTTAATTCTTAATTCTTCATTCTTAATTCTTAATTCTTAACTTTTAATTTCCCCACTGTCACCCTTTGACAGTCGCCTGTCATAACTGTGACAGTCGGCTGTCACAAGTATGACTGCCTTCGAAGATAAGTTATGCATCGTCTGCAAGAACGTTATATTCTACCATGTAAGACGTCAGCTTGCGTATCACTCTACACTCTACATCATTTGCATCTTACGCATTGATAATCTGCAAGTTACAGAATGTAGAGTACCTCTCAACTCTACATTCACTCTTCATTCGACCTACATCTTGCAGATAAACGTCTCCACGTGACGTATTGCTGTTTCCAAATCATTCATTTACTTCTGCACTTTTTTTAAAAAAGTACCAATGACAACAGCAAAACCTTATTTAACGTTAGTTCGACGAAATTCACAGACTTGTATAACCCAGCAGTAGGCACTGGGAGTGTGGGCGTCTCGCCCGCACCTCGACGTATAAGTAATATCCAAATAGCCGACATTTACGCCTGATGGTGCGCAGGGTGCGGGCGGGACGCCCACACTCCCAGTGCATTCGCGCAGCAATTCTTAATTTCCCCTGGAGGAGAATAAGTTACCGCACTGCGCTGGTTTAATTTCGTCGAACTCACGTTATTTATTATTTTCAGATGCTTCAATAGTTGCTTTACCTATTCATGGGCTTAGATAAATAAAACGTCATAATAATCACAGTTGTAGCTGCCTTATGTTATTCATAACGATGTTACTTCTTCTTCCTATGCCATAGCCTTTAGAAAATGACCTTCTCCGGAGTTAAGCTCTTGTTGAATTCTCCGGAGAAGGTCTGTGTGGATGTTATTTCTTCGTCAGCGTACTTGTCGCACCGGAATTTACGTAGGAATTGCCGTTGTAAGAGTACGTCCAGTTGTTGATGGTTATGGTGCCGTCATCTGCTATCTTGCCGACTACTGGCGTGTCGGGAGCGTTGTATTGGCAGAAGAGATACCAGCCACCCCAGTCGTTCTTCAGTTCGAAGGTGATGGTGCGGGCGTCAAGGTCAACCTTTCCTGTGAAGGTGTCCTCCCAGTAATAGAAATTGTAGAGCGAGATAGTCTCGTCGTCAATCTTCTCTATCTTTACGTCGCACTGCTGCTCAACGAGTTCCCAACTGCCGTAATAGCCGTCGTAGCAAGTGGTGTTCTCCGTGTAGTCGCCCACAAGGTCATCAACGGTCAGTTCTGCTGCACCAGTGTCCCACGTTATGTCGTCGGAACCCCCGCCAAGGTAGTTGTCGTCCTTGTCGTAGAGATAGACGTAGTACCACAACTCGCCTTTGCTGCGGTTGCCGTTCTCCCAACCTGTGTAGCCCGAGCCGCGCTGATAGTAGATGCAGACTGTGTAGTCGCCAGCATGGAAATAGTAGAATGGAGCATCGACTTTGTACGCATTGGTGGGTACGATTTCCGGTATGCCGCCGATGACGCTCTCCGTATCAACGTAGAACTCCAGTCTTTCCTCCGACCCGTAGATTCCTTCTATTGTGTATGAACCATCTTCGTATGCCACTATCTGTGTCGCGAAGTCTTTATTTAATACTTCGCAATAATAGTTGGCTTCGGTGCGCCACAGTTCATTCTTTGCCTTTGTGAAGGTGAGTGCAAAGCCTTCGGAGATAGAGTAGTTCTCATCACTGCTCATGGCGAATACATATACCGTGTGGTCGCCCGCCTGGAGACCGCCCAAAGCTATGTAGTTGATGGTTGTAACGGTCGCCTGTAAGGTGTCGCCGACTTGAGACTCATCAACATCCACATATACATAATAGTAGTCTGCATGTTCAACGGCAGGCCATGTGATATTAACCACGCCTTCCCCCTGATTAGCCACGGCTTGCGGCGTGTCGAGTTGCACCACGTCGTTGGTAGTGGCGGTAAGTGTGGCTATTGGCGATGTGCTCTTGTCGCCTGAGAGGGCTGCGTATGCCCATACGCTGAGTGTATAGGTGGTGTGCACCTTCAGTTTTGTTGCCAATAGAGAAGTGGTGTTGGTTGTGCCGCCAAGTACAGCGTTTCCATCCTCGTCCGTCAGCTCGTAGGCGTACTGTGTGGCATCGGCTACGGGTTCCCAGCTGAACGCCAGTGTGCTGACGGTCTTTGCGCCCTGGGTTATTGACGTTATGTCTAGTGGCGACTTTACCACTTCTTCGTCGTCGCTGCATGATGTAAAGCCAAAGACAAGGGCTGTCATCATTAGGAATAATCTATACAGTTCTTTCTTCATACTTCTTTAACTTCTTTAATTTCATTAAAATCCAAACATCAATCATTTCCACGAGAACGATACGGGATTGTAATAATCGTAAGTGCCGTCGGTGTACTTGGTCCAATAGAGATATACGTAGCCGCTATGCTTATCAAACGAAATGCACGAGTAGCCCGTGTTGGTGCCATAATAGTCCTCGAGAATCAGAATGTATTCCACCTCGATTGTTCCGTCTGCCACGGTCCATGTCGGATAGCTCTGTGTGGCTTCGTCGAAGAAATATGCCGCCTTTGCCTCAGTGCCTTCGTATGATTCGTAGTTGGCGTAGGTTGTTATGCTGTAGTAGCCTGTATAAGCAGTCGATGAGTCGCCCACGGTGAAGATGTAGTCCATGCCGGAGTCGAGGAAGTTGACAAATCGATAGCGGTTCGTCGTACCGAGCTGCATGAGCGTGCCTACGAAAGTGTTTTGAACGCCGAGCGTTGTCCACTTCATCGTCACGTTGTCGCTGATGGTTTTCCAATCAGCCTCCATGATGTAGCCCCTGAAGGCTGTTGTCCCATCCACTTCCGTATAATGGTCAGCATATTCCTCTGGCACGGCGATGCTGTAGTTATATTTCTTCGACTCTTCGAGGTTGCTGAATGTTATCTTTATCGTCGTTGTGGCTTGACCTGCTGCAAACTGTACCTTATTAGGCACGTTAAGACCCGCATCGGCTGTGACGACGAGCGGCACCTCGACAGCGCTTTCAGTATTCTGTCGCGACACTGCGACTTCCAGTTCTGTGGCAACTCTCGGCAGGAAGATGTTTTCGATGGCATTGCTACTGTTGAAATATACGCCGATGCAGCCTTCTGGCGTGGGAGCGCCCGGCTCGTAGTTGCAGTCGTTCTTGTCGTCGCATGACGTGGCAAAGGCAACCATCGCCATCACCATCAGAATGTTACATATCGTTTTTATCTTCATAGAACTTTAATTCTTTAATTTTCTTTCATTTAAGTTTCGTTAGTGCTCAACTCCATATGGTTCAATGAAAGGAGTTAAAGACGCCAGTCTTTACGTTTCCTTTGCGGGAGTTATCAAGGAGAACATACGTAATTATCGCCTTGCTCAAGAAAGCATATCCTTTAATTTCCTTCATTCCCGTGGGTTGAATTACTTTTAATTTGCAAATGTCATTTGCAATACGGTGTCGGGTCGGGATTCATCTCGTTCTCAAGTGCCGAATTGAAGTTGCGCTCTGTCTCAGGAATATAGAAATTGAGCCACGGAGCGGTGTATCCGTCGGTTGAGTTGAGCAGATAAGTGTCGAGATAGTTAGTGTCAGCATAGTCGCGTACCACGGCAAGACGCAGACGCTTGAAGTCGTTGTAGAGGACTCCCTCGCCCCAGAGTTCGATGAACTTCTGTGCTATCATCTCATATATGAAGTCGGCCGAATAGCTGGAGTCGCAGTAATACTCGCCGTTGGTGTAGCGGTAGCTGTTGAGGAATTCTTCCAAAGCCTTCTTTCCTGCTTCAAGACCGTTGAGATAGAACGTGGATTCAATCATGACGAAGTGCATCTCCTCAATGCGTATCAAAGGAATGTCGCAGAGCATCCCCGTCTGTTCGTCGTCGATGCTTCCGCTGCCTGGACGGAACTTGAGGTTAGCGTATGCTGGCAGTCGGCTGAAGTTTGTCTTGTCGGCTTTTGTCGCCTTTGTCTCTTCCTTCAGCAGTGAGTTGTATTTTTCAGGAACAGTTTCAGAGCCGGCATCTTCGGGAGCTATCCAGGACACCTTGCGCCAGTCGCCGCTCTGCATCTTGTTGTAGTATTTAGAGGCAATGCAGCGATATGCACCTCCGTAAGCAGGCATACCCCATGTAGGCTCAGAGGCTGTCAGTCCGATGTGTGAGCACCAATAATCTGTGACCTGCTCCTTCGACGAGAAGCGCATGTCCCAAATCCATGCTTGGTTCTCGGTGTTGAAGCCTGTCTTAGAGTCCTTCCACTGCGATTCGGTCACAGGCGTGTAGCCTGCGGCTACCACTTTGTCGGCATAATCGTAAGCCTTCCGGTAGCAATCGTTGGCTGTCTTTATGCCAAGATCCTTTCCGCCGTCATCGTCGCCTTCATGTTCAATCTGCTTGGCAAGGTCATCGGGGAACAGGCGGAAGCGGGTTGCGAGATTGAGCCAGAAGCGTGAAAGCAAGGCATTGACTACATCAATGTTCGGTTCCGTCTTAGAATTGCGAGAATAGTTCTTCAATGTAGCCTCAGCTATGGAGAGGTCGTTGAAGATGAAGCGATACATCTTGTAAAAAGGTGCGCGTGGATTGTTCTTTCCCGACTCGCGCGTGGTCTCTTCTGTTACGAGTGGCACCGTGAGTCCAAACACTTTCTCTGCCTTTGCGTCAAGTTCGGCAATGCCTGTTGGGTAGAACTCGTACATCATTGTGAGGTCGCTGTATGCGAGTGCCCTATATACGCGTGCGATAGCATAGTACTGGAGAATCTCTTCCGAGGCTTCGTCGGCAAGTGCGGCGAGAATGCTGTTGGCATTGTTGATGAGTCCGTAATAGAAATAGAATGGACAGCCAGAATAGCCTGTAAGGTTACTTGCCTTCTCGTAATAGATCTGGTAGTTCCAGCTTGCGTCGGTAGTCGGGAATCCGTCGAGCATGGTTTCTCTTATGTACATGTAGCATGGATAACCCCAGTCTTGTGTAGCATACCATGTGCCACGGTAGGCTTCGCCGTAGTAGTTCTGCTGCGAAATCATCTTCGAGCTCAGTCCGTTGATGCGCATCTTTAACGATGCGCTCGAGCCTTCCACTTGTTCGGCTGATGCCTCCTGAGTGGGCTTCTCCTCGTCGATGCAACTTGTTGCTACGGCAGTGAGCAGGAAGAAGAAAGATGGCAGAATAAAGAGTGTGGAGAAACACTTCTTTCCTTTTATTATGTGGTCTTTAATTCTCTTCATGTGTCTAAATTTTTAATTCTTTATTTTTTTATTCTTTAATTTCTAATTAAAAATTAGAACTGTACGCTCAATGCTCCCATTATGGTTCGTGCGGGAGCGTACTTCGTGTTACTTGCTCCACCGTAGGAGTTGATGCGTGGGTCGAGACCCTTGCGCTTGCTCCAATAGGTGAGATTCTCTCCCGACACCGACAAGCGTAGGCCTGTAACGCCCAGAGACTGCAGCCATTTCTTCGGGAATGTATAGCCCAGTGTGATGTTCTGCAGGCTCAACCAGCTTCCGTTGGTGAGGAAGCGGTCGGAGGTGTAGGCAGAATAGTTGTCGCCATACTGCAGACGTGGAATGTTGCTATCCTTGTTGGTCTCTGACCAGGCGTTGAGCAGATCTTGGTGAAGTGCCATACCCGTAAGTCCTGCCGTTGGCACGGTCATGAGCTGCATATAGCCGTAGTCCATCACTTTGCCGCCGACGCTGTAGGCGAACGACACGCTGAAGTCGAAACCGAAGGCGTTGAGTGACGTGTTGAAACCACCATAGAAGTCGGGCAGAGCTGTGCCGCAGTCGTAGAAGTCGATATCCTTTGTTATCTCTGTCGGATTTGTGGTCGTAGTGAGGTTACCATTGTCATCGTGAATATACCACATCGACTGTCCGTCCTCTGCGACTCCTGCATACTTGCGCAATCTCCATGTGTACATGGGCAGGCCTTCGCCGTAGAAGTAGCTGCCGCTTGTGTAACCTGCATGGCCGTCAAGTACGTTATACTTGTTGTCCTCATTGAGTTTCAGCACCTTGTTCTTGTAGGCAGTGAGGTTTGCACCAATGGTCCAGCGCAGGTTTTTGGTTACTATAGGGTCGCCTTCGAGTTCAATCTCGACACCCTTGTTGGCCATGTCGCCTACGTTCGAAGAGTAGCCTGCATAGCCGAGTGAGAGTGGCACTTTTACGGTGCAGAGCATATCGGTGGTCTTGCGGTAGAAATATTCTATGCTACCACGCAAACGGCTGTTGAGCATCTGGAACTCGAAGCCGGCGTTGATGTTTGTCACTGTCTCCCAAGTGATGTTCTCGTTGCCCACTTGTTTCAAAGTAAGTCCGATGTCGTTGCCTTCGCCTTTATTGATGTAATATGTATCGGTGTAGAGGAAATCGGAAATGTTGTCGTTTCCGTTTTGGCCGAACGAGGCTTTCAGCTTCAGTTCGTTGAGCCACTTCACCTCCTGCATCCACTCTTCTTTTGTCAAGATCCAAGCGCCACCGAATGAATAGAAGTTACCCCAACGGTGGTCGGGATGGAAGCGCGACGAAGCATCGCGGCGGTATGACACCTGTCCGAAGTATTTTCCGTCGTAGTCGTAAAGAGCGCGGAACAGCCAACCCTCGGTGTTGTAGCCCAGATGATAGGAACTGTTGGTGAGTACGGTGGTAGCACCATCGAGTTCTTGATTTTCAAAGTATGAGTACATGTTCTTACGGTCGCCGTAAATGTCATCAACGTCATACTTGTAGCTCTCATGTCCTGCAAGCAGCGATAGGTTGTGCTTGCCGAATTTCTTGTTGTACTTCAGTAGTTGCTGGAAGTTCAGCGTGTATTCGTTGTATGAGTCTTTATATACGTAGCCATTCGGATAGGATGCGTGTCCGAAGCCGTAGTATGGTTCGTAAGTGTAAGTCGAGTTGTAGTTGCTGGTATAGACGCTTCCGTTCACCGTAGCTTTCAGGCCATCCCAAATGTCGATGTCGGCGAAGCCGTTGAGTGAGAAAGTTGTAGCTACTTTCTTGTTGGTATTGAGCGATGCGTCAATAATTCCGTTAACCTGTGTCAGATATGGGCGAACATAGTCCGCGCCGAGAAGTTGTCCGTCTCCAAAGTCGCCGACTACACCGTTCTCGTTGCGTAGTATGTTGCCATTGTCATCGCGTAGATATACGGGATAGATGGGGCCTATCTGCGAAATCTGCGTGTAGAGGTTGTTTCCTGAGTCATCCTCGGTGTCGTCGATGTCTGCGCCGTTGTTTGTCGTAGAGCGTGCAAAGTTGATGTTGCCACCAACATTCAGCCATTTGCGTGCCTGATATGTTGCCTTCATGCGTGCCGTGTAGCGTTCGTAGTCGCTTGCCACAGCGATTCCCTCGGCATTAAGATATCCCACTGATGCGAAGAACTGCCCTTGCTGTCCGCCACCGTTGATACTGAGGTTGTATTCCTGACGTAAGGCGTTGCGATAAGTCTCGTCAATCCAGTCATCGGGCATTATGGTATATACCTGTCCATCGTTATAGACGCGGTTGCCGAGTGTGGCGTTGGGATTGAGCTTGCCGTTGTCGCCCACGAGGTATTGTCCAGCCGGAACAACGTATGGAAGATAGCCGAGACCGCCTTCTCCCGAAGGCTTACCAAGCGTGTTGTTGGCGTTGACGTGAGCCGTGTAGTTCGACTGTCCTTTGGAAGCGTAGTAGTTATATAATGCGGTGTAATTTGTTTCGATGTATTGTGCCGGGTCGTCAATGGTCTCATAACGCTTCGAAGCGCGACTGCTGGAGCCGAGTTTCACGTCTAAAGAGATTGTTGTGCGGTTTTTGTCGCCCTTCTTTGTGGTTACGATGATAACACCGTTGGCGCCGCGTGCTCCGTAGAGGGCGTTTGACGCTGCATCCTTGAGCACGGTCACAGATGCCACGTCAGAAGGGTTGATGCTGTTCCATTCGCCGTCGTAGGGAGCGCCATCGAGTACTATGAGAGGTGCGTTGCCGGCATTGATGGAGCTGATGCCTCGAATACGGAATTCGGGGTTCGCGTCTGGAGCTCCCGAATGAGAATACGCCTGTAATCCTGCCACGTTACCCTGGAGTGCATCCATCACGTTGGTCACCTGTCGCTGTTCCAGCTTCTTACTGTCAACGACACCTGCCGAACCTGTGAACGACGACTTTTTCTGCTCGCCGAAGGCAACAACCATCACCTCGTCAAGCATTTGGTCGTCATTTTCCAATACAATCTTCATTTCTGTTTTTGCCGATACAGTCTGGCTTTTCATGCCTATGTAGGAAATGTCGAGCTTTGCGCCGCTCTTCACTCCAGGCAGCTCAAACTGTCCGTTGATGTCTGTCTTTGTACCTGTGTTGCTTCCTTTAATCATCACGGAAGCTCCTATTACCGCTTCATTGTTTTCATCGACAACAACGCCCTTGACTTTCAATGTCTGAGCTATTGTTGCCATGACGACCATTGTCATGGCCAGTAAAATATACAATCGTCTTCTCATCTGTTTCTTGTTTGTTTTATTACAATAAAAAAATATATTGGGGAGTCAAAAGAGGAAGTACCACTCCTTTGACTCCCGGTTCGGTTGGTTTATTCCACCTCAGGAGCCTGATCCTGACCACTGCCGTAGCGGTGGTACTCGAATGAGATACTCTGCTCCTTTATGTAATGGATAAGTTCTACACGACCGTCCTTAACTGGCGCTGCCGTGGCAATGTACTTGTCGCACTCAGCTGCACGCTCGTACATCTCGCGTGGCAGTTTCGCAGAACAGGTGCGGATGCGCTCGTAGCTTGGCATCGACTTCAAGAAGTCGGCAAGCGACTCTTTCTTCAGCTGGGCACCAGTAGTGCCGAGTGCTGCAGTGCGGTCGTCTGACGGGTCGAAGCTGATGGTCAACGGAGTGCCGGCTATTCTGGCTGCAAGAGCTACCATCTGAGCCTGCTCATTGGTGTCCTCCTTCTGCAAGCGCAGGCACATTCCGCCCTTCACTGGCAGATAACGGAACACGTTCTGCTCACCACGACACTGGTTCCAGTCGCGTGCGTGACGGAACTCCTGCTCCCAAGCCTCGGCATAGCTCAACTTGTAGTCGGTCTTTGAGCCTGGCTTGTCGGTGATGTAGGTGAACTGTGCGCAGTAGTTTGGACCACCTGCCTTGATGCCACCACCAAATGCCGACAACTTCATGCCGCCGAATGGCTGACGGTTTACGATAGCTCCTGTGATACCTCTATTAATATAAAGGTTACCTGCCATGATGGAGTTCTTCCAAAGGCTACGCTCAGACTCATCGAGCGACTGGATGCCTGATGTCAATCCGTAGTCGAGACCGTTAACGAGGTCGATAGCTTCTTCCAGTGTGTCGAACGGACAAACTGAGAGCATCGGGCCAAACAACTCCGTGCGGAACGAGTAGTTCTTTGGACTTACACCCCACTTCACTGTTGGAGCAAGGATGTACTTCTTCTTGTCGATGAACTTAGGAGCAACGAGCCATGACTCGCCTGGCTCCAGTGTGTTCAGTGCCTTCAACAGCTTGTCGTTTTCATTGGTAATCATTGGACCAACGATGTTTCCTGCGTTCCAAACGCTACCCACCTTCATTGAGGTTGCGCAGTCCTTCAGCTTGGTCTTGAACTCCTCAGAGTCATAAACCGAACGCTCAACCAACAGCAGCGAACAAGCAGAACACTTCTGACCTGCGTTGCCGAATGCCGATGCACAAGCGTTCATGATGGCATGGTCGCGGTCGGCAGAAGCTGTGATTATCATCACGTTCTTACCACCAGTCTCGGCAGACAGCGGTGTGGTTGGGTTAGCCTTTGTGATGGCCTGTGCCGTCTCTGTACCACCTGTCAAGATGATGTGGTTGATTTCCGGAGCTGTAGTCAGCTTCTTCAGTGCGTCGCGCTCGGTGATGATTACCTGCAGAGCCTCCTTTGGTACGCCAGCATCCCAGAATGCCTTGGCGAAGAGCCATGCTACAGGAGCGGCAACGGTGGCTGGCTTCAGAATACAGGTGTTTCCTGATGCCAATGCAGCAACAACGCCGCCGCAAGGAATGGCACACGGGAAGTTCCAAGGAGAGATTACCAGAATGGTTCCCTTTGCCTTGATGTCAACGTCCTTCAGGGCGTAGAACTTCTTCATCGATGGAGTGTAGAAGCGTGCGTAGTCGATACCTTCCGATACCTCAACGTCGCCCTCGACAACAGTCTTACCTGTGATGGCGCACATGCAACCGATGAGGTCGCCACGCATCTCGCCGAGACGGTTTGCTGCGTCGTACATGATCTTGTGACGCTCCTCGATGGTGGTGTTGCGCCAGCCCTTCGGGTCGGCAGCGGCAATCTTTATGATTTCCTCAACCTGCTTAACGTCGGCCTTCGACATCTCGCAGATTTCCACCTCGTCGTCCTGACAGCGGTCGAAGTACTTCGCACGGCTTGCATTCTCTACGGTCTTGTCGCCAATCTGTGTTGGTATGATGTATGGCTTGTCGCTCTTTGATTTCTTCCACTTCTTGAATATCTGACGCTGCCATTCCTGGTTGCACTCACGGTCGAAGTCGGTGTCTGGCTCGTTCTTCATCTCGTCCATTGGAGGCACTGGCTTGTAAGGCTCCAGACGGTTCTGCTTGCGGTGTGGCTCGTGAGGAATGTTGTCCTTGATGGCGTAAGCGTCCTCAAATTGCTTCTTCAGGAAGTCCCAAGCCTCAGTGTTAGGCTGCAGGTTGAATGAATGGGTGAGGAAGTTGTCGGGAGCGGTGTTCTCGTCCATACGGCGAACGAGATAAGACACGGCGTTGAGGAAGTGTTCGTCCTTCACTACCGGAGTGTAGAGAATCACGTGGTTGCCCAACTTCGACTGTGCACGCCATACTTGGTCAGCCATACCTTCAAGCATCTCGAAGCAGAAGGTCTCCTTCGGGGTGTTGTACATCTTGGTAAGCAGATAAGCGTAAGAAATGGTGTAGAGGTTGTGCGAAGCCATACCGATATGCAGATATTTCGAGTTCTCTGGCAGCAAGCCACGCTCGATAATCTTCAGATAGTTGGCATCTACCTCGGTCTTGTTCGGGCGAACAGGGTTCTCCCAGCCGCGAAGAGAGGCTACAACGGTCTCCATATCGAGGTTACAGCCCTTCACGATACGCATCTTGATAGGTGCACCGCCGCGCTCACAACGATCCTTGGCAAACTCCAGCAACTCGGTCTGGAAGTCCCATGCGTCTGGCAAGTATGCCTGCACTACGATACCGGCAGAATATTTCAGGAATTCGGGTTTCGACAGCACCGACTTGAACAGGCGCATGGTCAGGTGAGCGTCCTTGTACTCTTCCATGTCGAGGTTGATGAACTTGTCGCTCTTCTTGCCGTTCTCGTCAACATATTTGTTGTCGATGGCTGCCTGATACAGCTCAGACATACGGCGCGACAGCTCTGGGAACGACTCCTCGTAGTTCAGGGCGTGAGTCTGTGCATAGATACCGGAGATCTTTACAGAGATGTAGTTGATGTCTGGCTCCTTCAGTGCCTCAAGATAGCTGTAGTAGCGCTTGTCGGCCTCTTCGTCGCCAAGAACGACCTCACCGAGGAGGTTCACGTTCTGACCTATCTTCTGGTCGAAGCGTGTTGCAAGGTGCTTCGTGAGGTGTGGACGCGCTGCGTCGATGATGACGCGTGAGGTGTCCATTCTCAGACGCTTCTTGATGATAGGAATAGCAATTGGGTAGAAATAGTGTCCAAACATCTGGTAGATTTTGAACAAGAATGTGTCGCGCTTGTTCAGGAACTTAGGTATGCCATACTCGTCGATGAGCACCTTGATGCGCTTTGCCAGCTTCTTGTCGTCGCGGATCTGTGACGACTCGTCCAGCATCTTCACCAGGAACTTCTTGTCGCCTGGACGCTGCACCATAGTAGCATACTTGTGTTGTTCTCTACGCTCTGCTGCGGTAATGGTTTCCTCACATGTGTTATAAAGGGTCATTACCCAATCCTCAACTTCTTTTATTGTTGGCGTTTTCATACTTCTTATGATTTAAATGTTTGTTCTTTGTTGTTTAAGAGATGCCTTTTTCATAGAACCACACTACAAAAGCTCCGACGCACCGCCGTGCGCCGTAGTGTGGCAGTTAAGTCTTTCTTCTCTTAAAGGACTAAGAAAAGAAAAACATTTAAATCATGGTCGGGCTGAACATCACCGCTCTGTAACGATGCAGCTCTTGCAGAGCCTGCTTCGAAAACTTGTCGAAATCCATTCTTTTCATACTTCAATTTTTGAGTTTATTGCAAAATTTCGCTGCAAAAGTAACAAAAACAATCCATAACTCCAAACAAAATGAATATTTTTTTTCAAGAAACTCTTCATTTTGACACTTTTCGCCATAAAAAGCTCGCAAAAGTTTATATTTTCTTTTCTTTTCGTTGAAAATTGTACCGTACGTAATGTTTTTAGCTACTTCTTCACGCTACAAATATACATTATTTATTTTATAGTTCCAAATTTTTTCGCTCTTTTTTCTAATAAAACTATCATTTTCTACTTTTTAGCCTTCCATACCGCTACTTTTCCGCATTGTTTCCTGTCATTCCGTTAATTTGAATATATGAAAGATATAAGATAACGTGAGTTCGATGAAACTCGTGTTATTTATATTTAGGTAGGCTTATCTGCACGTGTAGGTAGGCTTATCTGCACGTGTAGGTAGGCTT
>JBJEKR010000115.1:0-12820 GCA_051878735.1 Prevotella sp. | reverse complement strand
TTGTGCTGCTTGGGAGCAGTGCCATCAGCGCTGCGAAAACCCAAATAATCATGTTCTGTTTCATATTTTCGTCGTTTTTTTGTTTATTCTTTGCTATTTTGACGCATCTGTTGCCAAGAAAGTTGCAAAGATGCGATTTTTTTTTTATTTTTGCAAGCCAAAAGCGGAAATAATATATTAAAAGGTATGAAAAAGCTGCCTGATGACTTCTCGACATACACACGCGGCATAATGGGCGACGACCGTTACAGCCGTTTTCTCGACTCGTTTGACGACGAGCCGCCAGTCAGCATTCGCCTAAACCTCCGTAAGTTGAACGTTGAAGATGGAATATTGAATTACTGCGCGCCTCAGGGGGACCAAACTATGCGCAGCAATTCAATCTTCAACCTTCAATCTTCAATACAACAAGTTCCTTGGTGCTCCGATGGTGTCTATTTGAAGCAGAGGCCGCAGTTCACCTTCGATCCGCTGCTCCATGCTGGCTGCTACTACGTTCAGGAAGCATCGTCGATGTTCATCGACCGTGTGCTTCGGCAGCATGTTGACAAGCCAGTGACGATGCTCGACCTTTGTGCTGCCCCAGGTGGAAAGAGTACCGCAGCTCTTGCGGCGTTGCCCGAGGGCAGTTTGCTGGTAAGTAACGAGCCAGTGCGCACAAGGGCAAACATTCTTGCTGAGAACATCACGAAATGGGGAGCTGGAAACGTGATAGTCACCAACGGGTATCCGAAGGAAATAGCCTCGTCAGGGGTGGCTTTCGATGTTGTGCTGTGCGATGTGCCTTGTTCTGGCGAAGGAATGTTCCGAAAGGACGAGGGAGCTATTGACGAGTGGAGCGTGGCAAACGTGGAAAAGTGTTGGCGACTGCAACGTGAGATTGTTTCTGAGGCGTGGAAGATGCTGAAAGCAGGTGGCATTTTGATTTATTCCACCTGTACATTCAATCTTCGTGAGAACGAAATGAACGTGAAGTGGATTATCGACGAGCTGCAAGCCGAACCTCTTTCCATTGCCGTTGACGACGAATGGGACATCACTTCCTCGCTTCTCGATGGCTTCACTGCGCCTGTCTATCGTTTTATCCCTGGCATCACGCGTGGCGAGGGACTGTTTATGGCGGCGGTGAGGAAAGGCGAAGCCCCCTCCTGCTCCCCCAAGGGGGAGAGTTGTAGGCGGAAAAAACAGGCGTCTCGCCTGCGCGTTGACTTGCCTTTGGTTGGCGATGGTTGGCAGCAGATTTCCTGTGGCGACAAGATTCTCTCTCTTCCAAAGGAGCTCGTGCCGATTTACGAAGCACTTTCTGCTCAGCGTGTTAGAATTGTAAAGGCTGGCGTAGCCATTGGCACGGTGAAGGGCAAGGACCTCGTGCCTGACATTGAGCTTGCGCTCTCCACGCAGCTTGCCGCCGAAAGCTATCCTCGGTTCGAGGCTGACTTAGACATGGCTCTTGCCTATTTGCGAAAGGAAGCAATAGTGTTGCCGACGGATGTGCCGAAAGGTTATGTCCTCGTGACATATCAGCATCAGCCGCTCGGTTTTGTGAAGAATCTCGGCAATCGTGCCAACAACTTATATCCGCAAGAGTGGAAAATCCGCTCGCGACAATAATTTTTCCATATTTAAATATTTCCTATTCTATGAAGCAATATCTCGACCTGCTCAAGCGCATACTCGGCGAAGGCACCCAGAAGGGCGACCGCACAGGCACTGGAACGATAAGCATCTTCGGCAATCAGATGCGTTTCAACCTCGAAGACGGTTTCCCTTTGTTGACGACAAAGAAACTGCACCTGAAATCCATAATCCACGAATTGCTATGGTTCCTCAACGGCGATACAAATGTGCGCTATCTGCAAGAGCACGGCGTGCGTATCTGGAACGAATGGGCTGACGCCGACGGCGAACTTGGTCCTGTTTATGGGCATCAGTGGCGTTCGTGGCCTGACTACAACGGCGGCACGATAGACCAAATAGCTAACGTGGTGAATCTGTTGAAGCACAATCCCGACTCGCGTCGCATGATCGTCAGCGCATGGAACGTTGCGGAGGTGGATTCCATGGCGTTGCCTCCGTGCCACACCATGTTCCAGTTCTACGTTGCCAATGGCCGCTTGAGTCTTCAGCTCTATCAGCGTTCTGCCGACACGTTCCTCGGCGTGCCGTTCAACATTGCGTCATACGCCTTGCTGCTTCAGATGATGGCGCAGGTGACAGGTTTCAAGGCAGGTGATTTCATTCACACCACGGGCGACACTCACCTGTATCTCAACCACCTCGACCAAGCTCGCCTACAGCTTACGCGCGAGCCTCGTCCATTGCCAGTGATGAAGATAAATCCTGATGTGAAGGACATCTTCAGCTTCCGCTACGAGGATTTCCAACTCGAAGGCTACGACCCTTGGCCGCATATCAAGGCGGAAGTGTCGGTGTAGAGAATTAAAAATTAAGAATTAAGAATTAAGAAACGACGTTCGACGAAGTCAATTAAGAATTAAAAATTAAAAATTAAGAATTAAGAGTTAATGAAGATATCAATTATAGCAGCAGTGGCGCGAAATCGTGCCATTGGCAACGACAACAAACTGATTTATTGGTTGCCTGACGACCTGAAGCGGTTTAAGTCGCTTACCACGGGGCACACTATCGTCATGGGGCGACGTACTTTCGAGTCGCTTCCTAAAGGGGCGTTGCCTAATCGTCGCAACATCGTACTCTCCACCACAGTGAGCCAACTGCAAGGCTGCGACTGCTACAGGTCGCTCGATGAGGCACTTGCTCACTGCTCCGCTGACGAGGAGGTGTTCATCATTGGCGGCGCACACGTCTATCAGCAATCAATAGCCATTGCTGACCGTCTGTGTCTTACTGAGGTAGCAGATACGCCGTCTGCCGCCGATTGCTTCTTCCCCGACTATTCCGAGGGGTGGACAGAGGTTGCTCGCGAGCATCACTCTCGCGACGAGCGTCACAGCCATGACTTCGATTTCGTGGATTACGTCAGAAACTAATGTCTTTGAACTGTGGTAAACTCCCGATTGTCGGGGCGTTTGCGAGCGAAACGTGTCCCCATTTGCGGGGACGTTTTGCGTGCAAACTTTAGCTATTTCCCTGCAGCCTTGCGCCATTTGCTCAAGGCTACAAGCAGTTGGGCGCGTGCGTCTATTTCGTCGGCAAGGGCTGACTGCCATAAGGCTTGCGCCTCAAGGTGGTCGCTGAGGGTTTCAACGCCAGAATCGTAGGCACTGCGCGAGAGACGAAGGTTTTCTGTTGCCTGTTCAACCGACAGACGAGCTATTTCGAGGGCTTCCACTTGCTCTTTCAATGTATTGTAGGCTTGCGACAGTTCGAGAGCCATCAGTTCGCGGTTGTCGTCGAGTTCCAGCTGTGCCATCTTGAGTGCTGCCTTTGCAGAGCGAACTTTTCCGCGACGTTCGCCAAAGTGGTAAATCGGCACTGAAAGCGTCACGCCCACGGCTCCCGAAAACTTGTCTATGAGCGTCTTGTCGTACATGTTCTGCGTGCCAGCTATTGAGCTTGTGGCATCTACGCTCACCTTTCCGCCGTAGGAGTAGCCGCCGGAAGCGAAGGCTGCAAGCTGCGGCAGGAAGTCGGCACGGGTGAGTTTTACCTGTTGGCGTGCAAGTTCCGTTTTCTCCTGCAGCATGGCGTATTCAGGACGCATCATGACGAGCGTCGTGTCGGCTGAGGCGGCAAGCATCTCGTCCATTACGGCTGCCGTGACATCTGGCTTTGCCACAAGCGGACGCGAATCTAACGGAATGCCTATCACTTGGCAGAGGTTCATTAGCGCAAGGTCGTTGGCGTTGGTGGCGCGAGTGATGCTCAGCTGCGCTTGGTTCAGCTTCACCTGTACTTTCATAGCGTCGTTGCGCGTGCGCATACCGTGTCGCACAGCCGACTCTACGTTCTTCTTCAGCTCCTGTAGAAGCTGCTCGTAGGAGCGTGCCACATCGACCATCTCGCGCGCCTTCACCGCAAGGGCGTAAGCCTCATCAACCTTCACCGTCACCTCGCTCTGCGTCAGTCGGATGTTCTCGTCGGCAATGCGCTTGCCAATCTTCGTCATCTCGTAGCCTGTGCTTATCTTTCCGCCCATGTAGATGGGTTGTGTCAGCGACAGACCTGCGTTGAAAAGGTTGTGCATGCTGTAGTTGACCGTCATTGAGGGAAATTCGGCATATTGCGACAGTCCAACCACGTTTCCTCCAGCATCGGTCAGCAGCGAGGGCAGAAACTGCGCTGCCTCGGCGTTGTAGCTGAAGATGGGCAGTGTGGCTGCGGGTGTCGAGAGGTTTCCCGACATAGTGTTGACGAGATCGAAGGCGTGGAAGTCGAACTTCGGCATGAAGTTTGCCTTCATTGCCGTGAGGTCGTGTTCCGACTTCTCCCTCTGCACACGTGCTGATGCGAGCTGTCGGTTGTGTTCAACGGCCATTTCGCGGCAGCGGTCGAGGGTCAGCGAGTCTTGTGCCGTGACGTTCGTCTGCATGGCGATGCCAAGTATTATATATATGAGTCTTTTCATTTTTTATTGTTGAAAAAGAGTGAGTAAAGGACAGGTATGAACACGAGGATTATCAGCGTGCCTACGGCGAGGCCTCCCATGATGGTCACGGCAAGTGAGCCGAAAAGCGAGTCGCTGACGAGCGGTATCATGCCGAGAATGGTTGTCAGCGACGCCATTGCAACGGGAAGCAGACGCGACTTGCTGCTGTCTATCAGTGCCGTCGTCAGTTCCTTGCCCTGCGAGGTTTGCAGCGAAATCTCGTCGATGAGCACGATGCCGTTCTTTATCATCATGCCTATGAGGCCGAGGATGCCCACGATGGCGACGAAGCCGAACTCCTTGCCCGAAAGCAGCACCGTAGGGAACACGCCGACTACCACCAGCGGTATGCAGCAGAAGATGATGGCAGGGCGGCGGAAGTCGTTGAACAGCATGATGAGTATGAGCAGCATCAGCACTATTGAGAGCGGGAAGCCCTTGAAGAGATAGCGCGTCGATTGCGTGCTTGCCTTGCGCTCGCCCTCCCACGACAGCGAGTAGCCTTCGGGCAGATTGATTGACTCCACCGCCTCGGCTATCGCCTGACGAGCCGATTCGGTGCTTATTCCCGGAGCTGGCGAGCACTGCACGCGCTGGCAACGCTGTCCGTTGTATCTCACCACGACAGGCTCTTCCCAGCGGATGTCAATTCCGTGTGCCACCTGCGACAGTGGCGTTGTGCTTGCCACCTGACGCACTATCTCGTCCTTGTCCATGCGTCCGCTCATCAGCTTCTGCACAGTGCTGCGGTCGAAGAGGTTGCCCACGTTGGGCATCATGCCGAAGATGTTGGCGTTGTCGAGCCTTGCCACCTCGCCGCCGTCGCTTGTGCGGCAGTTGACGTAGATGGTTTCGGGGTGAATGCCGTCGTAGAACGTTCCCACGGGAATGCCGTCGGTGTATGCCATGAGCGATATTGCCACGTCGCTGCGTGAGAGTCCGCTGTTGCGTGCCGCCGCCTGATTGTAATCAACGGTCAGCACTGGCACGCGCGGCTCCCAGTCGGAGGTGGGCAGCCACACCTTGTCGCTACTGCGCACTATGGCGAGAGCCGAGTCCGCAAGGCTGTGCAGCACCTGCGGGTCGGGACCGTGGAAACAGATCTCTATCGGATATTTCTTGTACATCAGGTTGTAGCGCTTTATCTTGACGTAGGCGTCGGGGAAACTGTCGTTCACCATTCGCTGCATCGAGTCGATATGGCTGACCAGTGCTTCGGGCGAGGTGAAGTCAACTATCAGTTCGCCGTAGGCAAGCGAAGGTGTTGCCACCGATCGCACGAGATTGTAGCGCGAGGGTGTGCCGCCGATGCTTGTGGTGACGTGGGTCACTGCGTCGCAGCGTTGCAGCATCCGCTTCATCTGTTCCAAGTCGTGCTCCACCTGCGTAGAGTTGTAGCCTTCGGGCAGCTTGTACTCGATGTAAAGCTGGTCGTACTCCATGTCGGGGAAGAAGCTCTGCTTGATGAGCGGATAGCACGAGAGGCTCCCGACGAGCAGCAGTACGGCTGCGCCCACTACCATGAGCCTATGGCGTAGGCAGAAGCCCACCACTTTCTCTAATGTGTCGTAGGCCTTGCCTTGATATGCGCTTCCGTTCGTTGCCTTCGGGTGCAGCAACTTGTCTGCCATCAGCGGCACATGAACCAAGGCGAGCAGCCAACTGAGCAGCAGCGAGACGGCAATGACGATGAAGAGGTCGCGAACATAGACGCCTGCCGTGTCGGGGCTCATGAAGATGGGCAGGAAAGCGAGAATGGCTATCAGCGTCGCGCCGAGCAGCGGCATCGCCGTCTTTTTGCCTATAGAGGTGAGGGCTTCGAGGCGAGGCTTGCCGCTTTTCAGGTCGATGAGTATTCCATCGACGATTACTATCGCGTTGTCAACCAACATTCCCATGGCGAGAATGAATGCGCCGAGCGACACGCGCTGCAGCGTTCCGTCAAAACCGTTCAGCACGAGGAACGAGCCGAACACTATCACCGCAAGCGACATGCCGAGAATGACTCCCGACTTGAATCCCATGAAGAAAATCAGCACCACCACGACAATCACCACCGACTCCAAGAGGTTGAGCAGGAAGGTGTAGAGCGCATCAGCCACTCGTTCGGGCTGGAAGAACACCTTGTTGTATTCCACGCCCACGGGCATCCGTGTCTTCAGTTCGTCAAGTTTTGCCTCAACCTTTTCGCCCACTTTCAGTATGTCGTAACTGCTCGAACATGCGATGCTGATGCCCAATGCCCGCTCGCCGTCGCGCTCCATGGCGTTGCGCGTCACCTTCTCGTAGCCGCTGCTCACGTCGGCAATGTCGCTGATGCGCAGTTGGTCGTCGTCGTGACCCGCTATGAGCATGTTGGCGATGTCCTCCACCGTGCGGAACTTGTCGTCAACGGTCACTCTTAGGCGGTGCGTCCCGTTGTCGTAATATCCTGCGTATGACGTGGCGTTCTGTCCGTTCAGTGTCTGTATCACCTCCGTCGGCAGCACGCCGAGGTTCGCCATCTTGTCTTCCTTTAGGTTGATGTTGATGCACTCAGTCCGCTTTCCGTAGATATCCACTCGTGTCACTCCGTCAATCTTCGCCACCTCGCGCTTCAGGAGTTCGGCGTAGTCGTTCATCTGCTGATCCGACAGTCCTTCGCCAGTCAGCGCGTAGAACATTCCATACACGTCGCCGAAGTCGTCCGACACCATTTTTACTTCCGCTCCCTTCGGCAGCGATGGTGCTACGTTGCTCACTTTGCGGCGCAGCAAATCCCATTGCTGTTCCAGTTCCGCGTCTTTCACAGTCGGTTGCAGTTCAACGGTGATTATCGCCATGTCGGCATACGACGACGATTCAACGTGGTCGAGTGTCGGCATCTGCTTTATCGACTTCTCCAACGGGTCGGTCACTTCCATTTCCACCTGATGCGCCGACGCTCCGGGATAGGTCACCACCACAAGAGCCTGCTTCACCCTTATCGCGGGGTCTTCCAACTTCGGCATTCCCGAGAACGCCCAAAGTCCGCCCAAAATCAGGAAGGCGACAAACGTGTTGATCAGGTTCCGCCGCCCCAATGCCCATTTACTTATGTTCATAGCAAGTTCCCCACGTTAGTTTCTGAAGGTTTTTCCACAGTTTTCACTTTCTGTCCGTCAACGAGGTGTCGCACGCCAGTCGCCACAATCTGCTGTCCTGCCTGCAAACCGCTGACAATGGCAGAGCCGTCGAGGCACATTTCCTTCACCTCTACGCTTTGCCGCGCCACGCTGCCCTTCTCCTTATTATATATATATACAGCCGTAGCTCCGTTCTTGTTCTCAATCGCCGACGACGGAATCCTCACGTCGCTGCCACTGCCTTCAGCCACGTTGGCAAAGACCATTGCCGACATTCCAGGCGTGAGCCTGCGGCGGTCGTAATCGCCCTTCACGGCAAAGCGCACCGAATAGAGTTGGCTTGCGTTTGCCACGGCACTTGTGCGAATGAGCGAAAGGTTGAAAGGCTCTTTGCCGAGAGCGTCGATGCGGCACTGGAAATCGTGGAACGACGAAAGGCGGCTGTAGTCGCGTGCCGACACGTTGATTTCCACCTCCACGTTGCTTCCTGCCGAGAGCGTTATGACCGGCATTCCTGCGTTCACCGTCTCGCCCGCTTCGTGCAGCTTTTCCTTGACGTAGCCTGCCGAAGGAGCCGTCAGCCGCGTGTCGGCGAGTTGGTTGCGGTGGTTGTCGAGTTGCTGAGTGATCTGTTGCAGACCGTAGCGCGCGTGGTCGTAGTTTTGCGCCGTTGTCGTTCCCTCTCGATACATCGCCGCCACTCTGTCGGCGTCAGCCTTTATGCGGTCGTATTCCGCTTGTGTGGCGGCAAGTTGCAGCTGATAGTCGCGGCTGTCCATCGTGGCTATCACTTGCCCTTTGGCAACGTAGTCGCCTTCCTTCACCTTGACAGCCGTGATTGGTCCGCTGATGCGGAACGAAACGTTCACCTCCTCAGCCGACCTCGTCTGTGCTGGGAACGAAACAACGTCGCCGCCGTTGGCAAGACTTGCCGTCGCAATGTTTACGGGGCGCACGTCGTCGCCGCCCGCTTTTCGGTCGCCACAACTGCCGAGCAGTAGCAGCGGAAGCAAATAAAACAGTTTTCTCATCATATCTTTTTTTGCCGACAAAGGTAAGCAATAATGGCGTATTCAGCGTGTCCTAAACCGCAGTTTGAATATCCTGTTTCACTGTTAATATACCAAAAAGTTTCAAGCGGGACACAAAAAAGATGAAAAAGGACACACGAATGTCCCGTATGTTAGCTAACTTTGCATCCGAAATAACGAAACAGCATAGAGGAATATGGAAAAAAGACTAAGCATATCCGACTTCAACTACCACTACGTCAGCCGACTTGGCGACTGTCTCCACAGCGACGCCAACTTGACGATAGTCTGCGACGTTGCCAATCTGCCCTTCTTCGACAGGTTGGTGCAGTTCGACTTCGCCCTCGTCGTGCTTTGCAAGCGTGGGCGGCTCGAAGCCGTGCTTAACGATGTACGTTACACTGCCACGAAGGGCGACATGCTCTTTTGCAGCGGTATGCACACCGTGACCGAGGCGATGATAACCACCGATTTCCTTTGCGACCTTTTTTGCATCTCCATTCGCAAATACCATGAGACCATCGTGCCAGACAAGGAGACGATGGACAACTTCCTCTTCGCCTATTCCAGTCCGCTGACCACGCTCACCGAAAAGGAGATGCAGCTTGTGCTTGGCTATCAGGACTTGATACGCCGCAAGTCAGGCGAGGAAGAGACTTGTTACAGCCAACGCATCTTCAACTCCCTTACGCAGGCTCTGATTCTCGAATTTATGTCGGCATGTGAGAAGCGTAAGCTGCCTACCGCCGCCGATGACCAGCGTGCCACTGGCATAAAGCGCAACCTCGCTCATGACTTCCTCATACTCCTTTCCGAGGACGTGAGCCGTCACCGCACCGTGAAATACTTTGCCGACAAGCTCTGCGTCAGTCCGAAATATCTCACTCAGGTGGTGAAAAGCGAGACGGGCAAGACTGTGTCGCAATGGATTAAGGAACAACTGACCGAACAGATTCGCCATCTGCTGCTCAACACCTCGCTCTCGTGCAAGGAGATTGCCATCCAGCTTGGCTTTCCCAACAACTCTTTCTTCGGCAAGTTCACCAAGGCGCACCTCGGCACCAGTCCAATGCTTTTCCGTTTAAGGCAGGGGTAGGGTAGCGTTGAGTAAGTTTTCTCATAGTTCTAAGTGTTAAAGGGTTAATATGATTGTATGGCGGCCATTGAATTGATTGACGCTGCAAAGGTATAAAAAAGAAATCAAGCGTGCAAGAGTTGTCCTGGATTTTGAACGGCGAAAAAGCGCGAGCGTTAACGTTAACTGTTAACTCGAACCTCTTGCCACAACACACTCCACCTCTTTCCCTAAAGTTGAATTACTTATTCTATACTATTACTATTAATTTAACTGAAGTTTCGCAGGTATTCGCAATCTCCCGATTGTAGGGGCAGACCGATGTGTCTGCCCGATGTCGGAACGACATACATCCACCGATTTAGCCCTCCGTGGTACGCCTTGCGGCGTCGGGCAGACACATCGGTCTGCCCCTACAGACGGCAGTCTTGTTACTTGCGAAACTTAAATTAATTTAATTAATTATATTACGTGCGCGCGAAATATATAATTAAAACTTTAAGTTAACGACCTTTAGGGAAGAGGGTAGGCTGTGCAGTTGTCGATATGTTGGAGTTAACGAGTTAACAGTTAACGTTAACGTTTTCCAGTCCTCTTCCCTAAGGGTTCCGTCGGCGTTATTTTTTTTTCCTCGCGTGGTAGCAAAATTTTCACGGCGTGGAAACGAGAAACCGCGTGTGGCCGAAGGGGTGACGAGGTGGAAAGCGTTAACGTTAACTGTTAACTCGTTAATCGCAACGTAAACGTCAGTTACTGTTGTCGGTTCATTTGTAAGCGTCGAGCGATGTGGCGAACCAAACGTCCATCAGTCCTGCACCGCGGTGATTCCATGAGTAGTACGGAATCAGACGCAGTGACGTGTCCTTGACGGAAAGACGGCCATCGCTTGTAGTGGTCATCAGTTGGGCGTTGTCAACGACGAGCGATTTCACTGTAAACGTGCGGTTGTCGCCCTCGGTGTTCTTGATGTCGTAGTCAGAGATGGATATTTTCGGAGTCTTGCCGATAAAGACATTGTGAACGTTATTGCCGGAATTGTCAACGCCTTCAGCGCAATAAACCAGTGGACCGCACTCGAAGGCCACTCTGCCGCGGTCGTCACGCACCTTGTCGTTGGCGACTACCGTGCGAGGCTGCATGTCGAAGTGAATCCTCACTACATCGCCTTTCTTCCACTTCCTTTTTATGGAGAAATAGCCCTTCTCTATGTTGCTTTCTACCTTTTCGCCGTTGACGGAGATGGAGTAGCCCAGCTGCTTGCCGTCGCTGTAGCTGTAGAGGTCGCTTGGCACCACCTCGCCCCTTACCCAGCCTGGGATTCTTATCTTCATGTCGAAGTCCTTAGCCTTCGTGGCCACAATCCTTATGGCGATGTCGCCGTCCCAAGGATACTCTGTGGCCTGTTGCAATACCACGTTCTTGCCTCCTATGTTGATGGTGGCAGTGTTGCCGAGGAAGAGGTTGACATACAGGCTGTTGTCTCTTACTCCATACACATATCCAGGAACCGACGGTATGAAGCGGCAGAGGTTTGACGGACAGCAAGCGCAGCCGAACCATGGCTGACGGGTGTTGGTGTTGTCGGCATTGAACTTATAGTGTCCGTCGGCTGACAATGGGTTTGGGTAGAAGAACTTGCCGCCATCTATCGACATGCCGCTGATGACACCGTTGTACAGCGTGCGTTCCAGGCAGTCGATGTATCGTGCATCGCCCTTGAAGAGGAACATTCGCTCAAACAGATAGACCATTGAGATGGCTGCACACGTCTCGTTGTAGGACGTGAGGTTTGGCAACACATAGTTGGCGTCGAATGCCTCGCCGTTGTGAGTGGCACCCACGCCGCCCGTGATGTAGTATTTCTTGCCTATGATGTTCTCGCAGATTGTCTCGATGGCGTTGACGTATGACGTGTCGCCGGTGAGTGCGGCCACGTCAGCCATGCCGGCATACATGTAGCCAGCCCTAACGGCGTGCCCCACGGCTTCCTTTTGGTCAACCACGGGCTGAATGCTTTGCGAATAGATGTTGTGAATCTTTGTCTTGCCGCGATAGTCGAGCATGAACTTTGCCTCGTCGAGATATTTCCTCTCGCCGGTGATGAGATAGAGTCGGCACAGTGCCATCTCTGCAATCTGGTGACCGGGGACTACAGTCGCCTGCCCCTCGTTCGGTCCCACTTCGCGAAGCACGCAGTCGGCATATCTTTTGGCGATGTCGAGGAAGTTTGTCTTTCCCGTAGCCTGAAAGTGTGCGCATGCGGCATCAACCATGTGTCCGAGATTATACAGCTCGTGGCTCAGCACCTCTTCTTCCACCCATCTGCTCTTTCCCGACCACTGGTGAGGCTTGTCGGGGTTTATCGTTCGTGCTGTGTAGAGGTAGCCGTCGGCTTCCTGTGCCGCTCCCACAACGGCAATCACGCTGTCGATGTATGCCTTCAGCTTTTCGTCGGGATAGGTCTGCAACACGTAGCTCGCTCCCTCAATGGTCTTATAGACATCGGTATCGTCGAAGCAGAAGCCCATGAACGTAGGCACGTCATAGTCCTTGGTCTGCAATCCTGCATGTCCAGGGTGTGTCAAGGTGTAGGCTGCCTTGGTGAAATTGCTGTATCGGTTTTGCGTCTCGCACTTGCTGAAAGCGAGTGGTATTGTCACCTCCCTTGCCGCCTTTATCCTGTCTCCCCAGAAGGTAGAAGGAGTGATTTTTACAGCCGTGAAGGGTACTTGGCTATACGGATAGCCGTTGTCTGCTGCCTTTTCTGTGGCAAAGGCATTGTTGGCAAGAGTAGCGAGAAGCACGACTGCCAAGCTCTTTCTGATGTTCATTCCCATAATTATTAGTTGTATTTATGTATCTAAGTTAGCAATGATGGTGCAAAGATGGTGCAAAGATAGTGCAAGTTGAGCGAAATACAAAATAAAAGTCGAAAAACTTTTATTTTTGTTTCCGAGACGCAGCCTATCTTAACGTGAGTTCGATGAAATTCCCTTTCCTTATAAAGCGCCCCTATTTTAGTCGGGCGACAGCGTTGATC
>JBJEKR010000114.1:0-2911 GCA_051878735.1 Prevotella sp. | reverse complement strand
CCCACACTCCCAGTCATTGGCGCATTATAAAAGGAATTTCATCGAACTCACGTTATAATATTTAAATTTTTAGATATATTAATTTAACGTGAGTTCGACGAAATACCCTTTCCTTATAAACCGCCCCTATTTTAGTCGGGCGACGGCGTCGAACGGCAACAATCAGCTGATGGTATGTCTCTTGATATTATGCAGTGTGGTAACTTGCTCCCCCTCTAAGATAGAGGGGGTGTCACGAAGTGACGGGGGCGTATGAACTGCCGCGCTATATGATTAATCGGACGTACATACTCCCTCCCCCCTTTGGGGGACTCCCCCTACCTTAGGGGGAGAGTAAGTTACCGCACTGCGCAGGTTTAATTTCGTCGAACTCACGTTACTTTATCCTTTCTATCTTACAAGTATGCTGCTTCGTCTCCTTGTCGTAGTTTATACCTACGAGGAGTATCTCGCCTGTGTATTCAGCCAACTTTGCGGGATATTCCTTGCGCTTAATCTGGTCGATGGCGGTGTCGGCTGAGTTATTGCTCCTTCACCAAATATACGATAGAGGGAAGGTGGTCGCTATAGCCGTTGAGCCATACGCCGCCTGAGAAGGTGCGTTTGGGATAGCCCTTGAACTTCCCTTCCTGCTGTAGCATGTATTCGCGCGAGAAAATCTGGTGCTTTAGGTATTTCAGCGTAGAATAGTCCTTCTTGCCGTCAAGATTCAGAAGCTGCGGTGAGAGGATAATCTGGTCGAAGAGGTTGTACCCACCATTGTATTTTATAGTGCCTTTCCCGTCTGCCAGCGTATTCCACCAAGGATTGAACATGTCGCCCTCCTTCACGTCGGCGATTTTTTTCCTTGCCCTCAGCGACTTTGCCATCGAAGGATCCATAGGGTCGTCGTTCATGTCGCCCATGACGATAACCTTCAGATTGGGTTGTACACCGATTAGCGAGTCCTTTAGCAGCCTTACCTGTTCGGCTCCCTGCTCCCTATAAAAAGAAGTGGAGGCACGGCTGGGCAGGTGGCATACGATGACGGCAATGTCTTCTCCTCCGAGCTTGCCCTTGACGGTAAGGAAGCCGCGGGTGACGAAATTGCTGTCCTTTTCCAACTTCTGTACGTAAGGATATAGCTTCACGTCGGTAGGCTCAAATAAACGTGGGTTGTAGAGAAGGCCGCAGTCAACGCCGCGCCTGTCAGGTCCCTCAACGTGGCAGAACTGGAAGTTGCGTGCTGCCAATGACGGTTGTGCGACAAGGTCGGACAGAGCGCGTGCGTTCTCCACCTCGCTCACTCCTATTATGGCGCAACCAATATTCTTCAGCAGGTCGGTACCCATCTCGCCCAGCACCCTCGACATGTTGGCGAGCTTGTTCTCATACTTCATGGCGTTCCATTTGTTTGTACCGTTGGCAAGATACTCGTAGTCGTTCTTGCCTTCGTCGTGGCATGTGTCGAATAGATTTTCCAGGTTGTAGAAACCAATGCCATAGACATTGTATTTCTTTTCCTGCGCTGCTGCCATGACAGAGACGACAAGCAGAAGGGCAATAATGATTTTTTTCATGTAGCTTTATGTTTTTTACGTTTAATCTGACTTTTTAATGTCGAATAATGGCCTTTTCTGATGCAAATTTCGACATTTTTCTTGAAAATAACGAATTGAAACAAAAAATTAATGGAAAAAATTATCAAATAACAAAATAAAGCACTAACTTTGCCACCATAATTGTATAACTAACGACATTTTTATGAAGAAAAAGCTAATGATAGCTATCCTGGCAGTGGCGTTGGCAACTAATGCTATGGCCCAAAGCCAAGACAAAAAGAGTGAGGGTGGAGCCGACAACAGTGAGGCGGCGTTCACTTTCACCGAGTCGCAGCTGGGAGAGGATGACGACATGTCGCAGAACGTGACGGTCATCAACTCCAATAGTAATATCTATGCCAATGAGGTTGGCTACCTGTTCAGTCCGGTGAGGTTCCGTTACAGGGCTTTCAACCAGAAATACAACGATGTGTATATCAATGGTGCCCTCATGAACGATGCCGAGACGGGACAGTTCCGCTTCTCCATGGTTGGTGGTCTTAACAACCAGACACGCAGTGGCGAATATGCACTGCCTTTCGAGCCGAACAACTTCTCGATGTCTTCCATGGGAGGTTCCAACAACTACAACTTCCGTGCATCGGCAATGCCCATCGGCAACAAGGCTGCTGTGAGCGTAGCTAACCGCAACTACACCCTTCGAGGCATGTACAGCTATAGCAGCGGCCTTAACGACAAGGGCTGGGCTGTGGCTGGAGCATTGACATACCGTTGGGCTGACCGCGGATATGTGGAAGGAACATTCTATAACTCCCTGTCATACTTCCTCGGAATAGAGAAGGTGACGGGAAATCACTCCATATCGTTTACCACTTGGGGCAACCCAACAGAGAGGGCTTCACAGGGAGCATCTACCGACGAGATGTACTGGATTGCAAACGACAGATACTATAATCCATATTGGGGATATCAGAACGGAAAGAAGCGAAACTCACGCATCGTTAACGACTTTGCGCCTACTGCATTGCTCACTTGGGATTGGAAAATCAACGACGACATGAAGCTGACAACGTCGCTCACGGGCAAGTACAGCATCTACAAGAGCACAAAGCTGAACTATAACAACAGCGACAATCCACATCCCGACTACTGGAAGGTGCTGCCAAGCAGCTATTTCAACGTGTGGAACGAGGACGACACGAGCTATCGCACTGAGTCGGCGTGGGACGCTTGGCAGACGGCTTACGACTATCTTACCGCATGCGAGGCTAACAGGCAGATCGACTTCGACCGCCTCTATGCCGCCAACGTGGGGGCAAGCCAGCAGGGTGCTGATGCCATGTACTATATTCAGGCAAAGCACAACAACC
>JBJEKR010000113.1:0-2914 GCA_051878735.1 Prevotella sp. | reverse complement strand
GATAAACATTACCTTTTTCATACTATTATTCATTTTAATTTTGTTGTTCCTTTATATATAATAACGTATGAAATCCGAAAAGTTAATGGCAAAAGCATAGTTTTTTGCTTTTTTATTTGTCCTTGTATCACCCGAATAAAAGAATTATCTTTTGATAAGATAGGCTGCATTTCGGAAATAAAATAAAAAAATATCCTTTTTTATTTTGTATTTCGCTCAATTTGCACTATCTATGCATCGTCATTGCGAAAAATATCGGAACGAAATATATCGGATAAAATAATATTTACATACGATTTTTATGTTACCCACCCATTCAGACCGACCGTTCACACCCCTATAAGGGGTGTGAACGGTCGGGCAGGATGGGTGTTATATATAACATAAAGTTTTTTTTGACAAATTGTTTTTTTTGATGCAATTATACATAATGTGCAGCCACAGGGGACGCAGGCGTTTCTTTTCAACTGTAAAGGTCGAAAATGATAGTTGCAATCCGAAATTTTTCCAGTTGGCAAAATATTTTTCTCCAGTTAGAAAAAAATATTTTGCCAACTGGAAAAATAAATTTTGGTAACTGATGGTATTTTTTTCTCTTTCTTCTTGTATATTTCAAATAAAAACACTACCTTTGCACCGAGGAAATCTTGGAAAAGTGTATGATTTTGGGTGAAAATGCCTTGGAAAAGTGTCAGAAACAAGACCAAAATGCCTTGGAAAAGTGTATTCCTCGTACTTGAACCCTAAAAAACATAATGTTATGATTAGCAGAAAAATAGATGGAATAATTGCCAATCACTTCAAAACCAGCAAGTCTGCCTTGCTTCTCACGGGAGCACGACAGACGGGGAAGACATACGCAATCAGAAAATATGCCGAGACGAACAAACTCAATCTCATAGAAATAAACTTTCTTGAGGACACTTCGGCAAATATGATTTTCAATGGGGCAAAGAATGCCAAGGATGTTCTCTTGCGTATCTCTGCTCATACAAGACAAAAGACCTCCAATGCAGATACACTCATATTTTTCGATGAGGTGCAGAAATGTCCTGAGGTCATAACGTGGATAAAGTTCCTTGTCGATGAGGGCAGTTGCAGGTATGCCCTGTCGGGCAGTCTGCTGGGTGTGGAACTGAGGGACATCAGAAGTGTGCCGGTGGGATACATGTCTGTCAAGGAGGTATATCCTCTCGACCTTATGGAGTTTTCTATGGCGTTAGGATTGTCAGATGAGGTCTTGGCTTCCATTCGCGACTGTTGGGAAAGGCAAGTGCCCGTTGATGCCGTGGTGCATGAGTCTATGCTCAGGCTTGTGCGGCTATATCTTGTCGTAGGTGGAATGCCGGCGGCAGTACAGGCTTATCTTGACACCAACGATCTGAATGTGGTGGAAGAGAAACAGCAGGAGATTCTCACCCTCTACCGTTGGGACATCAGTCAGTATGATCTGGATAATAAACTGAAAATTCGCGAGATATTCGACCTCATACCATCTGAACTGGATGCCAAGAACAAGAGGTTCATTTTGAAGAAACTTAATGAGCATGCCCGTTTCTCCAAGTATGAGGACAGTATGCTGTGGTTGAAGGATGCTGGTGTGGCATTGCCCACATACAACGTTAAGGAACCCGTGGTTCCCTTAAAGCTTAACGAACAGAGAAATCTCTTCAAGTTGTTTCAGAATGACATCGGTCTGCTTGCATGTCAATATGCCTCCGGAATCCAGATGAAGCTGTTGAACGACGAGATTTCCGTAAATTATGGAGCGGTGTATGAAAATCTTGTGGCGCAGGAACTGGCTTCCCATGGTTTTGGCGGCAGCGACCATTGCATATATTATTTCTCCAACAAGCGACAAGGCGAACTTGACTTCGTGATTGAACACGAGGGAAAGGTGGTACCGATAGAGGTGAAGTCGGGAAAGGATTACGAAAGGCATAATGCCCTCAGCAATGTGATGAGCAACGCCGACTATACTATTGCCAAGGCATACGTCCTGTGTAGTGGCAACATGGAGATTCGCGGCAGGATTGTCTATGCTCCCATATACATGACGATGTTCATCGAGAAGAAGCAGACGGTGCAGAGTCAGATTTTCCGCATTGACATGACGGGACTGAGATAGATGTAGGTTACTTCTTCATCCTCGAAGTGTCAACTGCCTCGTGGTTCTTGGCCTTGTAGCCGCCGAAGCGGTAGGTGAAGGAGAGGCCGGTGGTGGGATAGCAGGAGTATTTGCTGCGCATGTCCTGGCCTGCCCAATGGTTTTCGGGGGTGATCATCATGGTGCGGAAGATGTCGTTGCAGTAGAGGGTGAGGACGGCATTGCCGCCAAGGAAGGCATAGCGGAGAGTGATGTCGAGATTGCCGGAGGCGGGGAGGTCCATTGGACCTTGGTATGCCTTTGTGCGGGCAAAACCATTAAGCGATAAAGAGAGGTCATGACTGCGTACGAAGCGGAAGGTGGCATTGGCTGACAGCATGGCGTATGCGATGTTGCGGTCGAAGGGACAGTCGAAGTAGTCGCTGTCCTTCACGCGCATCCACTCACCGAAGACAGTGGCGCGCGAGTCGAGCCACCATGCAGGCTTCCATGGAGTGCTCACCATTATTCCTGCCTCCTGACGGAAGTCGAAGTTGTCAAACTTGTCAATCTCCACCAGTTTATCGCGAGCCTGGAACATGGTTTGGGAGAAATAGTCTTTCGTGTGGGTGAACCATCCACGGAAGATGTATTTGTTGTGGAGAACATGTACGAGGGAGAGTTTGTAATCCTTCGATGGCTTGAGGGCAGGATTACCTACAATCTGCTCGTAGTTTCCTCCATAATATGACGTGACGTTTTGCATTGCCCAGAAGTCGGGATATTTCTTGTCGGTGGTGAATGATAGCTGCCACATCCGTCCTGATT
>JBJEKR010000112.1:0-2926 GCA_051878735.1 Prevotella sp. | reverse complement strand
CTCAATGCCACGCATGGGCGGCGACTACAACAACACCTACTCGTCGTTCTGGCTCACCTCTGGCGACTACCTTCGTCTGAAGAGCCTTGAGTTCGGTTACACCTTCCGCAAGAATGCGGCACTGGCAAAGATTGGCATACAGAGTCTTCGCCTCTACCTCGCAGGTTCCAACCTGCTGACCTTCACCTCTCTTGACGACTACGACCCTGAAAAGAGCGGCACGGACACACGCAATGACGTCCATCCGAATATAAGGTCATACTCATTTGGAATAAATGTCAAATTCTAAACAACATCAGCATTATGAAACTTTCAAATCTATATATCAGTTCACTCCTCCTGTCGGGAGCGTTGACAGTGGTAAGCTGCTCCGACAGTTGGTTGCAGGAAGACTCGCTGACAGAATCGTCTTCCGAAACATTCTGGCAGACTCCCGATGATGCCATGATGGGACTCGTGGCGTGCTACGACGGTCTGCAAACCCAGCAGCTTTACAATGGCGGTCCTTGGAACATGGGACCTCTGAACTTCGACTGCATGAGCGACAATGGCGGACACTTCAACTGGAGCGGTTGGATGGAAGGTTACGACATTGCTAACGGAACGCACAATTCGTCATCATGGGCTGTAGGCTCGTTCTGGAACGACAACTACGAGGTGATAAAGCGTTGCAATCTCTTGATAGCCAACATCGACCGAGTGAATATGGACGAAAGTCTAAGGGCACGCTATAAGGCTGAGGCACTGACCATTAGGGCTCTTATGTACACTAATCTCACGATGACCTACAACGACGTGCCGTATCTGACAGAACCTCTGACCTTAGAGAATGCCGAGATGGGAAGCACAAAGCGTGCGGAGATTGTGGAGAACGAGATTGCTTCGCTGAAGCAGTGCGTAAACAGCCTGCCTGCAACCGCTGATCTTGGACGTATCACACGCGGAGCCTGCTACTCAGTGCTTGGTCGTCTGGCACTCTACAACGAGAAATGGGACGAAGCCATTGCCGCCTACAAAGCTGTTTTGGGGCTGGGCTACTCGCTTGAATCAGACTATGCCCGACTGTTCACACTGGCAGGTCAGACCTCTCCCGAGATAGTATTCTCTGTAAGGTTTGAAGGTCCTGGACTCAGCGAGGGCGCATCCTTCAACGCACACTGGAACACCCCTCTTGAGGCAATGAACGGCACACTGAACCTTGCCGATGAATACTATAATCTCGACGGAACAAAGAACGAGGACAAGAACTATGGCGTAATGTCTGACGGAAAACTCGACGTTTGGCAGCCCAATGCTTCCCACTGGGAAGGTCGCGACCCTCGTCTTTATGCCACATTGTTTGTTCCGGGAATGTATTGGAACGGCAAGGGAGGAGAGAGCGCATGGTACGGCGGTGCCGCAGCTTCAATATCCACTGTTTATGTAATGAAGTATTTTGACCCCACCGACACTGGCAACTCTTGGGACAACGGTCAGGACTTCTACGTGGTGCGCTATGCCGAAGTACTGCTTTCGCTCGCCGAGGCAATGGTACAGAAAGGCAGCTACGACGAGAAGGAAGTGCTTTCGCTTGTCAATCAGGTGAGACAGCGTGCGGGAATGCCTCGCGTGGAGGACGTTGAGGGCAGTGGACTGTCAAAGGATGCCATGTTGCAGGTCATCAAGCACGAACGCCGCGTGGAACTCGCCTTCGAGGGTTTGCGCCTGTTCGACCTCTACCGCTGGCACGAGCTTGACAAAGCCGTGCAGAGAGTGGAAAACGAGCGTACCACCTACGGACTTGCCTACGAGACGCGCATTTTCAATGGCGAGCGCGACTATGTGTGGCCTATTCCATTAGGAGAGCTTGACAGCAACAAGGCATTGGAACAGAATTCTTTGTGGAAATAAAGTTAGTCTTGATAGTTGTTTTTATTTGTGTTAGTTAGGTTTATTTGTTAGTTAGGTAGATGAAGAAAGCACTGGTAATTATCTCAACTCTGCTCATTACATCATGTTCGCAGGCAGACACAGGCATATCGCCTGTGGAGCCTGCGGATCCTAACCACACTCCGTCAACAGAAGCGGCAACATACTATATCGATGCTTCTAAGGGCAACGATGCAAACGACGGACTGTCGGAAAACATGCCCTGGCAGACATTGGCACGGGCAAGTCAGGCCAAACTGAAGGCTGGAGACCGAATGTTGCTGAAGAAAGGGACTGTTTTCAACGGAGTGTTGGAGGTGTGTGGCAAAGGTAGCAGTCAGAAGCGGATAGAAGTGGGCAGCTACGGCGAAGGCAATGCACCAAGGATTGTTGGCTACGACGATTCCGACTATGCGGTAAGGATTCTCAACTCAGAGTATCTTACGATAAGCGGATTGGAAATAGTGAACACAGGAAGCGAGCGCAAGGCAGGAAGGACAGGACTGAAGATAGAATGTCTCGACTATGGTTTGTCGCGCTCAATTAGCGTGAGCAACCTTTTCATTCACGATGTCAATGGTTCGTTGGTAAAGGAGCAGGGAGGTGGCTCGGGCATACTTATTGTAAACCACGGCAAGAGCATTGCTTCACGTTTCGACAGCCTTACCATTGAGAACTGTCACATCAAAGATTGCGCACGCAATGCAATGATATGGAGTGGCTACTACGACCGTCACGATTGGCTGCCAAGTACAAACGTGGTAGTCAGGGGAAACCTGATAGAGGGTGTCCCCGGCGACGGCATAGTGCCGATAGGATGCGATGGCACACTGATAGAATACAACGTCATGCGCGACTGTCCCGACATACTGCCAATGACAGAGGCAGCGGCAGGCATCTGGCCGTGGAGTTGCGACAACACTGTGATACAGTTCAACGAGGTGTCGGGGCATAAGGCTCCTTGGGACGCACAGGGCTACGACTGCGACTACAACTGTCGCAACACGCTGATACAGTA
>JBJEKR010000111.1:0-12936 GCA_051878735.1 Prevotella sp. | reverse complement strand
TTAGCCATCAAAAGAACCGCACTGCGCAGGTTTAATTTCATCGAGTTCACGTTATTTAGTATAAATACGCCAAGTTCGTTGACAAAAACGCGCCAAGTTCGTTGACAAAAACGCGCCAAGTTCGTTGACAAAAACGCGCCAAGTTCGTTGACAAAAACGCGCCAAGTTCGTTAGTTTGATAGTTAAATGTTGTAAATATTTTGCATATATTACTGATAAACAGTATCTTTGCAGCAAATTGTTGATATATGAAGAAATACATAAAAAGAATACAGGATGATGTATTGCAGAATCTGTTATCATCGTCTGGTGCCGTATTAATTGAAGGTCCTAAATGGTGTGGAAAGACATGGCTTGGACGACATTCGTCAAAGTCAGAAATCGACTTGCAAGATCCAGACAAAAGTGCCGGCTACAGAAGAATGGCAGAGGTCATGCCATCCCATCTATTAAAAGGAGACAAACCACTATTGATAGATGAATGGCAGGATGCTCCGTCAATATGGGATGCAGTTAAATATTCCATTGATAAGGAAGGGTTGCGTGGACAATATATCCTAACAGGATCAGCTACTCCACGTGATTTGGGTGTTAATGGACCACGGCATACCGGAACTGGCAGAATTTCAAGAATGAGACTTCGCACAATGAGCTTATTTGAATCAGGAGAGTCAAATGGTTCTGTTTCACTTGCCGAATTGTTTAATGGTAATACCGATGTAGTTGCTGACAGTAAACTTGACATTCCTCAAATAGCGAGAGCTATTTGTAGAGGGGGGTGGCCTGAGACAATAGCTGAAGGTGATAATAGTAATAATGTGTCAATGAATTATGTTGATGCTGTTATAAACCATGATATTCAAAGTACCGACAGTATAGACAGAAATCCGTTAAGGGTTAGGCTTCTTCTAAGGTCTTATGCAAGAAATATCTCCACACTTGCATCTTTACAAACTGTGCTTGATGATATTAGGGCACATGATACGACCTTTGGTGAAAGTTCATTGTATTCTTATGCCAATGCATTAAGGCGTATGTTTATTATTGAGGATATTCCAGCTTGGAGACCGTCATTAAGATCAAAAACCGCAATCAGAACATCAGACAAGAGACAACTCGTCGATCCTTCAATTGCGACTGCAGTAATGAATGTGGATGCCGATGGAATTCTTAATGACTTCGAACTATTCGGTTTTCTCTTTGAATCACTTGTTACGCGTGACTTGCGAATATATAGTCAGCCTATAAGGGGAGAGATTCTTCATTATCATGACAAGACAGGATTAGAGGCAGATTTGATAATAAGACTTCAAGACGGGAAATGGGCGGCTGTTGAAGTGAAGCTCGGAAGTAGAGAAATAGATGAAGGTGCAAAACATTTGTTGCAAATTGCAGAAAGGGTTGATACTACCAGGATAGGCTCTCCATCTTTCTTAATGGTGGTGACGGGTGGACAATTTGCCTATAGAAGAGAGGATGGAGTCCTTGTTGTTCCATTAGGATGTTTATGCCCTTAATGTGGTATGTCGGAAATCCCGACATACCACAAGTATATTACAAGCTTCTGTTTTTCGCCGCCCAGAGCTTCACTGCATAAATGACCATGTCGCCTGTTGTGCCGGAGACGGTTACAGAGTATCGGCATTGTGGGTTGAGATTTATTTCTGCGGTGTTGGATGCCATGTTCTTGCCCTGGGCAGGAGAACCTTCCATGATTTGTTCTTCTCCTGTAGAGAGGTTTACTGCTTTTATCTTCACGCTTGTGGACGCACCTCCAGAGCCGGTGTAGTAGAACTTTATGCTGCGACAGGCTTCTATACAATAAGTAACGTTCTTGTCAGTGCCAACTACGTATGAAGCTCCATTACATTCCGCTAACTTAGGCAGCACTCCGTCACATTCCTTGTCCGTGGCAGGGTCGATGAAAGCCTTTGTCTTATTCTTCGCAAATACCTCGTTTGACAATGGGTTCACATACTTTATCCATTCGTCATAGCCGTCACGAAGCTGTGTCTTACCGGGATTGCCCTTTGCACCCGTGCTATCCACGAATATAACATCCGACGACCATACAAGTTCGTAGTCCTTGCCTGATACGGCAACAGGTTTTCTGAATATGGTCTTAATGGGCATGTTCTTGTAGAGACGTATGGCATGGAGAATACCGTCAGCTGTAGAGGCGGCAGCCTCAACCGTTCCGTCAGTTTCCTTGTCCATGTTCCTTACCACCTCAGTCTCCTTACCTCCAGCACTGCGATATACCAGTTTCGCCATTGCCGTCTGTCTTACATAGAAAACATATCCCTCGGCAGTCTTCGACACCCAAGAGGCGTATTTGTCCCTCACCTGAACGTCTCCCTGCTCTCCAACAGTTCCAAGCGTATCGGCAAAGACAACATTGTCTAACAGTAGATACTCGCAGTCATATCCTGCGGTGAGGACAGGTGCATGGTGGATGCCTGACGGGCGTGTAACCTCGATATACTTAGCCTTAGAAGGCAGGATATTAACGTAGTCAATGCGCGAACGGCTCTGGTTGATTTTTCCCTCAACGAGTCCTGCCACGAAGTCAATGCGTATGTCATCGCCGGGTTTCAGCATGACGGTGTTGCGGCTTTTCCTTACGCCAAGGCTATCGTTGGAGGAAGTCGTAAGCCATGCGTCAACCAGTTTCCCGTTGACAGCCACACCCACATAGTTAGGACCGGTATTCTGGTTGAACACGGCAGTCTCTATGGCATACCGTCCTTTTTTCCCATTCCATTTGCCACAGATGGCTCCAGGACCTTGGTCTCCCACGACCACCCCACCATTAGATGCTGCGGCATTAGCCTCGCGGAATGCTATTCCGGATATGAACATGTCCTCAACCTCGTTTTTCCCTTCATGCCATTTTCCACCTTGTGAGCCAAACGACCATATATCCCCTTTGACGACAGTGCCGTCAGCCTTCACTGCATCTACACGCCAATATATCCTGTCTTCTCATAATGCGGGATTATCGTATGGACGGAATCCTGTTGACGATGCCTGTGGCGATGCTGAAAAGACCTCTTCCATCGTGATTTTCTGCGCTTCCTTCTTGCTCAGCTGTCTTGACCATGGCACTCTTGACTTGATGTCGGCACCCGCTCCGCTGTTGTTGTATTCAAGATAGCGGGCGGTTTGCTCACGCTCCTTCTGCCAGTTATACCAGCCCTCTGGACGGATGTGCGCACCAAACTCGCAGTTCATGAATAGCGTGTAGCCATAGTCGCGCCATGGGCGACCGAGATATACCTTGTTGATACCAGAGTCGGCAGTCAGTCGGCAACGGTTGAAAACATAACCATAGGGCTGGTCCTTAGGCGTTGAGGCAGCCGTGATGTAGGAGTTTGCCCTGCTGCGTATCTCGCAGTTCTCAAACCATGCCGTGCCTGGGCCGAAAATAAAGTCGGTAGTGCCCTCTATATAGCAATCCTTGAAGAGCTGGCGCGAGCCTCCCACACCAGTATAGACGGTGTCCTGATGGCCAAGGAAGCGACAATTGACGAACACGAGACGGTCGCCCTCAGTATGTAGGGCAACAGCCTGTCCCAGTCGTGCAGAATTGTTCTCTATGGTGATGTTCTTCAGGGTGATATCGGAACCTTCAACCTTCAGTGTGTAAGTACGGAACGTTCCCATTCCGTTTGGTCGTTCCTGAGTCTTGATGTTGGCATGGTCGTCCCATGTAATGATGGTCTGTTCAACATCCTCGCCACAAATCTCAATGTTGGTTAGCCACGATGGTATAATCAGCTTTTCCTTATACACGCCTTTCTTTACGAAGATTACCTTGTGATAGTCCATGAAGGCGCGGCATACCTCAATGGCATCGTCGATGTTGCGGAACTCAGCAGTACCGTCACGTGCTACGAAGAGCGTGTCGGGATTGTCGTACTTGTTTGCGGCAGTAAGTGTCACTGACACCATTGCCAATAGTAATAGTAGTTTGCTTCTCATATTCTTTAATTTTTATTGATTGACTTCGTCGATTCTTTAGCAGTACTCGGACTGCTAAAGCAAGTTTAGCTCTTCATTCGGTTTGCGCAGCCATTCTTAATTCTTAATTCTTCATTCTTCATTCTTCATTCTTCATTCTTCATTTACATTATCTGCGACACTTCCTGCAAACCGCTGACCTGCTTTAGATTGTCGATGATGATCTTCACATCCTCGCGGTCGTGTACGCGGAGTTCGAACTTACCATCGAAGATGTCGTCATCGCAGGTTATCGCTACGGTGTGAATATTGACATTCATCTGACGCGAGATTACGTTGGTAACCTCATTGAGCAGTCCGATGCGGTCGATGCCCTTCATCTGTATGGTAGCGTCGAAGAACAGCCTCTTGTGCATGTCCCATTTGGCATCGAGAATACGGTTGCCGAAGCTCGTCTTCAGTCGTGCCGCCACAGGACAGGCGCGCTTGTGAATCTCTATCTGCTTCTTGTTGTCGATAAATCCGAGCACATCGTCTCCCGGTATTGGGTGACAACAGTGCATGAACTTATATTGTGAGATGTTGTCGTCGGTGATGAAAATGGGCTTCTTTCTGTTGAGCTTGTCAGACACCACGAGCAGGTTCTGGTCGCCGGCATCCTCATCCTTCTTGGGCTTGCCGCCTGTCTTAAGGAATGGGACGAACTTCCTCCATCCATAGCCCGTAGAGTCTTTCTTCTTCCCGTTAAGCTCGTCAAGGTCCTTCTCGCCGAGTATTATGCGCTTTTCCCCAACAGCTTGGAAGAAGTCCTCGCGCTTGCTGACATCGTGGAACACCGCCAACTGGTCGGCAGCGGAAGCCGAATATTCGATATCGTTGTTCTGGAAGAAGGTTCTAAGCAGCTCCTCACCTCGTTTCTGCGTCTCCCTTCCGTCACGACGGAGAATGGCCTGAATCTTCGCCTTTGCCTTAGCGGTGGAAACGAAGTTTATCCACGAAGGCTGCACGTGCTGTGATTTCGACGTCAGAATCTCCACCTGATCGCCACTCTGGAGCCTATGGCTCAGAGGAACGAGCTTATGGTTCACCTTTGCTCCGATGCAATGGCTGCCAAGGAATGTGTGGATGGAGAAGGCGAAGTCGAGAGCCGTACACCCCGCAGGCATCGTCTTTATCTCACCCTTAGGAGTGAATACGAAAATCTCCGATGCGAAGAGGTTGAGCTTTATGGCATCGAGGAAGTCCATGGCATCAGGCTGCGGGTCGTCGAGAATCTCCTTAATGGTGTGCAGCCACTCGTTCAGCTCGCCCTCGTCCTCAGTGAACTCTATCTCGCCGCCCTCCTTGTATTTCCAATGAGCCGCGAAGCCCTGCTCAGCTATCTCATTCATTCGGTCGGACCTTATCTGCACCTCTATCCATCGTCCCTGCTTCGACATAAGCGTGACGTGGAGTGCCTGATAGCCGTTTGCCTTTGGATGATTGAGCCAGTCGCGCAGACGGTCAGGATGCGACTTGTAGATCTGGCTTATTGCCACGTAGATGTTGAAACATTCGTTTATCTCGTCCTCACGGTGCTTTGGCGAGAAGATGATGCGTACGGCAAGTATGTCGTAAATCTCCTCGAAGGAGACGTGCTTGTTCTGCATCTTGTTCCAAATGGAATAAGGACTCTTGACACGTTCCTTGATGACATACTTTATGCCCATGTTGTCGAGTGCCTGCTCGATGGGCGTGGTGAACTGGTCGAAAAGTTCATGGCGCGAGGCCTGTGTCGATGCCAGCTTGCGCTGAATGGCATCATACTCGTCGGGATGTTCGTATTTGAAGCTCAAGTCTTCCAGTTCAGTCTTTATCTTGTTAAGTCCCAAGCGATTAGCCAATGGAGCATAGATATAAAGAGTCTCGCCCGCAATCTTGTACTGCTTGTTGGCAGGCTGACTTGCAAGCGTGCGCATGTTGTGCAGTCGGTCGCAGATCTTGATGAGTATGACGCGTATGTCGTCGCTCATGGTGAGCAGCAGTTTCTTGAAGTTCTCTGCCTGCGCCGAAGCCTGTTCGCCGAAGATGCCTCCACTGATTTTCGTCAGCCCATCGACTATCTGTGCTATTTTCGTACCAAAGATGTTTTCGATGTCCTCGGTAGTATAGTCGGTATCCTCAACCACATCGTGCAGCAATGCCGCGCAAATGCTCGTAGAGCCAAGCCCCACCTCTTGACAGGCTATCTGTGCCACGGCTATCGGGTGCAGTATATACGGTTCGCCCGACAGTCGTCTGACTCCCTTGTGGGCTTGTCGCGCAAAATTGAAAGCCTTTGTGATAATGTCCACCTTCTGTCGATGTCTCGACTTGCTGTAGGAGTCCAGAAGTTGCTGGAACGCCCCCATTATCAACTTGTCGTCCAATTCTTCTCTCTTTTTCTGCTCATCATCCATAGCTATATAATATATAAGGTGTAAATGTTTCGCAAATATAATATTAATGAGTTGTTAGGCCCAAACTCATCTTACCCTAAGTTTCTTTCCGGCGCGAATGTTAGTTCCCTTTATGCCGTTCAGCTTCTTCAACTTCGCTACTGTCGTTCCATTGCGCTTTGCTATCTCTGACAGTGTCTGACCCGGCTTAATGGTCACCGTCTTCCCTCCTGTAGAACGGGTACGTCCCTTTCGTGAGCTGCTTTTTGACGAGGATGTACGCTTCGAGGAGTAAGAAGGAACATCGTCGTTGACCACCACGAGCGAGCGTTTGTTTATAAGCTCATCGGCACGATAGTTGTAAACGGAGTCCTCGCGGTCGATGAATCGGCCTATCTCCGTCTGCGGCAGGCGAAGCGGCGACAGCTCGGTAAGTCCCGGAACTATGTCGCGACGATATGAGGGGTTAAGAGCCCTAAGCTGGTCGATGTCAACATTGCATACAGCAGCCACCTGCTCAAGATGTACGTTACGGTTGAGCATGACGGTATCGGTCTTTGCCGGCAGACTTGTCACCATTGGACATATATTGTGCTCGCAATAGTATGTCATGATATAGTTGGCGGCGATGAATGCCGGCACATAACCTCTTGTCTCCTTAGGAAGATAGGGATAGATATGCCAATAGTCCTTGATGCCCTTAGAGCGGTGTATAGCCTTGTTGATCTGGTCAGGTCCGCAGTTGTAGGCGGCAATGACAAGACTCCAGTCACCAAAGATCTTGTAAAGGTCGCTGAGATAGTGTGCAGCAGCGTATGAGGACTTAACGGGGTCGCGACGCTCATCGACGAGAGAGTTGACCTTCAGCCCGTACTGCTTTCCCGTAGCGAGCATGAACTGCCACAGTCCTGTAGCACCTACACGCGACACTGCCTTGGGGTTGAGTGCTGATTCGATTACCGGCAGATATTTCAGTTCAAGCGGCAGGCCGTAGGTTTCCAAAGCCTCTTCGAATATAGGCATATAGAAGTTGGAAGCCCCCAGCATGTAGCTGACGGAGTGGCGCAGTCGTCCGCTGTAGCGGTCGATGAATTTCTGTACCACATCGTTGTAGGGTAGTTCGATGATCGACGGAATCCTCTTCAGTCGGTCGATAAACACCTCTTTCTCAAAAACGGGGTTTACATCCTTCATTCTGCAGTCGTTGTCTTCAGAGAGGTATGCCTTAGACATATAGAGGTTCAAAAGGCTGTCGAGTTCGAAAGCCATTGCCTCGGGAAACTCTATCACTTCCTCTTTACCTCGGTCGTCAGTAACAGTGATTTCATCTTCGTCGTCATAGTCCTCTTCCACCACCTGTGCCTTCATCACGCCATGAGAGGCAAGGAAGAGTGCGACGGTCATTAAAATTGTCTTTTTCTTCATTATTGTCATTGCATTTTTTTCTGTTTTAATTCGTAGTAAAGTTCCGATGTAGGTGCAGACGGCGGTTTTGTCTATTGATATGGATCATTCAAAACCTTAACCCGACATTCACTCCTATGGCCGAGCCTTCAATGGGGTTATTTGACTTGCCGTTGTTCATCACGGCAGGCTCAACCTTAAGCGAGAGATCGTCGGAGATGTCGAACTGGGATAGCTCGGCATCGACGTATGCATCAATGACGGAAAGAGCGTAAACGCCTATGAGACAGAAAAAGCTCATATCTCGCCATCGGCGATACTTGTCCTTTCGGCTCTTGAATATTTTTTTGTATCGTTCCTCGTTTGCTGAGGTTATAGTCATGCCGAAATGCAGGAACTGGTTATAGCTCTGCGTCGTCGGGTCGGAGTCCATGATGTCAAGATATGCCTGTGAGTAGTCCTTATACATCATGTTGTTCCAGCTCATGGCATAGATGCAGCCCATGAATCCTCCATAAACAAGCGGCAGCTTCCAATATTTTCTGTTGTAAATCTGTCCACCTCCGGGTATTACCAATCCGAGCCACATTGCCCTTTTCGGGTCGGGAGCCCAGGTGCTCCAGTCGCGCTTCGGCTTGGTCTTGATGACGGTGTCGTTGAGCAGCAGCGGCATCTCCTTGATGGCTTTCAGCTTCTTCTCCACTGTCTTGTCGCTTATGCCCATCTCCCGCCGCAGGCTATCGGTAGCCTCCATGACAGACTCCGGCCTTTTGGCTACGGAGTCGGTCTGTGCCTCCACCCTCGCTACGGCAAGGACAGAAAGAACGACTGCCATCATCAGACGAGCAAGGGTGTGCTTCAATTCTGTTTTTGCCAATGTCAGTCCTATATTCATTCCTTGTTGCATAAGCTGTCGATGACATTCATGATGCGTTCCAACTCTTCCTCGTTGGCAAATGGAATGCTAATCTTTCCCTTTCCCTTGGGATTGCAGGTCATCTGCACCTTGGTCTGGAAGAGCGTAGATAGTCGATTCTTCAGTATGTTGAACTCTTCGGGCAGCTGCGCCTTCGACACGATGCTCTTCCTTGCAGTCAGCACGTCCTCGCCGCTGTTGAGCATCTTCACCATTTCCTCCACCTTACGGACCGAATAGCCGTTCTTCTGTATCTCCTTGAACAGCTTTATCTGTACGCTTGGCGAGTCGAGAGAGAGAAGAGCACGAGCATGTCCCATGTCTATCTCACGATTCTTGAGTGCCATCTGCACCTGTGCCGGCAGCTTCAGCAGACGCAAGTAATTCGTCACGGCTGCGCGGCTCTTGCCCACACGCTCGGATATCTTCTCCTGTGTCATGCCCGTAGTTTCTGCCAGATGCTCGTATGCCAAGGCTATCTCAATGGCGTTGAGGTCCTCGCGCTGTATGTTCTCGACAAGAGCCATTTCCATGACGTTCTCGTCCTGAACCGTTCGGATATAGGCAGGAACGGCCTGCAAGCCAGCAAGTTGCGATGCTCGCCAACGACGTTCTCCCGCAATTATCTGATAGTGCCCCTCCTCAATCTGTCGGAGTGTGATAGGCTGTATGATGCCAACTTCCCTTATGCTGTTGGCAAGTTCTTGCAACGCCTCTTCGTCGAACTCGCGTCGGGGCTGATTAGGATTTGGCTCAATCTGCGACAACGGTATCTCACTGAGGTTTGAAGAGCCTTGCGTCCTAACCTCGCCAGTGTCGATGAGTGCGTCAAGTCCGCGTCCATTGCCGATGTCGTCAAGTCCACGTCCAAGGACGTTGCGGTCGTATCTTTTGTGTACTGCCATTTTTCTGTTCTTCTTTAACTTCCCTACTTCCTAAGTTGAGTTAATTCTTATTAATGATTTCCTTTGCCAACGACAAGTGATTCTTGCTGCCCGTCGAGTCTGCATCATAAAGAATCACTGGCAGACCGTGACTCGGGCTCTCGCTCAATTTCACATTACGCTGAATGACAGTCTTGAACACCAGCTCCTGGAAATGGCGTTTCACTTCGTCGTAGATTTGGTTGGCAAGACGTAGGCGGGAATCGTACATCGTCAGGAGGAAGCCTTCGATTTCAAGTTTCGGGTTCAGCTTGCTCTTTATTATCTTCACTGTGTTGAGCAGCTTGCTTATTCCCTCAAGTGCGAAATACTCACATTGTACGGGTATTATCACCGAGTCGGCTGCCGTCAACGAATTTACCGTTATAAGCCCTAACGACGGACTACAGTCGATGAGAATGAAGTCATAGTCGTCGCGAATGGGCTGCAACAGGTTCTTCAATACCTTCTCGCGATTGTCGAGGTGCAGCATCTCTATCTCAGCTCCGACGAGGTCGATATGACTCGGAATGATGTCCAGTCCCTCGATATCAGTCGTATAGACAGCGTCGCGCACATCGGCATGGTCAATGATGCACTCATAGAGCGAACAGTCGATCTGCTTGATGTCCACTCCCAGTCCACTTGAGGCATTTGCCTGTGGGTCAGCGTCAACCACCAGCACTGTTTTCTCCAACGTTGCCAGTGAAGCTGCGAGATTAATGGTAGTGGTTGTCTTGCCCACTCCACCCTTTTGGTTTGCTAATGCGATAATTTTTCCCATTTGTAATACATCAAATTGTTGGTTGTAACCCTACATTTGCAATGCAGTTTTACTTTTTATCGTGCAAAGTTACACATTTTCAATGAAAAAATGGAAGAATAAAGCATTTTTTTAGTACTTTTGCAGTCGAAACATCATATTTTTATGGAAAATAACAAACCTTTAATATTAATTTCGAACGACGACGGCTATCATTCCAAGGGTTTAGCATCGTTGATAGAGATGGTGGGCGAGCTGGGCGATTTGCTCGTTTGCGCACCCGAATCGGCACGTAGTGGATTCTCATGCGCCTTCTCTGCGGCAGAGCCACTGCGCCTGAAGTTAAGACGAAAAAGGGAAGGCGTGGAGGTGTGGTCATGCAACGGAACACCCGTCGATTGCGTAAAGATGGCTTTGGCCGAACTGTGCCGCGACCGCAAGCCCGACATGGTGATAGGCGGCATCAACCATGGCGACAACGCCTCAGTGAACACACACTATTCAGGCACTATGGGCGTCACCCTCGAAGGCTGTATGAAATACATTCCCTCTGTGGCTTACTCCATCTGCGACCATAGCGACGATGCCGACTTCACCCCCTTGACATCGTTAGTAAAAAAAATTACGAAACGAGTCCTTTTAGAGGGATTGCCCAAGGGAGTATGCCTCAACGTCAACTTCCCTATTGTGAAAGAAGGCTTCAAGGGAGTGAAAATATGTCGAATGGCACATGGAACATGGGGTAATGAGGTCGTTCGCTGCCATCATCCCAGAGGTTATGACTACTATTGGATGACTGGTGAATATACCAACGACGAGCCTATGGCCGAGGACACCGACAACTGGGCACTGACCCACGGATACGTAGCGATAACGCCAACGACCATCGATGTGACAGCATACGAAATGATTGAACAAATGAAAGGTTGGCAACTATGAAGTACTACCTGATTGTGGGCGAGGCAAGCGGCGACCTTCACGCCTCATGTCTGATGAGAAGCCTTAAGGAGCAGGACAAAGAAGCGCAGTTTCGCTTCTTCGGTGGCGACATGATGGCTGCCGTGGGAGGAAAGATGGTGAGGCACTACCGCCATTTAGCATACATGGGCTTCATACCTGTTCTGCTACACCTACCCACTATTCTCGGTAACATGAGAATGTGCAAGAACGACATTGCCGAATGGAATCCCGACGTAGTAATCCTTGTAGATTATCCTGGGTTCAACCTAAAGATAGCGAAATTCGTCAAGTCGCAAACCGACATTCCCGTATTCTATTACATATCTCCAAAGATATGGGCATGGAAGGAATACCGCATCAAGAACATCAAGCGTGACGTTGACCAACTCTTCTCCATCTTGCCCTTTGAGGTGCCATTCTTCGAAATAAAGCACGATTACCCCATACATTATGTGGGGAACCCTACCGCCGACGAGGTACGGCAGTTCAAGTCTTCCTACGACGGACAGTTCCCGGAGTTCGACAAGCCCATAATAGCCATACTTGCAGGTTCGCGACTACAAGAGATAAAGGACAACCTACCCATCATGCTTAAAGCCACCGATCATCTTGCAAATAAGTTTCAGCGTGTGGTGGCTGGAGCCCCAAGCGTTCCGCACGACTATTACCGAAAGTTCATCGGCAATCGCGAGGTGGCGATAGTAGAGAACAAGACCTATCCGCTGCTTATGAACGCGCACGCCGCCCTTGTAACAAGCGGCACGGCGACACTTGAGACTGCCTTGTTCGACGTTCCGCAGGTGGTATGCTATGCCACTCCCCTCCCCCATCTGATATCTTTTCTCCGCCGTATCATATTGAAGGTGAAATACGTCTCACTCGTCAACCTCATAGCCGACAGAGAGGTTGTGAAGGAGCTCGTTGCCTCCAATTACAAGGCAGAGAACGTGCGTCGCGAGATTGACGCCATCATAGCCGACGGCCCGAAGCGCAAAGCCATGAAGCGAGACTACGCCGAACTATGGCATCGACTTGGCAGCAAATCCGCTCCCGACAATGCGGCACGGCTAATGATTGAGAAATTAAGGAGTTAAGGAATATCCCCAACAGGAATAGAGATTCCCCTACCATCGTTTAGGGTTATTCTTTTGCAACTCTTCCGTTTTTGCACTACCTTTGCAGCAGAAAATAACAAATGTTGAACTATTAAAAATTTAAAGATTATGAAGAAGATTATGATGACATTGGTTATGATGCTGACGATAGTAGTATCTACCAGCGGTAAGAACAACACTAACAGTAAAGTTGACAAGAACGTCAACGTAGTGATTGTAGATAAGCAAAACGGAGGAACGACATGGCGACAGACACCTACCTGCCCGACACACACATGCGGCAAGGACGTGAAATGCAAGCCCTGCAAGTGCAAGAAATGCCAGAAGGAGAACAGGAAAGACCGTCCGACACCTCCCAAGCAAAATTCACGAAGTACAACGACAGTAATTAACGTGGGTTCGATGAATTTCTCTAAATAAACGTGAGTTCGATGAATTTCATTCATATTGACTACAACAGCCTAATGTAAGCGCA
>JBJEKR010000110.1:0-2959 GCA_051878735.1 Prevotella sp. | reverse complement strand
GCCTCTTAGCGGTTTTTTTGATATACGCAATACGTCTTCGTGGAGACGCTTACTACGACGCTTACGAAGGGTTGTGAAGGGTTGTGAAGGGTTTGAGCAACCCTTCAGACTGCCATTCCCTTGACTGTCAACCATATACACCGTTTTTTATGAAGGGTGAAGGTTTTTTTGCAATATTCTCCGACGTTCGTCGGCTCTTCATTGAAAAAAGCAGTGCAAAGTTACAAAATTTTCTCCATATCTCCAAATTCTTCCCAATATTTTTATTGAACTTTCCCTCACTTTGATATAACTATTCAGCTGGTATAATTTTAAACACAAAGACACAAAGAAACATAGCATTTTTTGGCTTACGGAAGATACTATGAGCAGCAAAGCTGCTTACAAAGTCCACAACGTTTTACAACTGCAAGCCTTTGTGGCGACTTTTAGTCGCTTGTTGTCTTTGTAACTAAAAAAACATTTGTTTCTTTGTGTCTTTGTGTTCTAATATATTGGATTAGCTGAATAGTTACCTGGGGTGTTATTGTCGGTTAACAAGAATTCAAGGCACGCCCCGAAGGGGCAACAGCACATAGCCCAAGGCAACGCCTTGGGAAGATTATCTGCCGCAAATGCGCCCTGCAATGGCAAAAGCGTTAGTATACAATCAAACATGAACGGTGTCTGTCACCTGTACATTCCCCCAGCCGTTACCTCTGGATATTCAACTACATTAATGCGAGTTCGACGAATTGTCATGCAAGCCACCATCTCCACACCACAATACACTACATGCACCTTGTGGAGCCAGGTATGGCCGATGTTGACTATTTCAAAAAAAGAAAATAGAGAAAAAGTTGGTGGAATGAAATTAATGTCGTAACTTTGCCGTCGTAATCAAGAATTCCAAAAATGTCGTGAGTATGAATAAGGTTAAACAACTGCCATACGGAGTGTCAGACTTCGAGTACGTAATGAGGGAAAACTACTATTACGTGGATAAGACTATGTATATACCTCAGATAGAGGCTCAACCCAACAACCTGATGTTTATCCGCCCTCGCCGCTTCGGCAAGAGCCTGCTGCTGAGCATGCTCAAGACATACTACGACAAGGCGAAGAAAGACCAGTTTGAGGAAATCTTCGGCTCGCTGTGGATAGGCAAGCATCCCACGGAACTGATGGGACGCTATCAGGTGATGCATCTCGACTTCTCGAGGATAGGAGGTACTATTGACGAGTTAGAGAAGAAGTTCGACGAATATCTATGCTACACTCTTAATGCTTTTGTCAGAAAGTATGAGGATGATTATCCTGATTATTTTCTGAAGTCATTCTTTGAATGTAATACTTATACGGGAAAACTTATCCAGATAACTACCGTAGCCAACGAGCTCCGCATCCCGATGTATCTCATCATCGACGAGTATGACAACTTCACCAATGTCGTGCTGAGCGAGAAGGGCGAAGAGGTTTATCACAAGCTGACGCACGCTGAGGGTTTCTACCGAGACGTGTTCAAGAAGTTCAAGGGCACGTTCGAGAGGATATTCTTCACTGGCGTAAGTCCTGTCACACTTGATGACCTTACCAGCGGGTTCAATATCGGTTGGAATATCTCCACCATCTTCTATTTCGACAAAATGCTCGGCTTCTCCACGGAGGAAGTACGCGAGATGTTCATGTATTATAAAAATGCGGGGACATTGCCTGCCACTTGCGACATCGAGGCGATGATAGAGGAGATGAGGCCATGGTATGACAACTATTGTTTTGCCAAGGAATGTCTCACGGACAACAACCGTGTGTTCAACAGTGATATGGTGTTGTTCTATCTCCGCAACTATGTGATGTACGGGGATTCACCGGAAATGATGCTCGACCCGAACACCAAGACCGACTACAACAAGCTGAAAAACCTGATACGGCTTGACAAGTTAGATGGCAATCGCAAGGGCATCCTTCGCAAAATTGCCGAGGAAGGGGAAATAGTGGCAGAGGTGCTTCCCTCTTTCCCAGCCTATCAGTTGGTAAGGCCCCGTATGTTCGTAAGCCTTCTGTTCTATTACGGCATGTTGACAATCAAGGGCACCAAGGGCGCGCGCCCCATACTTGCCATACCGAACAACAACGTGAGGATGCAGTATTACAATTTCCTTATGGAGGAATACGACAAGCGGTGCAGCATTGAGGTCAGTGAGCTTCAGGACGGTTTCGACAGTATGGCGTTCGACGGCAATTGGCATGACGTGCTGCAATACATGTGCGACTGCTACAAAGAACTATCCTCAGTGCGCGACTCTATCGAGGGCGAGCGCAACATCCAGGGCTTCTTTATGGCATATCTCAGCCTGTGCAACTATTATATAACAGCCCCGGAACTGGAGCTGAAGCACGGCTATTGCGACTTTTTTCTTCTCCCGAACATGACACATTACCAGTCGAAGCACAGCTACATCCTCGAACTGAAATATCTGTCCAAATCGGAATATACTGAGGAGGAAGCCCAGAAGCAATGGGACGAGGCTGTCGAGCAAATCAACGGCTATGCAGTGGCTCCGAGGGTGGAAGCCTTGCGCCAGGGCACACAACTGCATAAGATAATTATCCAGTTCTGCGGCTGGGACATGATTAAGATGAGGGAAGTGTAAGCTACAATTTATATCAAGTGAAATATGCGATTTTATGCTATATATCCAAACATTTTATGAGAGAATGAGCATCAAATATGCAAATTAACTCAAAAACATTTGGAGATTAGAAAATAATTATTAACTTTGCAGCGGTGAAATGTGCCTTGCGGAGTTACAAGCAGCACTCCAACGGGCAACGACTGAGAGACAAAGCTGCGAAAGTGATAACTAAAAAATAATTATTAACATGCGGAACATGTAACTGACTTTTATATTCAGTGACTTCATTCAGGGGAAATAATCCTCTGACGTGAGGTCATGACATATTTATATATGGACTTTGT
>JBJEKR010000109.1:0-13107 GCA_051878735.1 Prevotella sp. | reverse complement strand
CCACACTCCCAGTGCTGACAGCTGGGTTATACAAGTCAGTGAATTTCGTCGAACTAACGTTATTTTAACGTGAGTTCGATGAAATTCCTTTTATAATGCGCCAATGACTGGGAGTGTGGGCGTCCCGCCCGCACCCTGCGCTCCATCAAGCATAAATATCGGCTATTTGGATATTACTTATACGTCGAGGTGCGGGCGAGACGCCCACACTCCCAGTGCTGACAGCTGGGTTATATGTAGAGAAAATGTAGAGACAATGTAGAGTCGAGAGGCACTCTACATTCCACAACCATCTGGAAACAAGACACTTAGACGCAAACAATGTAGAGTGTAGAGTTCCAGCGACATCCGGCGGCACCGCCCCTGTCAGGGTGATGCCGCCGGATATTTTATTGCCTAATGTCGGATTACTTTATCGAGCCGCTGGAGGAGAAGTAATATCCTACTCCTTCTATAAGTCCCTTGTAAGAGGTCTTGTAGGCTACGATTGTCAGTGTTTCGCCTTCCTGAACACCGAGTTCACCAAAGTTGCCCTTGGAGTCGCCCCATCCCCTATATACGCCGTAGATATATACAGAGCCTGTGCTATCCGTGAGGTTGAAGTTACCATACTGTGTAAGGTCATATTTGGTGTTGTCCTCCGTAGGAGCGCCAACGATACCACTAATCATATAGTATGCCTCCTTGTCGTCGGGAAGGTTGCGGAACTCGTCGATGGTAACTGTTTTTACCGACTTGATGTCCTCAACGTAGGCAGACACCATTTCGATTGTGCCGTTATATTCGTCACGCTTGCCTACGAGAGTGACAATGTCGCCATCCTTAATGCCGGTAGCCTCAAAGTCGCTCATATTATAGACATAAAGCTCACCAGTGTAGTCCTTGATGTAGAAACGTCCCTTCGAAGCATTATATACACTGGAAACGATACCCGTTATTCGATACTGAGCATCGCCTACAGGAGCCTCGTTAAACTCGGCAACGGTCTTTTCAACGATTGCTCCCTTCTGAGATATTGCCATCTGAGAAGAGTATTCCTTCTTGCCGTCGGTGGTAGTGAACACTACGGTTGCATTACGGTCACCGCCTGTGTTAGGAGTTGCCCTGAAGACAACCTCAGAGCCACCGTTTCTGAAAGCTGCAATTGAAAGCCACTCCTTGGCATCATCTGGGATGTCAACCGTAACACCATTACCCTTGCAAGTTACGTAAGCGGTAAGCTCGCCGCCTTCGAGAGGCAAGGTATTTCCTGGTTCGCCAGCAACGTAGGTCGAATCAACCTTGATGAGCGACTTGTTGATAGCAACTACGGTTACGTCAACAAGTTCAACGGTAGAACCGTAAGTCAACTTCGGACCTTCAACGGTAATCTCGTCTCCGACTTCGATACCAAGGCTCAGGAAGTTCTTTGTTGCACCATTCTTGTCAAGAGTACCATAGATGTAGATTTCTCCTGTACCGTCGTTGAGATACCAGTTGCCGTATGTGGTATTTGCAATACCGGTACAAACACCCTTCACACGGTAGGTCTTGCTGTCAGGACCTGCGATAACCTCGGCACAAGTGGCAGTTGAAACGGTGGAGAGTCCCTGCATCACATTTACATACTGAGTTGTACCACCCTCTGTCACAAGTTTAATAGTAGTACTGCGTCCATCAAGGGCTGCTTCTGCTGTAATTGTAAGCAACTGTCCCTTGTCTGAAGAAGATACAGAATAGTCAAACCAAGGTTCTTTTTTGGGGAATGCACCTACTGTATCCACCTCCCATTTCTGGTTGCAATAGACATCTATAGATGTCGAACCACCCTCTACGGGCAATGCCATATATGAAGAAGACACCCTTATATCTCCAGGATATGTCACAACTTCATCGTCACTACAACTTGTCAGCATGGCAAGAGCCATGATGAACATTGGAACGAAATATTTCAGTTTCATGTTATTTCTGTAATTTTATATATTAGTTGAAAATATACTTGATACCAACAGAAGCATACCAGCACTGTCCGATGGCATGGTTCTTAATCCATGTCTTGGTGTCTGCATTGATAGAGGCTGGAGTGGAATATACGCCATATCCCTGAGCGTCAACACCCTCGTACTTGAGGATACGTCCGAGACCGCTGTTCTGGAAAGCTGTGTTCATAATCTTTGCAACACCCCAGTTGGAGTTGAACATGTTGAGCACGTTCTTGATGTCGCAACTGAGTTGGAGGGTGTGCTTGGTCTTGCCAAGTTTAACAGAGAAGTCGTGCTTGTAACCGAGGTCAACACGATGAACCCAAGGATTATAAACGCTGTATGACTCTGCATACTCACCCTGGTGGTTGCTCAGATAGTCATCCTTGTGAACAAAAGCCATAAAGCGGTCGGCATCGTCCTGAGTCTTGAAACGGAACTCGCCGTTCTTCACCTGCTCGTCGGTCGGGATATAAAGGGCATCGTAGTTATAACCGTCGCCGTTCATGTCGTTAACCATAGCATATGAGTAGTTGTAGCCTCCGCGGTAAGCCTCGTAGATGATGCTCACGTGGTTGCCATGCTTGTCGTTATGGGTAGCCGAGAGGATGAAACGGTCGGGAGTGATGTTCTCCGCATTGTGGAGGTGCATGTTGTTAGGACCTTCCACTGTAGTCACGTAGTTGAGCACAGAAGATGCGTTAGATCCGGGAAGGCTGGTCATCTCCTTAGCCATTGAGTGTGTGTAAGAAGCCATGAGGCTGAGGGTCTCGATAGGACGTGCGTTCAGAGTGAGGCTTGCCGACCATCCATAACCCTTGCTTGTGTTCTCAAGCACGTATGCACTCTTCATTGTCTGGAATCCTGCGGGGAAGAGAGCACGGTTGTCAGCACCATTGAGACGTGGGAATCCTGCCATTGAAGGCACTGCCCAGTCTTTCAGGATGGCAGCATTAATAGTCTTGTTGTAGATATACTCAGCAGTTACCGACATCGGGAATGATGTAGGAATCTCATAATCAATGGCAAATGAAGTCTTCCATACCTGTGGCATCTTGAACGAAGGATCTACGCCGCAGATAGAAGAAGGCACTGTGCCCTGCTCAGGAGTGATGTTTTCGGGATAACCCATGCCAAGGAGTTTCTCACGAAGGGCGGCAGCTGTTGCATGTCCGTTGGCATCAGTAACAAGTCCGCCGGCAAACTGGCTCATGTCAGCGTTCTTGGCATTGAGCTGTGCCTGATACTGCACCATACCGCCGTTTGTAGGCATATTGGTGAAGAACACGAGAGGCAGGCGACCCTGGAAGAGGCCTGTACCTCCACGGAACTTCAAGGTCTTGTCGCCAAGCACGTCGTATGTGAAACCGATACGCGGAGAAAGTATAACCTTTGTTGAAGGCCACTTACCGGTGTCAATATGCTTGCCATAGTAGTCGAGTTCCTTGATGGCGTTGTTTGTCATAAGGTCGCCATTGTTGAAGATGAAAGTATCAAAACGGATACCTCCGGTGAGCTTCAGACGCTCAGTGGCGTTCCACTCGTCCTGAAGATAAACGCCGAGCTTGCCATACTGCACCTTGGCGGTAGGATTGGTCTCGCCACCATAACCGTATGTAAGACAAACAACCTCAGGAGCAGCACCGTTGATGAAGTCATCAACACTGTTGTAACGATAATAACCGGTTCCGTTACGCATATAAGAGTTGTCAGCCATCTGGTGCTCAAATCCGACACCTGCCATGAGCTTGTGGTTGCCCTTATAATATGTAACGTCGTCCTTCACATTCCATACAGTGTTATGTACGGCATTGTTATATGTGAAAAGCTCATAACCGAGAGCCATATAGTTGTTGATGTCACCTGAACCGTCGAGAATGTCGATGAACGGGAACTCTGAAGAGTTTGTTCCACGCACCTGGTCAAGCTTTGAGTATGTGGCGAGGAACTGGTTGGAGATGTTCTCGCCGAAGCGGCTGTTCAGGTCAAAAGAGAATGAGTGAACGATGTTCTCCATTGAGTACATCGAGTTGGCAAATGACATGGAATACTGCGACATACGTGCGAAAGCCGAACGGGAGCCACCGTCCATAGAGGTAGAGTTGGGGGCATTCCATGCAGTGTTCTTTGTATGGTTATAGCGCAGTGCCAAGTGATGGTCGTTGGTGATGTTCCAGTCGATACGTGCAAGTATCTTGTAGTTTTCCTCATCTGCGGGGAAGCTGTCCCAAGAACCTGTGTCATATCCGTACTTGTTCTTCACATGCTCGCTAACGCGCTTAAGGTCAGCCACTGTACACTTGGAGATATAGTTGTCGGCGTCAGCCACACCATTCTCTGAAGCCATCCATCGGTTGGCGATTGTAGGAGTCTTCACCAGCTCACCACTTGCGAAGAAGAAGAGTTTGTCCTTGATAATCGGTCCACCAAGAGTGAATCCGTATGTAGTCTGGCGGTCTTTCTCGCGAGCACTTGGAATCTGCTGGTTGTCAACGGCATCACCGCGCAGGTTCTCGTTCTTGTGATAGATATAGGCAGAACCCCTGTATGTGTTGGTACCCGACTTCGTGATGGCGTTCACACCACCGCCGATGAAGTTGGTCTGACGAACGTCAAACGGCGATATAACCACCTGCATTTCCTCGATAGCATCGATAGAGATTGGATTACCGCCACCGGGAAGGGCGTCAGAGAGTCCGAAGTTCTGGTTGAAGTCGGCACCGTCAACGGTGAAGTTGGCAGTACGTCCGTCTGAGCCTTGGAATGTCATTCCGTTACCTCCGTAGGGAGAGAGACGGGTCATGTCAGTGATAGAACGGCTTACCGTTGGCACAGCAGCCATCTGTGCGCTTGTGATGTTGGTGGTGGCACCCATCCTTTCAATGTTAAGTTTTGTTGTCTTTCCCTGAACCACCACTTCGCCGAGCAACTGTGTATCCTCGTTCATTGACGTGTTAAGGTTGTAGGTCTCACCAAGCTGCAGGACAACGCCCTTCACCTTCTTGGTTTCATAACCAATGTAGCTGATGGTCACCTCGTAAGGACCACCCGAACGCATACCATTGATGTTGAACTGACCTTTTGCGTTTGTAACAGCTACGTACTTGGTACCTGATGGAGTGTGTACGGCTTCAACAGTCGCTCCAATGACATCGTCGCCATCAGCCGAAACACGACCAGACAATCCAGACGTAGTAACCTGTGCCACTACCGACGAAACCATCAGCATTAACGCGGCGATTAGGAAATACAATCTCTTTTGCATAAGAAATTTGAATGTTAAAAAATTAATACCTAATACTTTAAATGAAGTCGGATAATACCGACCCTATCATATTACGGCTGCAAAATTAACTAAATTTTCTGATATATGTGTTACAAAATCATTATTTTTTATAAGAAAGACGTATTTTCTTCTCTTACAACAAAGCATTAGGCTATATTACCGCTTTTTCTTCGACAGTTTGCCGGTTTTCATAAAACTTGCGAGGACATCGGCCTTGACTGTATGGGAGCCATGATCGAAGAGCAACGAAGGGTTGACGGCAGAACCTTTCAGACGACACTCAAAATGCAGATGTGCCGTCGATGCACGACCTGTCTGCCCCGTCAAAGCTATCACTTGACCGGCCTTCACCCTTTCACCGACATTCACGAGGTTCTTCGAATTGTGGCTATACCATGTCTCAAGACCATTAAAATGGCGCACCTTTATAAGATTGCCGTAAGCGGCATAACGCTGCGACATTACCACCTCGCCATCGAAGGCAGCGAGGATGTTGTCGTTGGGCTTCGTCTTCAGGTCAACGCCGGAGTGCATTCGCCCACCACGTCGCCCGTAGGGACTTATCACCTTTGCTCCAGGCAGCGGATAGCAAGCCTCCAACTTCTTTTCGGTGCTCTTTTGTTCGCCACCTACTACGCTCATATCCACACGGCTGCCCTTCTTGCGGAAAAGCAGGGTGCGACGCGTCAGCTTGTGACTCTTCGGCTGGACAATGATTTCGGGATTGATCTTTCCTCCGTTCATCATTATATAAAAGGTGAGGAAAGTTCGTCCGTTCTCGCCGCCAACGATGGCAATGGTCTGTCCTGCCTTCACCTTGTCGCCCACCTTCGCAAGGTTCTCTGCATTGCGAGAATAGACCGTCTCAAGTCCGTTGTCGTGGCGCACCACAATGACGTTGCCGTGGCCTGAGATGTGGCGCGAAAGACGCACCGTTCCGTCGAACATCGACTTCACGGCATCGCCCTTTTCGGTGGTTATCTCCAGTTCGCTGTCCTTCACCGTTGCCTTTCCCACCGGTAGCGGAAAGGAATAGTCGGCTGTTCGGTAGCCTCCAAAGTCTATTGTGAAAGCCTGCGACTGCTCAAACAGCCCAGGGGTCTCTACGCTGATTTGCTGTCGTTCCTGTGCCGTAAACTCGTCATTTATCGCCGAGGTCAGCACAGTAAATGCTATACATATATATAATAGGTGTCGTATTTTCATTATGATAAAATTGCTCCGGTAAATATTCTGCCGCTGTTAATTCCCTGTTTTCTTGCCGAGAAGAAGTCGTGGTTGTCGCTGAAGGTACATATCGGGCTAACTGTTATCGCCTCTGCCTTCACACCGAGATTGACGAGCTGAAGGCGGTTGCACTCCTTCAAATCCACATGCCACTTGTCCCGAACGAATCTCGAACACGTCCCGAAGCCTGCTTGTCGGAATTGCTCATAGACCTCCATCCCTACCTCGAAAGCGTCAACCGAAATGCCGGGGCCTATTATGCACTCCAAATCAGCCGGCTCACTCTGATAGGCAAGTGCCATCGCCCTTACCGCCTTCTCGACTATTCCTGCCACTGTTCCACGCCATCCGGCATGAACCGTACTGACGGCATGATGCCGTGCGTCATATATAATAATAGGTATGCAGTCGGCGGTAGAAACGCCTATGCAGATGCCGCTTTCGTTGGTCATCAAGGCGTCAACGCCCTCAATCACCATCCGTCTGACGTTTTCGGGCAACGCAATGAAGTCCTTGGCTATCTGCCTCACCTCCGTGCCATGCGTTTGGTGCGGCATTACGAGTCGATCAGTCGTTATTCCCAACTCGTCGCACAACGCCTTTCGGTTGGCGGCAATGTCTTCTGGTGAGTCGCCACAATACTCGTTGATGTTGAACGATGCATATTCGCCTTGGCTCACTCCGCCGTGGCGCGTGGTGGAAAAGAACACTGCATTACCTTCATTATAATAATGTAACCGCTGTACGAATTCTTCACTCTTCATTCTTCATTCTTCACTCTTCACTCTTCATTCTTCATTCTTCACTCTTCATTTTCTTCCTCATACTCAAAGTCCTCGAGATCATCCACGTCCTCAACGTCAACATATTCAATGTCTTCGTCCTCGCCCTCAGCCTCCATTTCGGCGGCAAAGCGCGACATGTCCTTATCGCGATGTACGATCACATCTTCCTGCGTTATTGCCTGTAGCTTGTTGCTCTCGCTGTTCAGTTCCTTCCAGAGAAGGTCTTTCAGCTCCGTCAATCCCATGTTTGCCACCGAGGAGATGAACACCACAGGCAAATCGTCGGGCAACGTCTCTTTGAGCATCTCGATGAGTTCGGCGTCCAGCAGGTCGCACTTCGTAACGGCAAGCACACGATGCTTGTCGAGCATGTCGGGATTGAAGTTGCGCAGCTCGTTCAGCAATATCTCGTATTCCTTCTTTATGTCGTCGGTGTCGCCAGGCACCATGAAGAGCAGCAATGAGTTACGCTCGATGTGGCGCAGGAAGCGCAATCCAAGTCCCTTGCCCTCGCTTGCGCCCTCAATTATTCCCGGAATGTCAGCCATCACAAACGACTTGTGGTCGCGATAGCCTACGATGCCTAACGAAGGTTCAAGCGTGGTAAACGGATAGTTGGCTATTTTCGGCCTTGCACTCGACAAGGCAGACAACAACGTCGATTTTCCCGCATTAGGGAAGCCCACGAGTCCTACGTCGGCAAGCAGTTTCAGTTCGAGAATGATGGTCATCTCCTGCATTGGCTCACCAGGTTGCGCATAGCGTGGAGCTTGGTTCGTAGCTGTGCGGAACTGGAAATTGCCCAGTCCTCCCCTACCGCCTTTCAGCAGCAGCACCTCCTGTCCGTCGTATGCGACATCGCACACATACTTTCCCGTCTCGGCGTTATACACCACCGTTCCGCAAGGCACGTCAATGTAAACGTCCTTGCCGTCCGTTCCGTGACACTTGTCGCGTCCGCCGTTTCCACCATGTTCAGCGAAGATGTGGCGTTCGTATTTCAAGTGCAGCAATGTCCAGTAGTTGTGGTTGCCTCTGAGATAGATGCTGCCACCCTTACCGCCGTCGCCCCCGTCAGGACCTCCATTAGGATTGTACTTCACATGACGCAAGTGCATCGACCCTTTTCCGCCCTTTCCCGAGCGGCAATATATCTTAACGTAATCAACAAAATTGGATTCTGCCATTATAAAAAATCGTTTTGGGTGCAAATTCGGGTGCAAAGTTAGTGCAAGTTGAGCGAAGAACAAAATAAAAAAAGATATTTTTATATTTTTTCTTCCGAAACGCAGTCATAACCTATCAAAAGTTAATGCCAATCGAAGACAATACACGATTGCGTCTTAATGGAGCAATCTTCAGAAAGTTGCAAAACTTTCATTTTTATTGTTGAGATGCCGCCTAACTTATACAAAGTTAGTGCAAAAAATCGAGTAAGCGAAAGAAAAGAGAATAAATTAACGTGAGTTCGACGAATTTCCCTTTATAATGCGCCAATGACTGGGAGTGTGGGCGTTGGAGCATATATAAAACATTTCGATGAACTCACGTTAATTATCTTTGAACCACAGAGCTAAAGAGTTTATGAGTTTTAGGATTCAGAACGGCACTTCAGGCACAATACCGGAAAGAGAATGTCTATTATATGTTTCTTATAACAACTCTTATCCTACCGTAACGAAGGCTGTTCATCTATCGTAAGAATGTCTGTTGTTCTTGCAAGCGAGCACCTGCCTCCGATGCTGTTCGAGGGGAGCAAACAATCGTTTGGGCTACTGAAAACAATTGTTTGGGCTACTGAAAACAATCGTTTGGGCAGCGGAAAACGATTAGGGGCTGTAGTTTAACGTTTTAGTTGACTACTAATCGTCTTGTTTATAAAACAGGTTGACAGGTTAATTTATCTGTTTATAATTCACGTTGACTCTACTTGTCATTGTTTCCCCAGTCGTTGGCGCAGACATGAAGAGAATTTCGTCGAACTCACGTTAAATTATCTTTTCTGAGCGTGAGATTTTTATTTAAAAGAGTGAAATGACAAAGGGAAACAACGAACGTAGTTCGGTTTGCTCTGTTGGCGTGGTGATAGTGCGTGATGGGGAGATAGTGGATAAGTTCTATTCTCTCATCAAGCCAGAGCCGGAGTATTATAACTATTGGTGCAGTCAGGTGCATGGTCTTTGTGTAGAAGATACGGAAAATGCCCCAATATTCCCCGAAGTATGGAAGCAGATAGAGCCAAAGATAGAAGGGCTCCCCTTGGTGGCTCACAACAAGTCATTCGACGAGAGTTGTCTAAAAGCCGTGTTCCGTGTCTATCAGATGGATTACCCCGACTATGAGTTCCATTGCACTTGCATCGCATCGCGCAAACGTTGGCCAGAAGGACATCACAACCTCGACATCATAGCCGCCCGATGCGGTTATGACTTGAAAAAGCACCACCATGCTTTGGCGGATGCTGAGGCGTGTGCAGCAATAGCGTTGGAGATACTTTAATATACAAGAGAGTAAAATCACTGGCTATTTCGTCTTCGGTTGCATGTCTTTTTTAGAATATGTTGTCTCCTAAATTCTAAAAAAGACATACACCCTATACTTGCTATACTATTTTCCAACGAAAAGATACTTACGTGCCTTTCCTTTGTTAGAACGTATGACATTCAACCCTCTGCCGACACTTTGAAGCGGGCGGCCTGAAATGTCATAGATAGCCTCTGCTTCGTTTTCCGTTGTGACCTTTTGCACTGACGAAATGAAATTTTCATCGTATGTAATCTCAATAGTGACTGAGTAAGAATCACTTTCGCCATTATCCTCATATTCCTTTACGTTGACATTTATTTTTGCCACACGTTGCTTTTCGTCAAATGTATATTCGAAATTTCCGTCATACGACAATTGACCGCCAAGATATTCCTTTATGTTTGTTGGCAGATTCTTCGACCATTTACCTATGGGCAAGCAAAAGAATCCTTCTACTGCCAAGGAATGTACACCGAAGTCGATATTTGTCGTATTAATGGTATTGCCATATGTAAAAGTCCTCTTGTAATCGCTTAATGTGTATTCCTTCAAGTTGCCGTTTTCCCATGTTGTCGTTGCAGAATAACCGTCTTCAGTAAAAGAAGACATATAGCCGGCTTGATCATACGTGAAGTCGTATTTCGTCTCGCAACTATAATCGTTAGTGGCATAGTGGGCAGCGTTAAGACTCAAATCAATAGTTTCAATGTCTTCACCGTTAATGTTTCCCGTAAGTTGTAAGTTTCCTTCACTCCATGAATAATTGAACGAGGCCGTTTCCGTTTCGGAGCCGTATATCCCTGTAAATTGTAGGGATTTCAAGGTTCTGTCAGCATTATAATTGAATACATATTCTTCCGATTCCGTATTATCAATCCACTTAACGCTTGCCACCATATCCTTTGTATCGTTGCCGTCATAGCTTATCATGATCTGTCCTTGCATTTGGCAGGTTATAATCGTTGTGAGAATGGCAACTGAGGTTCTGAGATGTGAATAAATGTTCATGTCTTTTTTTATTATTAGTGTGAATAATGTTTTAACAGAAGACAAAATTAACGATTTTTTTTTGTATTGCAAATGATTTTCTGATTTTTTTCATGCGTACAAGACAAAATATGCGTTTATTGTTGAATGACATGTCCAAAACCATGTATTTGCACCGCCTTTTTCCCATTAAAGACACACAACCTTGTGTATTTTCACTATATATAAATTCCGCAAGTGCTCAAGAGCCCCCTCCAGCTCCCTCTGGGGGCCTCTCCTTTGACTTCCCAAACATTGGTGAAGGATAGAAATTAAGGAAGTTGAGGGTGAAAAAGTCGATGACGTCAAGAAAAAATAGATTTTCTCTATAAAAAAATAGATGGTTTCGTTTGGCAATATACCTAAAAGTTAGTAATTTTGCAGCAGAAAGAATTTTTACTGACAATTTAAAAACAAAAAGAAATGAAAGAACTTAAAGGAACAAAGACGGAGAAGAATCTTCTCGAGGCATTTGCTGGCGAATCAATGGCCCGCAACAAGTACACATATTTTGCATCAAAGGCAAAGAAGGACGGTTATCAGCAGATAGCAGCTCTCTTCGAAGAGACAGCTGCCAACGAGAAGGAGCACGCAAAGCTCTGGTTCAAGCATCTTGAGGGCGGTGCAATTCAGGACACCATGGCTAACCTCAAGGCAGCAGCCGAGGGTGAGAACTACGAATGGACCGACATGTATGACCGCATGGCAAAGGAAGCAGAAGAGGAAGGCTTCATCGAGATAGCAGCACAGATGCGCGGCGTAGCAGAAGTTGAGCGTCACCACGAGGAGCGCTACCGCAAGCTGTTGAAGAACATCGAGGACGGCATCGTATTCTCACGTGAGGGCGACACCATCTGGCAGTGCCGCAACTGTGGCCACATCGTAGTAGGCAAGAAGGCTCCTGAGATTTGCCCAGTTTGCAACCACCCACAAAGCTATTTCGAAGTAAGAGCTGAGAATTGGTAATATATAAATAAAATAAGGATGCCTGTTGGCATCCTTATTTTTATTTTATGGTTTTTACCTCAAACTCCTTTATCTGCGAAGTGATGTCGTTCTCACCTTGTCGAACGGCGACGCGGAAAGTGGCAAATCCAGACTTCAGTTTCTTGTCGGCACGCACAGTGGCGGTGTATTTCACTCCTTTACCTGGCATGATGCTCTCAACCAATATGCTGGGAGAGATGTGGATGTGCTTGTTGCCTGTTGTCTCAACTACCGTAGGCTTCACGTCGTAGATTACGGCAGACGAGTTGTTCATAATCTCAAACGTTACGATGGCTTCTTCACCGGCACTGAGCATTCCATTTCCATCGCGATCCACGAAGGTTGCCTTGCGAACCTCAACGTCCTCGTTATAGTTCATTCTGTAACCTGGCATCATTTTGGACAACTGGTCAACCGACACCGACTTTGGAGAATAGGTCTTTGCAGGCACCGTACTGTAAGGACGCTCTGTCTCACCTTGTTCAAATTCTATGCGGTCGTCGCCACTGTTGGTTGGATCGAAGCCGCTGTCGTTGCGGTACCTTTCCCTATCTGCCTGACTCTGTTGATATTCACGGCTGTAAGGAGCTCGTCGTTGATTCTGATAATTCCTGTATTTCTCCTGCTCGGCACGGTCAACAGCCGACCCGATAGCAGAACCTACAACAGCTCCCGTAGCCATGCCCACTATAGTACCAACGTCGCTTCCACGTGGACCATTGGCAATTCCACCTATTGCTGAACCCAATATGGCCCCGAAATACGCTCCCGTTCCAGTGTCCTGAGCGACATTGTTGCTGGTACAAGCCGACAACATCATGCCCGAACCTAATAAAATAGCTAAAAACTTTTTCATGATCTTGCGTTTTTGTCGGTGCAAATATACTTCAAATTCTGCTATCTCCAAACTCTTTGTCCCTTTTTAACTAATATTTTGACATTTCGCAACTAAAGTAACTAATTAATACAATTGTTTGCCATTAAACAAATAACCCATATTTTTGTATTGTTTTAGCGGTGCAGGACAATCTTAAAAAACATGTGAGGTAACCCGAGTAACCGAGGTAACCACAGAGGCGAATTTGCTGCCTCGCGAGGAAAATAATGTTACATCCCGATGGATCGCATTTTTGCTTGGGAGGGCGGTTACCTCGGTTACCTCGGTTACTCCACATGTATTGTTTTCCGTGCAGTCCTATATAATTAATTCAACTTTCGCTGGTATTCGTAATCTCCCGATTGTAGGGGCAGACCGAAGCCCCCTCCAGCTCCCCCAAGGGGGAGAGCAACATTAGCGCTTCCACTGTGC
>JBJEKR010000108.1:0-13193 GCA_051878735.1 Prevotella sp. | reverse complement strand
AGGCACAAACTCTGCCGACAAGCTGAACGGCTCAAGACTGTTCCTTGAGCACGTTGCCCAGCTTCCAGTCACTGGCATCATAGCCACCCACGACCTCGACCTCTCGAAAATGTCCGACGAGCGTCCCGACCGCTTCCACAACTATTGTTTCGAGATAGAACTGACAGACAAGATCACTTACAGCTATAAGATTACGCCTGGAGTGGCACGAAACCAGAATGCGACTTATCTGCTTAATGAATTGCTAAAGAGAGGAGTGTAGGAAGTGCCTATTTTAACACATCTTCATTTCTGATTCTATCACGAGAATTTTGTGAATGTCTCAACCATCCACATAGAGCATACAGCGGTACGTTCTCCATCCACTCTTGGTCAGCAATATCATCGACAACCTGACTGCCAAGCATATAAGTTTTCTTCAGGCAGTGGCAAATGGCGAGAAAAACTTCTCGTCGCGCGATGTCCTGACAAGATACGACCTCGGCACTTCGGCCAACATCAAGAACCTGAGAAAAGCTCTTCAGGACAAGGACTTGATAGACATTCTTCCCGACTCAACCGTAATCCAGGACCCTGTGTTCGCGCATTGGCTGAAAACGAAGTACTGTGAGAATAACAAAGTTTTGAAATAACAATATACATTAATATAAATATGAAATCCATAATACCAGTAAGTGAAATAACAAAACGACATCCAGACCTGCTCTACTGTTCGACAGACAGTGAGTATGCAACTCTTGCCAATAACATTTATGATATTGTTGGCGATGAATTGACGTTTATGGATGACAAGGAGATTAGGAACATGTGTGTCAGCTTGGCGTTGTATTTTGAGGATATCCACTCCGGAACCCACCAGTTTGATGCCTTCACGCGTTTGTACGGCAAGATGTATGGCATGTACCTTCCGTTTTACAGTTCCAAGGACTCGTCATCGCCTGATGCCGACCTTGACGCAATGAAATTCGTTATATGGCTTTCGATAGTGGCTGAGCGTTGCAGCAGCATTGTCAATCCTTCCAATGCATCAATCGCAGCATTGGCAGAATACTTGCTCAATTACTGGAACAGTACAAAGCATGCGATAACACCTAATGAGGAACTTGCCGACTTTATCTTCTCGGAGGAAACCCAGGACGACCCGTATCTCATAAGAAGTGTGATGGTATGGTTGCAGAGTCGGAGCTATTTGGGCCGTTGGTACTCCAATCCAGTATTCGAGGAAGACTATTACGGGGTAAGGAAAATGTTCCCGAATATCAAAAGACAAGATGTGCGTGAGTTGACAGAGGATTGCTCGGTTTTCGAATACCAGTCGTGGCCATTGTCAATACCAGCTACCAGGGCATACGCCGAGATGATAAGGATTGACATAGATGACCCCGATGACGAAATTGCTGCCGAGATAGAGAAGATGGAGTACGAGAAACTTCAGTTTTACAAGATATCTGGCATAGACAAGGAATATCTGGCAGTGGAGAACTTCAGGAAACGCAGGTTTGACATATTGCTCAGCAGTTTTGGAAATGACATAAGGAAAGATGTAAAGCGCAACACACATTTCTTTGGGTCGTTTTTCTCTTTCCGTGGAAAATGGTTTTTCAATGGCCACGCAGCGTTTTTACAAATGACGGACAGTAGGTATGCCGACTATTGTGATAAAATGAACGAGAAGTATAGCATTTTCCATGATTACCTGGGACAATACGATGAGCTGGTAGAGCGAAACGAAGGCAAAAGACTGTTATTCTTCAACAGCCCAGAGGAAGTAGAGGCATGGATGAGAACAAAAGTCGGGATAGAAAACTTTGAGAGTTTCTCCTTGTCATCGCTGCCAGCGGGTAGGGCTTTAATGGTTTTCCTCCATCCGAACGGGCAAATGCTGTTCACTGTCGGCGCAGAATGTGTGGAAAGTCCGGATAACCCATATTATGACAGGGACATGGCAGAGGAAGATGCCTTGACGTTGTGCCTTCTGACAGAAAGCAGCCATCCAGACCTTGTGCTTTATCTCATTGAGCATGACCTTGTGCCCGATGCGATGTTCAACGACAGGAATGGAAAAGAACATGGAAGGGTGTTGCTGCAAGACAATTTGGACTTTATGGTACGCTGCATAAGGAGAGACATCGAGTCGGACAAGGTCGCAAGGAGAAGAAACGAGATATGTATGACTGACAACGATGCCAATGACAGCGGCAGGAAGATGAACTTTGAAACGTTTGTCAACGTCCTCAGTCAGGAGAAAACTGTGCGCAGCAAAGCCAATAAGAAATGGAGAGTGGTAAGATGCAATAAGACCTCCACGGTTATCAGGGACGTAAGTAATCGCAAGGATTTCACCATGCCGACAAGCAGTCTATACACTGCATACATTGAGATTGACGAGGAGAAGATACAGGTAGCCACAGTGTCGCGATATGTTAGCTCTGCCAATGCCCCTGCTGCTTCTGCCTTGCTGTATAATACGGTGGGCAAGGGCAAACAATGGAACGCATTTAACAAGTCTATGGAAAGGTTGGTGCAGTTGTTGGATAAGGAATTATAATAAGGAGGGCTCTGTTAATTATTCAAGAGTTTCGCAAGTACTCAACCTCGTGGAGTTCAAGGGAGGAGTTTCCTTGAGCAAAGCGAAAAAAAGACAAATGCAAATCGTGAGCAGAATCACCAAACTTGTTTGAGTGTTATGCCACGATGCAGCTTTTCTTATGCAAAGATACGGCAAAACATTCTCTCTTTATATATGAGCCAACAACTGGGCGTCTCGCCGCCTATTACTGGGAGTGTGGGCGTCCCGCCCGCACCCTGCGCACCATCCTGCGTAAAAACTCTACCGCTGGTTTCATTCTTGCCAGTGCCATATTAATTGATGAGCAAAACCAGCGAGCCAGACACCGTTCACGTCGATTTTCAACTGTAGCACTGTAGCGTGTAGCGCAAAATGCCCGTTAAATGGTCAAAAGCGCTACACGCTACAGTGCTACAGTTTGTTTTATGCCATTAACCTACAATATTTATTTAATTGCGAAAAAACACACATTAAACAAGCGAGCGTCCCGAAGGCATACCGAAACCATCCCGAAGGCTGCCGAGAGACAAAAAATATACAAAAACACAATGTCACGAGAGGCTTGCGGTCTTGCCTGTTTTTCCAAGCGGATAATTCGCTGTAAATCTGTCTCTTCATAATACATTATGTATTGGTTTCAGATGCAAAATTACATTTTTTCGATGATACAAACAAGGAAAATCCACACTTTTTCGACGTTACAATATGTTAAAACCCACACTTTTTCGACGATAAGGCTGTTTCGGCTTATTGCAGAATATCATGCTGTTCCATTTTTTGTATATTAAATTAGGAGTTCACTTTTTGAAGTGGACTCAATTACGTAATCTCCTAAACAACACGGTCTGAACAGCTCCACGTGCCACGAGATAGAGAATGAAGGCAAGCCACAAGGCGTGGTTTTGGAGCGAGGGGAAAAGTAGGAGGTAAACGGCGAAGAAAGCGGTGAAACCGCCGAAGGTTGCCATCAACATGCCTCGCGTTGCGGTGATGCCGATGTATATGCCGTCCCAATAGAATGCTCCCATGCCTGCAATGGGAATCACCACAGCCCAAGGCAGATACTCCACCGAGGCTGCCACAACGTCGGGTTCGTCGGTAAGCAGGCGGAGAAACGGCGCGCCACCGACGTAATAGACGAGGGTGTATAGGGCAGTGAGGGCGAATGCCCAGAACGCAAGGCGGCGGACGGTGAGGTCGAACATCTGGCGGTTGCGTGCGCCAAAATATTTGCCGCCGAGAGCCTCGCCGGCATAGGCAAAGCCGTCCATGACGTAGGAATAGAGCGTGAAGAGCTGGAAGAGCAGGGTGTTGACAGCCAGCACCACGGCTCCCTGCTTTGCACCTACCATAGTGAAAAAGAGGTTCACAGCCACGAGGAACAGCGTGCGGAGGAAGATGTCACGGTTGACGGTGAAAAAACGTATCATTGCCGCCCCGTCCCTCAGAGCCTTTAGCGTGATACGGTGCAACAATCTGCCGTAGCCGCGGCGAAGCATCAGCAAAGCCATTGCAAAACCAGCATACTGTGCCGTGAGCGTGCCGAAAGCCACTCCTTCCACCTTCATGCTGAAGACATAAACCAACAGAAGGCTTGCGGCTATGTTCACGACATTCTGGAAGATGGACACAAACATCGGTATTCGTGTGTTCTGCATGCCTATGAACCAGCCAGTGAGGCTGTAAAGTCCGAGCATGGCAGGTGCTCCCCAGATGCAGATGTCGAAATAGATGTCGGCATACTCCACTATGTCGGCAGTTGGATTCATGGCACTCATGGCGAGCCACTTTATCAACGTCTGTCCAGCTACGAAAGCAAGACCTATGCCGACTCCCACGGCAAGTGCCCTTGTTAGTATGTCGGCTGCCTCGTCGAGTCGACGGCGACCGTAAGCCTGTGAGGTCATGCCACTTGTCCCCATGCGCAAGAAGCCGAAAATCCAGTATATCACGTTGAAAATCATGCTACCCACGGCTATGGCGGCTATGTATGCAGCATCGCCCATGTGTCCCACGATGGTCACGTCCACGAGTCCTAACAGTGGCACCGTGATGTTCGACACTATTGAGGGCAGTGCGATGGCGAGTATCTCTTTGTCTATGTGTTTCATTCCCTTTTCTTGACTTTTGGAGTGCAAAGATACAGTTTTTTTCCCGAAAATGGTGTCAAATGGCATTTTCTTTGTACTTTTGCGGAAGAAAAAGAAGAATCTACGAAGTGAATGAAGATTAATTATGGAACAGATACGAAAACTACGCACCGTGGAGATGGAGCGTCTTACGGTGGAGGAATTCAAGGAGGCACGGAAGACACCGCTCGTGGTGGTGCTCGACGATGTGCGGTCGATGTATAATGTGGGCAGCGTCTTTCGCACTGGCGACGCTTTCCGTATCGAGGCACTCTACCTATGCGGCATCAGCGCAACGCCACCAGCAACGGAAATACACAAGACGGCGCTCGGTGCGGAAGACAGCGTAGAGTGGCGATATTTCGACACCGCCCTCGAAGCCGTTGAGCAACTGAAGCGCGACGGCTACGAAGTCTGGGCTGTTGAGCAGTGTGAGAACAGCACGAAACTCAACGACTTTACTCCCGATCCAACGAAAAGCTATGCCGTGGTGCTGGGCAACGAGGTGAAGGGCGTACACCAGGAAGTTATCGATGTTGCCGACGGTTGCCTCGAAATACCCCAGCTCGGCACTAAACACTCAATGAACGTCAGCGTTACGGCTGGTATAGTGATGTATAAGTTCGTTTTTGTATAAAAAGGGTAAAAATATTTTGCGGATTGACTGATTTTGAGTAATTTTGCACGAAATTTTCACTGCACTTGCGAAACTTAAATTTATTATATAATATTATGGCATATACACGTATGACCGCTGCAGAAGCCGCAGCGCTGATCAAGAACGGAGAGAACATTGCCCTTAGCGGATTCACACCATCGGGTGCCGCCAAGGCCGTGACTAAAGAGTTGGCCAAGATTGCCCTCGCCGAACACGAGGCAGGCCGTGAGTTTCAGGTAGGCATCTTCACTGGTGCCTCAACAGGACAGAGCACCGACGGTGACCTTGCCAACGCACAGGCCATTCGTTATCGCGCTCCATACACCACCAACGGTGATTTCCGCAAGCACGTCAACATGGGTGAGATTGCCTACAACGACATCCATCTCTCGCAGATGGCACAGGAGCTGCGCTACGGATTCATGGGACAGGTTGACTGGGCCATTCTCGAAGTCTGCGACCTCGAAGAGGGCGAGACGAAGTGCAAGGCTTATCTCACTTCGGCAGGTGGCATCAGCCCTACGGCTGCCCGCTTGGCAAAGCACGTCATCCTGGAGCACAACACCTTCCACAGCCCTGATGCAAAGTATCTGCACGACGTATATGAACTGCAGGACCCACCATATCGTCAGGCAATACCCATCACCAAGGTTGACGACCGTATCGGTACGCCTTACGTTGAGATTGACGCAAAGAAGATTGTCGGCGTAGTGGAGTGCAATATCCCCGATGAGGCACGCGCCTTCAAGGACCTCGACCCTGTGACCACACAGATAGGTAACAACGTAGCAGAGTTCCTTGCTGCCGATATGAAGCGCGGTATCATTCCTCCAACATTCCTGCCACTGCAGAGCGGTGTCGGCACAACGGCAAACGCCATTCTCGCCGCACTGAGCATGGACAAGAACATTCCTGATTTCAACATCTTCACCGAGGTGCTTCAGGACGCAGTAGTTGACATGATGCTCAACGGTCGTGTAAAAGTGGCTTCGGCTTGTTCGCTCACCGTGACAAACCCAAGCCTCATGAAGGTTTATGACAACATCGACTATTTCAAGACTCACCTCACGCTGCGCCAGAGCGAAATCTCGAACTCTCCTGAGCTTATCCGCCGACTTGGCGTCATCGCCATCAACACTGCCTTGGAGTGCGACATCTACGGCAACGCCAACTCTACGCACATTTCAGGAACAAAGATGATGAACGGTATCGGCGGTTCGGGCGACTTCGAGCGCAACGCCTACATCAGCATCTTCACCTGCCCGTCAGTGGCAAAGAATGGTGCCATTTCGTCAATCGTGCCAATGGTGAGCCACCACGACCACACGGAGCACGACGTGAACGTGATTGTCACCGAGCAGGGAGTTGCCGACCTTCGTGGCAAGAGTCCTATGCAGCGTGCACAGTGCATCATCGAAAACTGCGCACATCCAGATTACAAGCAGTTGCTTTGGGACTACCTGAAGATAGCAAAGGGCGGTCAGACACACCATAACCTCCCCGCTGCCTTCGCTTTCCACGACACTCTCATGCGCAAGGGCGACATGCACCTTACAGACTATGCAGAATACGTGAAATAAAGGAGTTAGGAGTTCTCCTTAACTTCCTAAAGTTGAAGAACGAACAAAGAGTGACCGATAGTAAATTCCATAAGATAAACACATTCTCAGGCGAAGGGACTTTGCCTTCGCCACCAGAACGCTTTACTAATCCCTTTGGCTACGAGCCGCACCCATTGTGCAGGCTCGTAGTAAGGGATTTGTCGGTTTACATCCAAGAGCGTACTGAATGGAAGGAGGAACTGCAGCGAGGCAAGATGTTCGGAGTTCTCGTGGTGGAACATGAGGGACAGATGGGCTATATCGCCGCATACTCGGGACAGATAGCAGGACGTGCCGATCATGAGTTTTTCGTGCCGGCGGTGTTCGACTATCTGCAACCTGACGGATATTTCAAGACCCACGAGGCTGAGATAAGTGCCGTGAACCGACAGATAGCCGCCATGGAGGAAAATCCGGAAAGGCTTGTCCTGCTTGCCGAGATTCAGAAAGCGCAGCGTGATGCACTGATGGAGATTGACGCCTACAAGGACGTGATGAACCAGGCAAAGAACAGACGCGACATGTTGCGCAAGGGTGGACTTGACACAGAACAGGAGGAGAAGCTGATACGCGAGAGCCAGTTCATGAGAGCCGAGCTTGTTCGCCTAAAGCAGAAATGGAAGAACATTCAGGGAGACCTTGACGACAGGATAGCTGTCTATGACGCTGAGATCGACAATTTAAAACGTCAGAGGCAGCAGATGTCGGAAGACCTGCAGCTGTGGCTCTTTCGACATTTCGTGATGAAGAATGCACGTGGCGAACAGCGTAGTCTTGTTGACCTATTCAGGTTCACGCCGCAAGGTATGCCGCCGGCGGGTTCGGGCGAGTGCTGTGCTCCGAAACTTCTTCAATATGCCTATAACCAAGGAATGAAACCAATCTGCATGGCAGAGTTCTGGTGGGGAGACTCGCCCAGACACGTCGTGCGACACCATCTCGATTTCTATCCCGCCTGTCGCGGCAAATGCCTTCCAATACTTACATTCATGCTCGATGGATTGGAGGTAGATCCCGACCCACAGTTGAAAGACACTGGAGCCGACTTGGAAATAATGTATCAGGACCCGTCGCTGCTGGTGATAAACAAGCCAGCAGGTTTGCTCTCCGTTCCAGGGAGAATAGACAGGCGTTCGGTGTTTACCATATTGTCAGAGCGTGGCTTCCATCCCAAGATAGTACACAGGCTTGACATGGACACCTCGGGACTGCTCGTAGTGCCGCTGACCGTAGAGGCACATCGCTTCCTGCAACGGCAATTCTACAACCGTACGGTAAAGAAACGTTATGTGGCTGTGGTGGAGCCACTTGTGGGTATCGACCTAAAGGAAGGCGACCACGGCGTTATCGACCTGCCACTGATAGCCGATCCATACGACCGTCCACGTCAGATGGTGGATTTCCAATATGGCAAACGTGCCATAACGGAATGGGAGGTGACGGTGCCACAACCTAATGGACTGGGTGAGCATGAGGTGTGCCTTACGCTTACTCCACACACGGGACGAACACACCAGTTGAGGATGCATTGCGCTTCGATAGAGGGACTTGCCGCACCCATAAAGGGCGATGCTCTCTATGGACATCGTGCCGAACGCATGTATCTGCATGCACAATATATTGAGTTCATACACCCCGTGACAGGGAAGACTATGCGCTTCTCCGTTGCCCCCACATTTATAAAAGAATGACATGGTGAATACTACTTCTCCCATACTTGCACTGCAAGAGCAACGTTTCCTGTTGGAAATGGAATACAACATCGACAAGGAGGAGTTTGACAGAAAACTCGGAGCAAATGGACTCGACAATCTGGCAAGACGTGGCGATGCATGGCTCGACGTGCAATTCTCGCGCAGCTACTATAACTCGCTCAACCAACTCTCGGTAGAGATAATGCGCACTAAAGACCATGACATCGACCACAACTTCGAGTTCGGTCGTCCGGTGGAGATGGTTGTGAGAGGTGAGAAGGGAGAAGTGAAAAGTGCAAATAAAGGGGAGAGGAGCGTTAAGGGCGTGGTGAGCTTTGTCGATGGTGACAGGATGGTAATAACCGTGCCCGACGGAACTGACATCGTGGCTCTACAGACGGCGGTGACACTGTCGGTGCAGCGCAGCTTCGACGAGACGAGCTACCGACTGATGTTCGAGGCACTGGAACGTACCATACGCGCAAAGGGTCGTCTGGGCTATCTGCGCGATTTGTTCTATAGCCGACAAAAGGCCGAAACTTTCACTTTTGGACCTATACCAATTCCTTTCCTCAACGACTCGCAGGCACGTGCCGTGAACGAAGTGCTTAGGGCAAAGGATGTTGCCGTGGTCCATGGTCCTCCAGGAACGGGCAAGACGACAACACTCGTTGAGGCAATCTTCGAGACTCTGAAACGCGAGAATCAAGTTCTCGTATGCGCTCAGAGCAACATGGCAGTGGATTGGATTTCGGAAAAGCTGGTTGACCGTGGCATAAACGTGCTGCGAATAGGCAACCCAACGAAGGTGAACGACAAGATGCTCTCCTTTACCTATGAACGACGCTTTGAGTCACATCCCGACTATACGCAGTTGTGGAGCATACGCAAGGCAATACGTGACCTGCGTGCCAACCGCAAGCGTGGCGACCGCACCTTCCACCAAAAACTTGAACGGCTGAAGGAGCGCGACGTGGAACTGGAATTGCGCATACGCAACCAAATCTTTGGTGAGGCTCGTGTCATTGCCTCCACCCTTGTGGGCAGTGCCAACCGCCTGCTCGACGGCATGAAATTCGGCACGCTATTCATCGACGAGGCAGCACAAGCCCTCGAAGCGGCGTGTTGGATTCCCATTCGCCGTGCCACACGCGTAATACTTGCCGGTGACCACTGCCAGCTTCCACCCACGATAAAGAGCATAGCGGCAATGAAGGCGGGTCTCGACAAGACCCTCATGGAGCGCATTGTAGAAAACAAGCCCGAAGCCGTAACCCCCCTAATGATACAATACCGCATGAACGAACAAATCATGCGCTTTTCCAGCAACTGGTTCTACCATGGCAAACTCACCGCCGCCCCCGAAGTGAGGTTCCGCGGAATCCTCGACCTTGATAGGGCGATGGAGTGGGTAAGCCTCCCTCAGCTTCCCCGAAGCCCCCTCCAGCTCCCCCAAGGGGGAGTGATGGCTGCGCAAAGTGGAAGCGCCAACGAGGCTCTCCCCTTTGGGGGAGCCGGAGGGGGCTTCTCTCTTTCAAACATCCCCGAAGCCCAGAAGGCGTTGCTGACGTTGGCAGAGTATTTCGTGAAGATTGGGCGGCAGAGGATTCTTGACGAACGTATCGACGTAGGCATAATATCTCCTTACCGCGCCCAAGTGCAGTATCTTAGGAAGATGATAAAGAAGCTCGATTTCTTTAAGCCGTTCAGGAAAATAATCACCGTGAATACCGTCGATGGTTTTCAAGGTCAGGAGCGCGATGTCATATTGCTCTCACTCGTCCGTTCCAACGAGGAGGGACGGATAGGATTTCTGCGTGACCTTCGCCGCATGAATGTAGCCATCACGCGTGCCCGAATGAAACTCATCATCGTAGGCGACGCAGAAACCCTAACCCGTCATCCTTTTTATAAGAAACTTTACGAATATATTAATTCCACTTTATAGTCGTTTACCAAATTCTTGCACGCTTGTTCTTTGGCAAGAAAAGAGGATCTGACTTCTTTATGTCGAACGCCGTGTACCACTCGTCAATGTGTGGCAGCGCACCGTTCACGCGGGCTTTGTTTGGCGAGTGTACGTCAATGTTCAACAGCATGTCGGAATACTCAGGACGCTCATTGCTTGCCCAAATGCGTGCCCAACCGAGGAAGAAACGCTGGTCGGCAGTCAGTCCGTCGATGTCGGAAGCCACGTTCTTGTCGTTGTGCATTGCACGCAAAGAGACATGCAGGCCGCCGTTGTCGCCGATGTTCTCGCCAAGAGTCTGTTTGCCGTTGATTTTCTTTCCGTTGATTACCTCAATGCCAGAGAAATAGTCATCAAGCACCTTTGTGCGCTTCTCGTATGCTGTCTTGTCAGCAGCCGTCCACCAGTTGCGCTGCTCACCAGTCTTGTCGAACTGGCAACCTTGGTCGTCAAATCCGTGTGTCATCTCGTGACCTATCACGGCTCCTATCGCACCATAGTTGGCGGCATCGTCTGATTCGGGGTCGAAGAATGGTGGCTGCAAAATGCCTGCGGGGAAGCATATCTCGTTTGTCGTCGGGTTGTAATAGGCGTTGATGGTCTGCGGCGACATGTGCCACTCCGACTTGTCAAGCGGCTTGCCCACTTTGCGGTTGAGTTGGTCGAGAAGGAAGTACTCGCTTATGTTGGCAAGGTTCTCGTAGAGCGAAAGCGTGTCGTTGACCACGAGTTTAGAATAGTCCTTCCACTTGTCCGGATAACCAATCTTCACAATGAAGTTGTCTAACTTGTCCTTTGCCTGGGCTTTCGTCGCGTCGCTCATCCATGTTGTCTCACTGATGCGCTGCGAGAGTGCTGTCTGCAGGTTACGTACAATCTCCATCATGCGCTTCTTGCTCGACTCTGGGAAATACTTCTCGCAATACATCTGACCTATGGCATCGCTCATCACGCTGTTGACAAGTGAATTGGCACGCTTCCATCGGGGCATGTCCTGCTGCTGTCCGCTCAGCTTGCTGCTGAACTCGAAGTATGCCTGACGGAAATCGTCGGAAAGTACATTTGCCGCACCGGCAATGAGACGCGACTCCGCATACGATTTCAAGTCCTCAAGCGACGCTTCGGCAAGAATCTTCTCCACCTCGTGTATTGGCTCAGGCTGCGCCACCACAACCTCGTCGAACGCCGGACAACCGCTCACCCAGAACATCATGGTCCAGTCGATGCCGGGGAACTCCTTCAGCAGTTCGGCGTAGGTGTATTTATGATAGTTGGCGTCGATGTTGCGCAGCTTCACCTTGTCGTAGCTCACCTTTGCAATGCGGTTCTCTATCTCCATCACGGCGTCAACCTTCTTCGCCGTCTCCTCTTCGCTGTAGCCTACGAGGGTAAATATTTTGCGTCCGTATGCCTTATATGCCTCACGCACAGCCTTGGTCTGCTCGTCGTCGTTCAGATAGTATTCGGGAGTGCCAAGTCCAAGTCCACCCTGTGAGATGTTCACTACGTTGTGTCCTGCATTGCGCATGTCGGCTCCAACGCCCCAAGCAAACATCATCGTATTCTCGCCGCGGCGATCAAGCTCGGCGGTCAGACGGAAATACTCCGCACGATCCTTCACGTTGCGTACGCGCTCCAAAGCTGGCTTCAGTGGCTCGTAGCCCTCGCGGTTTAGTCTCACGCTGTCCATCATCAGGTTGTAAAGCGTACCGATCTTGTAGCCCAGTGTGCCAGGCTTCTGTGGCTCGTTGGCAAACTGCAGTATCAGCTCGTTGATCTGCAGTTGGTTCTGGTCATAAAGGTCCATGAACGCTCCGTTGGTGACGTGTTCTGCGTCGAGAGGGTGACTGTCGAGCCATGCTCCTGTTGCATACTTCACGAAATCAGCACCGGGCTTCACGCTCGTGTCCATGTTCTTTGTGTCGTAGCCTTTCAACCGAGGCTGTGCGTTGGCTGTCGTCACTGCTGCAACGAGTGCCAGCATAATCATTTTCATTGTTTTCATCGTATTTTTCTTTGATTGTTTTTCCCTTTAGACGCACCACTTCCACGAAAAACTACACCATTTTCCCACTTTTTTCGTTTCCCATGGAAAATATACATCGACGGAATGGGGCGTGTCGGTTTTCATCTGACACGCCCCATTCCGTCAATGTCGTTCTTCATCAACCCATCAGTTTGGCGTTCCACCGATATTATTGGCGATGATGACAGCGTCTTCCTCCGTAATAATGCCCTGTGCTATGGCATTTCTCAGGTCTTCCATGGTGTTATACTCTATGCCTTTCCAATAAAAGCCACCTGCCACTGCCTGCAGTTCTTCTCGCCAATAATAGTCTTCTTTGTTTCTTTCTCGTTCATAATATTATATTTTAATGTGGTGAATAACTGGTGCAAAGATAGCGTTTATTTCTATGTTACCAAGAAAGGCTTAACCTGCATTGTTCACACATTATATCCTTTCATTGCAGAAAAAACGTGAAACATTTGGTAAAACCGATTTAATTAAGTAACTGAAGTTTCGCCGACTGTCACCCTTTGACAGGCGACTGTCATAACTGTGACAGTCGCCT
>JBJEKR010000107.1:0-13223 GCA_051878735.1 Prevotella sp. | reverse complement strand
AAGGTAAACAATTAATTTGGACAGTACAATACGTCTTCGTGGAGACGCTTACCGCTGGTTTCACTTGGCGTAGTATCTTCCTCACCTTCAGTGTTTTCACCATCGGAATTATTTTCGCCGATTTCGTTGTTGTCTCCTTCGTCTAAACCACTTTCACTTTCGCCCATGACTCCGCCATCAGTACCATAACCACCGCCAGAACCCATTCCTCCTTCGTAGTCATCGTCATAAGTGTCGTAACCCTCGTCTTCTCCTTGATCCATGGAAGTAGCTGGAGGGAATTGGTTTCCTCCAGGGTAGTCTTCATTTTCATCTTCATTACTATCAAGACTTTCGTCTGGCGTTTCCTGATCTTCCTCGTTTGAAGGCGTCTCGTTTCCTTCCCCGTTAGTGTTCTCTCCTGTATCATTGGACGAAGTTTCAGTGCCATCCTCGGAAGCACCTTCTCCTCCCTCTTCGTTTGAAGGCGTTTCCTGACTTTCCTCGTTAGAAGGTGTTTCATTTCCGTCCTCGTTTGAAGGATTCTCGTTTCCGTCCTCGTTGGTGTTCTCTCCAGTATCATTGGACGAAGTTTCTGTGCCATCCTCGGAAGTACCTTCTCCTCCCTCATTTGAAGGATTCTCTTGACCTTCTTCGTTTGAATGATTCTCGTTCCCGTCCTCGTTAGAGTTCTCTTCTGTATCATTGGACGGAGTTTCTGCGCCATCCTCGGAAGTTCCTTCTCTTCCTTCCTCGTTTGAATGATTCTCGTTCCCGTCCTCATTAGAGTTCTCTTCTGTATCATTGGACGGAGTTTCAGTGCCATCTTCGGAAGTACCTTCTCTTCCTTCTTCGTTTGAAGGAGTTTCCTGACTTTCCTCGTTAGAAGGTGTTTCATTTCCGTCCTCATTAGAGTTCTCTTCCGTATCATTGGACGGAGTTTCAGTGCCATCTTCGGAAGTACCTTCTCTTCCTTCTTCGTTTGAAGGAGTTTCCTGACTTTCCTCGTTAGAAGGTGTTTCATTTCCGTCCTCATTAGAGTTCTCTTCCGTATCATTGGACGGAGTTTCAGTGCCATCTTCGGAAGTACCTTCTCTTCCTTCTTCGTTTGAAGGAGTTTCCTGACTTTCCTCGTTAGAAGGTGTTTCATTTCCGTCCTCATTAGAGTTCTCTTCCGTATCATTGGACGGAGTTTCAGTGCCATCTTCGGAAGTACCTTCTCTTCCTTCTTCGTTTGAAGGAGTTTCCTGACTTTCCTCGTTAGAAGGTGTTTCATTTCCGTCCTCATTAGAGTTCTCTTCCGTGTCATTGGACGGAGTTTCAGTGCCATCTTCGGAAGTACCTTCTCCTCCTTCTTCGTTTGAAGGAGTTTCCTGACCTCTATCATCTCCTTTCTCTACCTGTTCGGCTGAAGGCATGTCTGGATTTGATACATATACATTCTCATTTGATGGCTCTTTCTTTTCGTTTTCAGCTGAATTTATGTCTGTGTTATCTACTTCTCCACTATCGAGTGAAGTGTCTGCAAAACTATTTTTAGAGGTGTCATAGCCGTTATTGCTTGTTTTTCCACCCAATTCATCACGTTGATTCAAATAGTAGTCAGCCTTTTTCTGCCAATACTCATATTCACCTTTGTTTCTACTGAAACCTCTATTGTATATTGCGTCTTGATATTTCCTGTCGAGTTCATTGTAGTCATCTCTCATTTTGTCAAGCTTCCCAGTGTCTTTAACACTTTCGCCACCATCCAATGTCCTGTTGCGGAATGACTCTATCCTGCCACCTAATTGGCTACGTTGTTTGGAAAGTTCATCTGTCCTTTGTTGCCAAAACAGCTTTTCCTTATCGCTTCTACTGAACTTAATACTCTCCTTTGCTTCTTTACATTGCCAGTCGAGATCTCTGTAATGCGCTTGCATCTTTTCGAGTTTCTCGGCTGCAGTGTCGCCTTTGGTGCCATCTAAGGAATTTCTGCGATATAGCTCAATCTTACCGCCAAGTTCGTCACGTTTATTCCAAAGGTCGTCGCCCCTTCTCTGCCAAAATCGTTGCTCTTCTTTGTTCCTACTGTAATCAATACTTTTTTTTGCCTCTTTGTATTGCCTGTCAAGATCCTTATAGTCCTCGACAAGTTTGTTGTAATCGTCGTTTCCGCTGTATTCTTTCATGACACGTAGATATTAGGACTGGTAATCGCGTTTAATTGAACTCTCAATATCCGACGAAAGAATTCTCAACTGTGTGTCGTACTTCAACCGTCTCCAAAAATGCACTCTCACACAAGTGCGCAACTCTGGGCAGAATGGCTCATCGTTCAATTCTTCTTTAATCAGTGAAGAGAACTTAGAGAATACTTTCCTTATTGGCTCAGGGTTGTTCGTGTTGATAGGAACATATCCACGGAAGATTCTCCTCGCAACCTCGCGAGCCAATAGACGTCGCTCATAGTTGCAACACTTTTGGCAACATGGAGCGAAAGCACATTCTGGGTACGGTCGTAGTTTTTCTTGTTTGTCGTTCCAGTAGGTTGAAAGTTGTTTTATGCCATCGTCTGAAAGAGATATGCTTATCTTATTGTCAAGACGATAATCAGGAGTAATGATTTCCTCTGGTTCATCCAGACGGTTAAAGAAAAGGAAAGCTTCGCCTGGCTTGAGTTTTGCGAGCCTTGCTGCTTGCACTTCATTCATACTGGTAGAATTTGCAAGAATCTCCTTATCTTGACCTTCCACCAAACGGAATGCAACTTTTATGTCGGTTAGTGCCACAATGTCTAAGCCAACCTTCCTTGGCGACTGATCAGCTATGGCTATGCCCACACCATAGGAACGAATCTCTGCCAACATACGTTTCACCAATCCTTGTGCTATCGCACTGGGATTGGCGGAACCCTCTCCTACGTTGGTGTCTGCATCAAGTAGAACATGCGCCTCTTCAAGCAGGATAAAGTTCCGCAATCCTCCTTCACCTATGTAGTTTGCATTCACGTAAGCAAGTATGGACAGCAGCAACAGCGAGATAATAAGTGCCTTTTGCTCACTGTTCTCTATTGCAGCCAACTCAATGATGGTCGGTTTAGTTAGAATGTCCTCTATGGGAATACTATAATAGTTGTCAAACAAATTTACCAAGCTCTTCAGACGAACCATACCTGCACGTCCGATATTCTTTGCGTCACCAGTATAGCCGATTTCGTCGAATGTCTCTTGGAAACATTTGACAAAGTCTGTAATATTGAATATTTTGCCCTTGTTATCCGTTGTGTATGAGTCGAGCCAGCGAAAGTCTGAATAGCAATTGTTCACTGTATCCTCAAAAATCTTATCTAAAGGTGTCGTCATTGACACACCTGCAGCAAAAGCCGTCTTAAGGGTTGACTTGTAAGTCTCAAGCTTTACGTTCTTTGGTGGCACAAAGGGATTGAAGACGAAAGGAGATATAAAGTTTTTTCCAGGAGTAAACACTTGTAGCTCTGGTATGCTCTGTACCAACGACCTGTATTCGTTTTTTGCTGGTTCAATTACAAGGAAAGGAATATGATGGTCTTTCCATAGGCGATCGAGCAATCCAACGGAGAATGTTGTCTTGCCAGAACCTGGAGTACCCACAACGAGCATGTGTTTTGCAAGATCTTTTAAAGTGAAACCGATAGAATTTGCGGAAGAAGACTTGAGTTTACCAATCTCAATATCACCTGCGTTGATAAGGTTCTTGGAATACGTTTTGCTCGCCTTTCCTGTCTCGTTGACCACGAGACCTGCATTTACCTTATCATCACCTATTGGCAATCTCAGGAATGATGCGGCTTCTTCTGCCGTGATAATAAATGGGAATCGATATAAGGCGTTGCTTATATAGCCGCTTCCCCATATCGAGGTATTCCTATTTCGATTGAGTAGTATGTCGCTGACCACCCAAGGCTGTGGGTATAAGGCATCTTGAGAGGGGCAAACCTCATCTCTCGACAAACTAACTATTTGCAAATTCGGCTTTTCTTGTTGGGTTGAGTTTAGTTGTCCCAACACGCGCGTAGATACGGCGCTAAGAGACTTATGGTCTCCATAAATAATAATGTTATATTGGAAAAGGGCACGACTCTTGTTGTCAGCATAATACTTGTATAGTTCGCTTAACCTTTCAGCGTTGGTAAAGCTAACGTTACCGATTTGCCTGTCGTTTACGCCCTGACTAAGCATACTTACATTTTGGCTTGTTTTATTTAGTTCCGCAAGTTCATCGTTGTTGAAATATGTCGGGATAAGTTGGAACGAAACTGCGCTCCCCGGATGCATAATCAGAATATTGGCAATGCGACTTAAGTCTTGATAGTCCGTAGGCAGTTTGTCGTATGCATAGCAAGCAGGCATAAAGCTATTTTGAAGGTCTTCGACTCTCTCTTCCTTGACGATGGCTTGACAATCACCTTGACTTATGCGGCTGAAAACAGAATTGTAATCAGCAAAAGAACAATCCTCAGACTCGTACCTGCCACCGTCTAATGTGGCCTTAACAAGACCTGTAAGAACTTGAAGCCTGTTTTCTACATTCTGCGGGATTGTATGTATGATTCGCAATAGTATGTAAAGATGGATATTTGCTTTGTATGGCTGATTTTCAACAGGTTCAGTTACCCAACTCAGTTCTATAGAAATGTCAGGATTCTGCCCTGTCTGTTTATACAGTTCTTTGTATTGCTGGTAGATTTCACCCAATAGGTTAGCCATATCTTGAGCATATTGTTCTATATGCTCTTGGGGTTCTTGGCTTTCTGATAATATCGAGATGTGAGGAATTGACTTTATTGCCAATACTCTCATTCCTATATATTCGCCGCTGTTAATCCGTATGACATCCATTGCTAACTGCCGTACCTTTAATAAACCAATGTCCCCCTATAGGCTATATTAAACTTTTGTGTTTACGTCATAAAAAAAATAGCGTGGGAACTGCTCTGTTGCTCATCCCACTCATAGAAGCTTCTCGCATTGTCCGATACAGTAGAACGCGTAACGTCGAAGCCCACGTCGATATGAATATATAATCCCTTACCTAATATTGCATACGATGTGATTGTATAACGATAGGCAAAGGGATGAGTATAAACATATCCCCGAGAACATCTGCCGTTGCCTAATCCCTGACTGTAATTGAATTTTGCGAAATTCCTATGAGTCAAAGATAAGACGCTTGAAGACGCCTTTTTAATATGTCGTGACTCCCCTAATCGCTATTACATGATTTCCCTCATGTTTAGCTCAGCGTAGGTTTGTTAACCTTTTACTGAAAGCATTTCACGGGGTGATCTACTTTCACTCAAGGATAATTAGATTGTCGCTGCAAATTTAGCACTTTTTTTGTAAAGAGAAAAGAATTTATAAGAAAAATACATGTGATTAATGTTTTTTAAAGGTTTTGATTGGGGGATGGTTAATAGGTTATGCATTGTTAAGCATTAGGACCTGAAGGCGAGAAATAGCAAATAACATTTGTTCGGTGGCTTTATTACGACTTGCTGTCGTCGGGCAGACACAACAGTCTGCCCCTACCACAGGTGGAAATGGGTGGATTATGCGCAAATAACGGTATGGCGCGTGTGATGCCTAAATGAGGACATGGCATGGGGTCAGATGTCGCAGAACAGTAGGTTGCAGCGTACTACCTCCGTCTCCTGTTCTTCGCTGCCTTTGGTGATGCGGATGTTGAACGAGAGGTTGTCGTTGGTCTCCTGATAGAAGTTTAGACAGTCGCCGGCGTGGCTCTCGGCTACGTAGGCAATGTCGAAACGGCGGAGACGGTGGGATGCATACCATTCGAGGGGGAAGAGGTCGAGGGTATGCTCGACATATTTTATTGAGTTTACATGTCCGTTGACATCCACGTCACAATAGTGGGTGTCGATGGTACGAACGAGCGTGGCGTCGGCAGACATCTTTACACGAGAGCCTTTGGCTATTGGACAGGGCTTGTCGCGTTCTATCCAGTCGTTGATGGCTCCGTCGTCGATGGCGAGGATGTCGGTTGGCTGACGTGTCTCGGTGTCAATCATTGCCCACACGCTGCGACCATAGCCCAACGTGCGGCCATCGTCGGCAACTACCTGGAAATTGCGGTTGGTGAAATAGCGCATGGCGCTCTCCACCCATGTCTCGACGGTGAAGTGGGTGTACTGTTCGGGCATTTCCACCATCTCTATGGCAAGACGCGAGAGAACCCATGTCTTGTGGATAGGGTTGAGTCGCGTCATGCCAAAGTCTCGTTCCGTGGAATGGAAATCGGCAGCGTTGAGCATGTGGTTGCCGAGATGTCCCATGAAGAGACGATGGGAGAAGTCGCAGTGGAACGGCTCGGATAAAAACTTGTATCGTCCTACCTTATCCATTCTTCTCTCGTTGTTCAAGATACTTGCTTACTTCCTCTGTAGTGCTTCGCGTCACGGCAATGCGTCCGGAACGAGTGTACTGCAGCACGCAGTCGAACTCGTTGAGAGCGTAGAAGAGGTTCATGATGTCTTCTGTCATGCCGTTCTTCATCACGATGATGTATGTAGGGTTGACCTCGGTGATGGTGGCCTCCTGCTTACGTATTGTTCGTGAAATCTCAGGGTTCTCCATAACCTTGTCGGTGGCGAGTTTGTAGAGTCCTGTCTCGCGTATGAAGAGCTCTTCGTCGGTGAAGTGTGTCGCCTTCACGACGTCGATTTTCTTTTCAATTTGCTTTGTTATCTTTATTATCTGGTCTTCGTTGCTCCATGCGGTGATGGTGTACTTGTGAAGTCCAGGTATGCTTGATGCCGAAACGTTGAGGCTCTCGATGTTCACCTGACGACGGGTGAAGACGGCGGTAATCTGGTTTAGAATACCGGCTATGTTCTCTGAATAAACCAGCAGTGTATATAATTTCTTTTCTTCCATCGTTTTTTCATTAACAGTCAAGTTGTGGTGTGATGTTTATCTCCAGCATCATGTCGTCGATGCTATGTCCTGGTGCTATCATCGGTGCCACGTTGTCCTCTTCCTTTACTGCACATTCGAGTATGTAAGGTCCATCGGTGGCAAGCATCTTCTCTATGGCAGGCTTGAGGTCTGCACGGTCGATGACTACGCTGTAGGGGATGTGGTAGGCTTCGGCAATGAGCTGGTAGTGTGGGTTCATCATGCGTGTGAACGACTTTCGTTGCTGGAAGAACATGTCCTGCCACTGGCGAACGTTGCCAAGATAGTTGTTGTTCATCATGATCATCTTCACTGGAGCTTGGTTCTCCATGATGGTTCCAAGTTCCTGTATGTTCATCTGGAATCCGCCATCGCCCGAGAACATGCACACGGTACGGTCGGGAGCGCCGAAGGTGGCGCCAATGGCTGCGGGCATTCCGAAGCCCATGGTTCCGAGACCGCCGCTGGTGACAACGGAGCGTTTCTTGTTGAACTTGAAATAGCGGCAAGAGAACATCTGGTTCTGACCTACGTCGTTGACGAGCACTGCATCGCCCTTGGTGGCTTCTGCCACGGCGTTGACAATCTCGCCCATGAGCAGGGGGCCTTCCTTAGGATGAATGGCTGGTTCGATAACCTTCTCCACCTCTTGCTGATGATACTCAGCGAAGCTCTCGCGCCATTCGCGGTGGTTGTTCTTCTGAAGCAGACGAGTTATTGCAGGCAGCGACACCTTGCAGTCGGCTACCACTGGCACGTCAACAGGAATGCACTTGTTGATTTCCGAGCGGTCGATGTCGAGGTGGATAATCTTAGCCTGCTTTGCGTAGGTGTTGGGCGTGCCTGTGTCGCGGTCGCTGAAACGCATGCCGATAGCTATCAGCACGTCGCACTCCTGTTCCTTTATGTTTGGCGCGTAGTTGCCGTGCATTCCGAGCATTCCCATGTTCAGTGGGTGGTCGGTGGGCAGTGCAGAGAGTCCGAGCAGCGTGCGTGCAGCGGGAATGTCTGCCTTCTCAAGGAATTCAATCAGCTCGTTTTGTGCTCCACCCAGCTCAACGCCATGCCCTACGAGCGCCAAGGGCTTCTTGGCAGAATTGATTAAGGCTGCTGCTTCCTCAACGGCTTTCTGGTCGAGAGTGGGGTAGGGAACGTAGCTGCGCACGAAATCAACCTTTGCGGGATGCCATTCGGTCTTTTCCACCTGTGCGTTCTTTGCAAAGTCAAGCACTACGGGACCCGGGCGTCCTGTGCGTGCTATGTAGAAGGCACGGCTTACTGCCCATGCCACGTCTTCGGCACGACGTATCTGATAGCTCCACTTGGAAATGGGCTGCGCCAAGCCTACGAGGTCAACTTCCTGGAACGCATCGGTGCCGAGCACGTTTGTGCCTACCTGTCCTGCGATGACGACGATAGGCGTTGAGTCCATCGTTGCGTCGGCAACGCCTGTGAGGGTGTTTGTCGCGCCAGGTCCGCTGGTAACGATGCACACTCCGACCTCGTCGCTCACTCTTGCGTAGCCTTCTGCAGCATGTGCAGCGGCCTGTTCGTGACGTACCAGAATGTGGTCAAAGGCTTTCTTCTCGCCCCGTGTGTAGTCGTAGAGGGCATCATAGACTGGCATTATGGAACCTCCCGGATATCCGAAGATGGTCTTTACTCCTTCTTCCCTTAAAGCTCTCATTAGAGCTTCTGCTCCTGTTATTATATCATTTGACATTTCGTTTCTTTTTTTGTTGAATATTGAATGTTGAATGTTGAATAGCTGCGCGCAGCTAATAAATTTTCAGCGTTCAATTTTCAATCCTCAACCTTTAATTCTTAATTCTTAACTTTTAATTCTTAATTCTTAATTTTTTCAGTCCTCAATCATCCTCACACCGCCTTTGTCGGCACTTGCCACACTTTGTGCGTATGCCTTCAGTGCCTTGCTTACCTTTCGGTCGCGCTTCAGTGGCTGTTGTGGGCGTGCTGCCAACTCCTCGTCGCTCAGTCTGACGTTGATAGAGCGGTTTGGAATGTCAATCTCGATGATGTCGCCATCGACTATCTTTCCTATGTTGCCGCCGGAAGCTGCCTCTGGAGAAATGTGTCCGATGCTGAGACCGCTGGTTCCTCCCGAGAAGCGACCGTCAGTGATGAGGGCGCACTCCTTGCCGAGATGCATGCTCTTTATATAAGAGGTGGGATAGAGCATCTCCTGCATTCCTGGACCACCCTTTGGACCTTCGTGGGTGATGACGACACAGTCGCCGCTCTTTATCTTTCCGCCGAGGATTCCTTCGCAAGCGTCTTCCTGTGAGTCGAACACCTTGGCGGGGCCGGCGAATTTCCAAAGGGCTTCGTCAACGCCTGCGGTCTTCACCACGCAACCGTCCTGTGCAATGTTGCCGAACAGCACTGCAAGACCACCGTCCTTGGTGTAGGCATGTTCAAGGTCGCGTATGCAACCGTTGGCACGGTCGGTGTCCAGCTCGCCCCACTGTGCGTTTTGGCTTCCCATCTTTGTCGAGAACTTGCGTCCTGGGGCAGTCTGATAGATGCGGTTTGCCTCTGGGTCGATGCTCTCGCCTGTTATGTCGTATTTCCTCATCTGCTCGTCGAGAGTCTTGCCGTCAACACGGATGGCAGAGCCGTCAATGAGTCCACCCTTGTTCAGCTCGTTGAGAATGCCGAGTATGCCACCGGCGCGACCGCACTCCTGAACGCTGTATTTCTGCGTGTTTGGAGCCAGCTTGCAGAGACAAGGCACGCGACGGCTCAGTTCGTCGATGTCGCTCATCTTGAAGTCTGCACCAGCCTCCTGTGCCACTGCCAACAGGTGTAGCACGGTATTGGTGCTTCCGCCCATTGCAATGTCGAGTGTCATGGCATTGAGGAAAGCCTTGCGTGTGGCGATGCTCTTTGGCAGCACGCTCTCGTCGCCGTCCTCATAATAGGCAAATGCGTTCTTTACCACCTGACGTGCAGCGTCCTTGAACAGGCGTATGCGGTTCTCGTGTGTTGCAAGTATTGTTCCGTTGCCTGGCAGCGACAGACCTATGGCCTCGGTGAGTGAGTTCATCGAGTTGGCTGTGAACATGCCAGAGCAGCTTCCGCAGCCTGGGCAAGAGCAGCCTTCTATCTCAGCCATCTCCTCGTCGCTTACCGATGGGTCGGCACCCTTTATCATGGCTGTAATGAGGTCGGCATTCTCGCCGCGCCAGCGTCCAGCCTCCATAGGGCCACCGGAGCAGAACACCGTAGGAATGTTGAGACGCATGGAAGCCATGAGCATACCAGGAGTGACCTTGTCGCAGTTTGAGATGCAAATCATGGCGTCGGCCTTGTGTGCGTTGCACATGTATTCCACGGAGTCGGCAATGATGTCGCGCGAAGGCAGTGAGTAGAGCATTCCGTCGTGTCCCATAGCAATTCCGTCATCGATGGCGATAGTGTTGAACTCGGCGGCATAGCAGCCCATTGCCTCAATCTCCTGTTTTACAATCTGTCCAATCTCATGCAGATGCGTATGGCCAGGTACGAACTGTGTGAACGAGTTGACGACGGCAATTATTGGCTTGCCAAACTGTTCGCGCTTCATGCCCGTTGCCACCCAGAGCGCACGCGCTCCGGCCATCCTTCTTCCTTCAGTGCACACGGCACTTCTCAACTGATGTTTCATTTTCTATTTAAGTTTTTTAATATTCATCTTGATTTTAGGCTGCAAAGTTACTCCTTTTTTTGCTAACTGCCAACAAATTTATGCATAAAATTCTCATTTGGTTACACTTTTGTATGAAAACAAAAGCGATTCTGAATACTTCAAAAGTAAAACTGCACTTTTGCTGTTTATGTGTGCAATAAATCAAAAAAAATGGTAAATGTTTGGCTGTTACAAATATAATGAGTACCTTTGCCGAGAATAACAAACGAGTAAAACAGTTTTTTGATATAAAAATGGAAAGTAAACACAACATGTTCATCGCCGTGAGCTACACGCTCTACACTGTCGATGGTGAGAAAAGAGAGAAAATTGAAGAAGCGCCCACTACAAAGCCTTTCGAGTTCATTTCGGGTTTCGGAGTTACTCTTGATGAGTTTGAGAAGCAGGTGGTGAACCTCGAACCTGGAGCAGCCTTCGACTTTGTACTGACGAAAGACCAGGCATACGGCGACTTTGAAGAGTCGCGTGTGCTCGACCTCGACCGCAGCATATTCCAGATTAATGGTCATTTCGACCATGATAACATCTTCGAGGGAGCCATAGTGCCTCTGCAGAACGAGGATGGCAACCATTTCTATGGCAGAGTGCTCGCCATTACGGAAGACAAGGTGAGGATGGACCTCAACCATCCGTTGGCGGGAAAGACGCTGAACTTCAAGGGAAAAATGCTTGAGAAGCGTCAGGCAAGCACTCAGGAAATACAGAACCTTGTGAACTATCTCAGTGGCGAGGGCGGCTGTGGATGCGGTTGCGGATGCGACGATTGCGGAGGTGACTGCGACCATGAACATCACCATCATCACGAAGGTGGCTGCGGTTGCGGACACTGCCATTAAAGTGCTACGCACTAAAAATTAAGAATTAAGAATTAAGAATTAAAAGCACTTTGTGCTTAAAAGTCGCTTCGCGATAAAACTTAAAGTCGCTTCGCGATAAAATTTCATTAAAGATTAAAAGCACTTTGTGCTTAAAGGTGCTGCGCAATATCTTAAGGCTACGCCTTTTTACGCAGTCTTTAAGGCTCTGCCTTTTAACTCAGTCTTTAAGGCTTTGCCTTTTAACGTAGTTTTTAGGTTTTGCCCTTTAAATTTTTATTTTATATGAATACATTTGGAAACATATTCAAACTGACTTCGTTTGGCGAGAGTCATGGCGAGGCAGTGGGAGGTGTTGTTGACGGAATGCCCGCCGGCATAGACATTGATGTCGATTTCATTCAGGCGGAACTGAACCGCCGTCGCCCAGGACAAAGTGACATTACCACGAGTCGCAAGGAACCTGACCGGGTGGAACTGCTCAGTGGAGTGTTTGAGGGCAAATCGACAGGCTGTCCAATAGGTTTCATTGTGAGGAACACCAGTCAAAGGTCGGGCGACTATGACAATCTGCGCAACCTTTTCCGTCCGTCTCACGCCGACTATACCTACCACGAGAAATACGGCATACGCGACCATCGTGGCGGCGGGCGTTCGTCGGCACGAGTCACAATAGCCCGTTGCGTGGCTGGTGCATTGGCAAAGCTCGCCTTGCGTCAGTTGGGAATAGACATTGTGGCATACACGTCGAAAATAGGTGTCTATACGCTCGATAAAGACTATAGGAAATACGATCTGTCCAAGGTTGAGCTAAATTCGGTTAGGTGTCCCGACCAGGAAATGGCGCAAAAGATGGAGCTGTTGATCAGGAACGCGAAGAGCATTGGCGACAGCATAGGCGGCGTGGTGACTTGTGTCATAAAAGGCTGTCCGGCAGGCGTTGGAGAACCGGAATTTGGCAAATTGCATGCTGCCTTAGGACATGCAATGCTAAGCATTAACGCTGCCAAGGGTTTTGAATACGGTGAGGGCTTCGACTGTGTAGAGATGTCTGGCTCAACAATGAACGACATTTTTGTTCCTTCAAGAAACGACGTGAAGCCTGGTGAACCACTGCATCTGCACACTACCACAAACCATAGTGGCGGCATTCAGGGTGGCATAAGCAATGGTGAGGACATCTTCTTCCGTGTGGCATTCAAGCCAGTGGCAACCATATTGATGGACCAGAACACTGTGGACAAGAATGGAAATGCTGTGACGTTCAAGGCCGCTGGAAGGCATGACCCATGTGTCGTACCACGTGCCATTCCAGTCGTGGAAGCTATGGCTGCCATGACAATTTTGGACTATTATTTGCTGAATAAAACGACGAAATTGTGATTTTTACATTTTTTATATGTTTTTGTATGGGTAACTGTTGCACAATTGGAAAAATGTGTCTAACTTTGCAGAAAAATAGAGCTATTCATGGGATTTGTGAAAATCTCGAGTAGAAATAAAGTTAAGTCTAGTTTAGTTTTTGTGTTGGTTAAACGGGGCGGTCGATTGACCGCCCCTTCTTTGTGCCTTCTTCTTTCCCTATACCTTATTTAAACGTGAGTTCGATGAAATTCTCTTTATAATGCGCCAATGACTGGGGGTGTGGGCGTCCCGCCCGCACCATGCGCTCCATCAAGCATAAATATCGGCTATTTGGATATTACACATTCCGCAAGGTGCGGGCGGGACGCCCACACTCCCAGTGTCCCACTCCTTGATTTCCGTCAATAAAACAGCTGTGTG
>JBJEKR010000106.1:0-2999 GCA_051878735.1 Prevotella sp. | reverse complement strand
ATGAATGTTTCCTTCTGCTCGTCGGTCATACCCTCTAATTCAGGAATGTCATACAGTCTGTCGCACCCGTCCTCGCCAGTGATTTCATCATGTAAGTATTTGTATTCTATCTTCAATAATGCACATTCCTCAAGGTTGGGCATGATAACCTGCCAATTGCCGGCAAGGTCGTCATATACGATTGTGGAGAGATAATTGACGAAGATGTCCTCTATCTCCTTGGCGCGTCTTCCCCTCTTGGATTGGTGCTTGGGAAGTACATATTCGCAGAATGGAACATGAAGGTTCTCAAATACAAGTCTTGCTATATTTGTACTGTCGATAGGTCCTTCTGTACTGCTCACTGCATTCCATATCGCAGATCGGATTTTTCCTATACGTATGAAATCGTTGAAATGTCCTGCCTGGAGTGCGGCATCCTGTCGGGCATCAACGAATGTCATCACCTTCCTGTCCTTCTCTTCAACACCAGATTCTTTCATCAAGATGATGTCCTCGTATGAAAGCACAGTTGTAGCAGTACTTCTTCCCTCACCGCCAATCTTCATGAGTTTGGTGAACTCTGACTGTATGTTGATATATACGACATGCGAAGTTGGGTCATATAGCAGTGGAGACGGAACGAAAACAGCCTTAATATAGTCTGTTCCTTCCATAGGCTCCATAAAGGAGCAACCTCCGGAAATCGTAATAAATACAGGTCTGGGCAGACGTTCCTGATAGGTCTTTTTCAGTTTCTTCGCTCCTTGTCTGTTGACGACAAACCACTCAGATGGTATTTCATCGGAATCCAATGACAGCAGGAAGTCATCAACGGTTTCACCCTTATGTGGAATGATGACATATCCCTCGGATGATTTTGAATCGTCATCAACTTTTATTCTTCCGTCGAAATTCCTTGGCTTCAGTTGCCCGTTATCTATGTTTACCACATAGAACTCATGGCCACTCAATCGGCTGAACACCACGGGATAATACATCACCTTGGTTTCTCCCTGTGACAGTTCCTTGCAATAGAGTTTCTCTTCCACTGTCATAATACGGGAACTTTGTTCTCCCAACGTCACATAAACATTTCCGGTCTGACGTATGAACTGGTGAATCTTGTATGGAAGCACGTTCACATGGTTGTTGAGGTTTATTCTGTTGCACCATTCAAGTACTCCCACTATGTGCTTTTGACACGCATCCTTTTCAGTACCAGTCTTTGCAGACAGCCTGTCAGCCATTTCCTCTATGGAGAGTGGTTTGCCTCGGAAATATTTGTTTTCTTTACGACTGTACTCCAAGGCAATATTTTGCTCTATCCATATAGCCGTTGGATATTCTCTTGCCGCCTCCGGATCTGTTGTATCTGGTAAGGATTGTGATATACATTGACGCAAAGCCCCATCCAAAGGTTCATCTTCATTCAGACTTAAGGCAAGCGTCTCGTCTATAACCTGTTCTTTTGTGTATTCGCTTCCAAATATGCACGATGCGATTTCTGCTACTTTCTCCCGCTGCTGGGCGTATGTCATTGTTTCGTCGGCAACCATAGTTGCTGATGTTCCGAAACACAAGACATTTCCTGAAGACAGGGATTTGATGCGTCGAATCAAGAAGGAAACGTCGCTGCCTTGCATACCTCTATACGTATGCAACTCGTCGAATACAAGGAAATGCAGATTCTCCAAGAAGCATTTCCTCAGACCTTCCTCATTGCCTGCACGCGTCATCAGCAATTCAAGCATCATGTAATTGGTCAAGATAATGTTTGGAGGGTTTTGCTGTATCTGTTGGCGGACAGCCTCTTTCTCCTGTCCTGTGTATTTGCAGAAAGTGAATGGACATTCTCTGGCTGCCCTTTTTTCAAAGTCTTCCTTGTAGCGCAACAGTTCTTCGGCCTGCGAATTGATGAGGGCATTCATCGGATATACAATGATGGCAATAGTCTTCCCCACGCATTTTGCCTCGTTTTGCAAAATGTAATTGAAGATGGTTGCCATGAATGTACGCGATTTGCCGGAGCCAGTGCCTGAGGTGACGATGAACTCCTTGTCCTGGCATCCCAATGCCAAAGCCTCTTGCTGATGCTTATAAAAGGAATTACTAAAGAACAGTTCCAGTTCTTTGTGAATAGGCAGCCCGGAAGCAATAAGCTCCTTTACCCCCAGTCCTTGCTCGTAATTAGGGTTGAACTGGATAAGGGCTTTGGGCCAAAGTTTATCCGTTTGCATGGACTCATCCACACAATCCCTTATTCGTTTGTCCTTAATAGTGACGAAACTCTCAAGGTATTTTTTATAGCTGTCTTTCAGCTTTTCGTATAATTCTAATATGTTCATTTGAATCACATTTGTCTTTATCTGTTGTTCCTCAAACATCTATCGCCCCGCTCTCTTCTGGCGGCAACAGATAGTCGGAGGCTTTTTCTGATGATATGGCTGACTTGCCTGTCTTGCTTTCCAACTGCTTGCGAGCTGCTGCTGCCACGCTGCCACCTTCTTGTGCTACCTTTGCACTCTGCCTGAAGCCCTTGGGATTCTTCTGTCTGGAAATCTCGGTGGTGGATGCTTCTGCAAGCATATTGAGAGCCAACTCCACGTTGGTCATGTTATCACGAAGGCTTTCTTTCTTCAGTCCTTTGTGATGTTTATACTGTTTGGTGGTCATGCCGCTCCATTCGCGTGTGATGATGTCGGTAAGCGAGGCATATTCCACACCCTCCTTAACGCCCGAGCGATGCCACTCGTCAGTCAACTCCTTACGAACCTCGATGCTTTTTATCCTTCGGTTTATCCATTGGTCACTATAGCCCAACCGCTTATAGTCGGCAATAGCCTGTTCTATGCTCATCTCCGGGTCTTGCATCTGGTTTAACCGAATGGATGCCACTTGTGCCATCCATTGCTTGAATGGTTCTGCCTTGGGAGAGGGGATGGATTGGATGAGGCGGAAGAGCTGCTCTGTATCAGCTACATCCGTCATTCTCATCTTGCCGTCGGCAGCACGAAGTT
>JBJEKR010000105.1:0-13263 GCA_051878735.1 Prevotella sp. | reverse complement strand
TATATTATTATAATAATTAATACTAATTATATATAGAGGACTGCACGGAAAACAATACATGTGGAGTAACCGAGGTAACCGCGGTAACCGACCTCCCAAGCAAAAATGCGCTCCATCGGGATGTAACATTATTTTCCTCGCGAGGCAGCAAATTAGCCTCTGTGGTTACCTCGGTTACTCGGGTTACCTCACATGTTTTTAAGATTGTCCTGCACCGCTTGACCAACTACTTATACGTCAAGGTGCGGGCGTCCCGCCCGAAGCCCCCTCCAGCTCCCCCAAGGGGGAGAGCCACATTGGCGCTTCCAAGGGGGAGTGATGGCTGCGCACAGTGGAAGCGCTAACGTGGCTCTCCCTACAGGTGGCGCATGTGCCTGCATACCTTTTCGAGATAAAAATGCTTGAGGCAGCGGTATCCTGACGAGGGAATGTGAGTCATATTTTGCCATCTGCGCATCAAAAACTTTGCAAAAATCATCGAATTCACGTTATATTATTCATCGTCAAGCGGTCGAACTTCCACCTTGTGTGGGGTGGAGAGAAGTTTTCGTATAAAATTTTTGAAGTTAACTCCCTTTTCTCGTGATCTCAATAATCCTGCTCTGCATGTCTTTCTCGGTGGTCATCTTCAAGCCGACAGTCATGAGATATTCGCCGCTGAAACTTTTCTCGTGCCAGTCCATCGGTTTCTGTCCAGTGGCTTGGCATATTTCCCTTACCTCGTAGATGGCAGAAGCATCGAGTCCTTGGAGCTTGATTGGCATGATGGACTCGCGGAAACGAGGATGGATGTCGTAGGCGAAAACAAGCGCGCGGGTTTTGTCGTCGTTTACCCTTTGCACGACGCAGTGGTCGCTCTCGTATGGCGACTGCAAGCGGTAGAGGTTAGGAGAAAAGATGATGTCCTTCAGGCGGTTCCACTCTTTTGTAGCCATACGGCAGTATTCCCTGTCTTCGGCAGAGAGTTTGTTGAGAGCGATGTCGAATCCCAGTTTGCACGACATGGCAACATCGGTGCGGAATTTCACGTTAGAACGCTTGTTCCAGTCGGTCACATGGGCACACATAGCCTTTGTGGGCAGGAAATGGCTACAGCCCCACTGTATGTAAAGACGCTCCACAGGGTCGGTGTCGTCGCTCACCCAATACTCGTCAAAGTATCTCAAAGCTTCGATGTCGCACCTGCTGCCACCACTGGCACAGAGCATCATCGTGATGTTGGGATAAGCAGCCCTTACCCTTTCCAACACACTGTACAGTCCACGAACATAGTCAACATACAGTCGCCCTTGTTCGCGGCCTTCGTATGAAGAAAAGGTGTTGGTTATTGGGGAATTACAGTCCCACTTGAAGTACTTAATCCTCGGATTCTCCTTCATCAGGTTGTCAACCACGGAGAATACATAGTCCTGCACTTTCGGATTGGTCATGTCGAGTACAAGCTGGTTGCGCAGATAATAAGTATCACGCTTCGGCAGTTGGATTATCCAGTCGGGATGTTGCTCTGCCAGTTCACTTTTGGGATTGACCATCTCAGGCTCTATCCATATTCCGAATGCTATGCCGTTAGCCTCTGCCTTGTCAACGAGAACCTTTATGCCTCCGGGCAGTTTCTTCTTCATCGTCTGCCAGTCGCCAAGTCCCTGACGGGCATTGTCGCGCGGATACTTGTTGCCAAACCAACCGTCGTCGAGCAGAAAGAGGTCAACGCCAAGTTGCTTAGCCTCGTCGATGATGTTGCAGATCTTTTCCTCGTTGAAACCGAATGAGGTGTATTCCCAGTTGTTCAACAGAGTGATGCGATCGCCGCCGCCGTTGTGCAGTTGGTTTGTGAGCATCCAACGCTGAAACCGTCGGCTTCCCTCGCCAACGCCACAGTCGGAGAGCGTGAATACGAAGTCGGGAGTGCGGAACACCTCACCTTTCTTCAACTTGTATCTTGATGCCTCGGGGTTGATGCCCGACGATATGCGCAAGATGTTGTTGTGGTCGAGGTCGAAGACAAACTGTGTGTTGCCCGTCCATCCCAATGCTCCCATCAGCACTGTGCCGCTTTCCTCTTTTGCCTTTTCGTCGAGAGAGAGAATGAAATAAGGCTGCGAGTACATGGCGGCACGGGTGCCAAGACGCGACGACAGCACCTTGCGACCAAACTCCAGTTTGTTGTCAACGAGTTGCATCTCGCGTCCCCAGTCGCCGCACACCTGTCTGAGCCAGTATTCCTTGCTTTCCATATAAAGCATTGATGAGGCGTAACGGTTGATATACACGTCGCCCTTTTCGCTATGTGAAATCTCCGTCCATGTCTTGATTATGTTATCGGAGGGATATGTAGCATAGTGCAGCGTCACCTCCACAGGATAAACTTCATCTTTCAGTCTGACGATGGTCTCGTTGTCCTTCCGTTCGTGTCCAGCGTATTTCAGTACGGATGTCGGATTGCCGTCAGCATGGCATATCTCAAATGCCGGTTCGTAATAATCCTCAGTGCCCATCACAGGATAAGTCTCACACCCTTTGATATTGCTCGTGGTTATAGCCGTGAGTGGCATTCGCAACGCAGAACTTTCAGTGTGCCACAGACGTTGTCCGAAGTATGCCTGATACATTCTCCCGTTGTCTTTTACCTCAAAGGTAAGCTGAAGGTTGTCTGTCACGATGTCAATATTACTTGTATCAGCGGCAGAGGGTATTGTTGCCCCCAATAAGGCTATAGCGCCCAAAATATTCTTTATATTCATAATTCTTGTCTTTTTAAAAACCCCGTCAGCCGGCATGACTGGCGGGGCACCCAAACACTGATTACATATTTTTCCTAACATTATCTCCAGAAGTGTTTGGTAAAGCGTTTTGTATTACCATTGCGGATTCTGTTTCAGATTCTCGTTGAGGGCAATCTGGTCGGAAGGAATTGGCTTCAGGTAGTTCTTCTTTGAGAAGAGGCGGTTGTTCTGCGTCTCGATGATGAGCGCACCAGCCTTAACCTTTGGCATACCGGCAGTGTAGGTTGACTGTTCCATCTCGGTGGTGGTGACATAGCCCTTGTCCTCCCATACCGACTTGTTGTAGATCTGCTTGTCGGGATGTATGGGGTTTGCCTTGGTGGCGATGTCGGTAGGCGTGCCGTTAACGCTCACGTAATAGCTGCAAGTGGGGCGTGCCAACTCCTTATCGGCGATGTTCCAACGGCAGAGGTCGTGCAGACGGAATCCCTCGCCGAAGAGTTCGAGAGCACGCTCACGGCGTATCTCCTCTTTCATGTCAAGTCCGTTGTTGCTGACGAGAGAGTTTGTGAGGTTGGCTATATGCGCACGCTTACGTATTACGTTGATGGTCTTGTCGAGGTCTGAGTCTGAGATCTTGCCGTCAAGCTCGTAGGTAGCCTCGGCATACACAAGGAGCATCTCTGGCAGACGAATGTGCAGATAGTCGCTGCTCTCCTGCTCCGACGCGCGTTCTGCTTCCTGTGTAAACTTGCGTCCTGCATAGCCCACCTGTCCGTAGGTCTCCAATCCTGGCACATGGCATCCTGCCGAGTTGTTTGGATCGTCTTCGGGAGCGATGCTGAAGTTGGCAGACTTGCCAAACTCGTTGTTTGCCGACCAGTAGTAGTGACCGGTCATGCGATAGAGCGAGCGCATACGGGCATCACGGTTCTCAAACTCAGAGTCGAAGGTTTGGTAGCCCTTGAACAATGGCGAGATGTTGATGGGCAGACCGTCGGTGCAGAGATACATGTCCATCAGCTTGCGCGAACCGCTGCAAGGACGCGAGTGGGTGAGGTTCTGCTTACCGTAGGCTCCAAGGGCGTAGTCGTAGCAGCGGCGGAAGATAGCCTCGTCGTTCGACTCCTTGGTCAGGCCGTTGGGGTTGGAGTCAGAGCCTTCGAGTGCGAACAGGTACATGGCAGACTGTTGCTGATATGCCGGTATGTCATTTTCCTCACAGCCCATCCAGATGGAATACTCGCTGCCGTAAGTTCCTCCGGCGACAAACTTGCCGGACTCCGTCTTTGCCATAGTGAGAAGTTGCTCCACCGTAGGATAACCTTCGGGCATGGCGGTGCCAGCACCGTATGATGTGCCGTCGCCGTTGGTAACGTCCTCACTGCCTCGTCCGTTGTATTTCTCCCATGTGCCTTCGTAGAGACATACGCGAGCCTTGAAGGCGCATACAGCCTCAATGGTCAAGCTGCCGTTGTTGTTGGTTGACTGCTTGGTTGCGCTCACCAACTGCTGTGCTTTGTCGAGGTCGCTGAGAATGGAAGCCACGACCTCATAGCGTGAGTTGCGTGGTCCCCAGACGATGTCTGACTGGGTGTTTGGCACTGATGTCATCAAGGCTATGCCACCATAGCGGCAAAGAAGGAAGTAGTGCCACCATGCACGGAAGAAATAAGCCGAGCCGATGGAGTTGTCGATGTTCTCGCCTCCGTTGTAGGCCTCTGCCTGCTCAAGCAAGTTGTTCACCTGACGGAGCTGGCTGTATGGCTTGGAATAGTAGTTCTCACTTGTCGGCACGCCCTTCGTACCCGACACCTCTTCGTTCTGCGTACTGTTGAGGTCGGTGCCTTGGTCGAAGATGATGTATCCACCCATCTCACCACTTGAGAATGTGGTCGCCCAACCGTAGATGGCGTTGTAGAGTCCGTTGGCGGCAGCCTCAAACTCCGATGCGTTTTTAAAGTATGAACCCGTCGTCACGTTCGACATCGGTTCCTGGTCAAGCCAGCTGCTGCAGCTTGTGGTTGACAGCAGCATCGTCGCTGCCAATATTGTGATATATATGTTTGTTTTCATCTTTCTTATATATTTAATAATGTGTGATATTAGAATGTCACGTCAAGACCGAATGACAGAGAACTTCCGAAGACGTCCACACCGGCGTATGTACCCATGCTCGACTGCATCTCGGGGTCATATCCGTCGTCGATGTTTGATATGTCGAAGAGGTTCTCGCCTGAAATCCACAAGCGTACGTTCTCCAATGGAGTGTTGGCGAGGAGTTGCTTCGGAAGCGTGTAGCCAATCTGCACCTGCTTACAACGTGCATACCAGTTGTTCTTCACGTTGATGTCGTTGTAGTTCTTGTAGTTCCAGTTGTTGCGGTTTCCGTTGCGCGAGATGAGAGGCTGGGTGGCAGAGAGGTTGGCAGCGTGATAGCCCTTGTCGTCGCCGGCATACCATGTGTTGTCAGCAAACTTCTCGTTGGTGTTTGTCCAACCGCTCCAGAAGGCGCAGCCCATCTGACCGTTGCGCACGTTGTACTGCTGTCCTACTCCCTGGAAGAATGCTGAGAAGTCGAGGTTTTTCCAACGCAGTCCGAGATTTACGCTGAAGGTGTAGTGTGGGTCAGTGTCGCCATAATAGTAGAGGTCGTCCTTGGTGATGTCGTTGTCACCGTTGAGGTCAACACGGCGCACGCAACCTGGTGTCAGCTCGTTTACGGTTCCATTCTTCACGTTGCTCATGAGCGAACCCGAAACGTTGCCGTTCATCTTAGCATAGTAGTCATCCACCTCTGCCTGATTCTGGAAGAGTCCGTCGGTCTTGAACACGTAGAGAGCATTCAACGGCTTGCCTTCGACGATTGAGTTCACGCCCCAGTTGATGGCATTCTTTCCCTTGTATGAAGTCACTTCCGTCTTTGCGTTGGAAAGCGTAAAGCCTACGTTATACTCCCAGTCTGTGCCTATGCGGTCCTGCCATTTCAGTGCAAGTTCCCAACCGTGTGTCTTATACTCGCCTGAGTTTGTCGATGGAGCACTGCCGCCGTAGGTTGCAGGATAAGTGATGTTGATGAGCATGCCGTTGTTCTTGCGCCAGAAGTAGTCGAACGAACCGCTGAGGCGATTGTTGAGGAAACCGAAGTCAACACCTACGTTGGTGGTGTTCACTGTCTCCCATGTGCGGCTGTCGTCGGTGATGTTCGAAATCCATGCTGTGGAATATTGTGCTCCGCCGTAGATGGTGGTGCCTGTTGCGATGGAAGCGAACGCCTCGTAGTTGCCTATTCCCGACACGCTACCCGACTGTCCCCATGAAGCACGCAGCTTGAGGTTGCTCAGCCAGTCGATGTCCTCCATAAATGCCTCCTCGGAGATGCGCCAACCGGCACTTGCACCGAAGAAGTCCTGCCAGCGGTTGTTCTTTGTCAGGCGTGAGCTGCCATCATGTCGCCATGTGCCTTCGATGAGATACTTGCCTGCGAAGTCGTAGTTCAGACGGCCTACGAGTGAGACGTATGACCACTTGTAAGAGCTTGAAGACTGAATCTTGTCGGTGGTGGTGTCATAAACGTTGATGTCATCGAGGCTGACAGGATTGTCGCTCTTACGCCAGATCTTTGTAGAATAGTCGTCGCGCAGTTCGTTGGTGTTACCGAACATGGCGCTTACGTGATGGTCGCCGAAGGTGCGGTCGTAGTTGATGAAATACTCATAGAGCTGATAGAGCGCACGCGAGTTGGCCTCCCACACCTGCTCCTGATTGGCCTTGGAAGCAATACGGAAAGGCTCGTCAGTGTAATAGTCGTAGGTGTTGACCTTGTGTCCATTCTCACGCTTGTTATAGTTGAACTGTCGTATGCTTCCCTTGGCATACACGCTCAAGCCCTTGAGTACGGGATTGATGAAGCTGAGGTCAACAGATACTTTTCCGCTCAGACGGAACATGTAGTTGTTGGTCTTTGCCCTACCGCCTTCGGTGAGGTGCGCCACGACGTTGTTGCCGCCGAAGTTGTCATAGTAGTGTTCGCCGCTCTCGGTATAGAGAGGGAATATCCAGAAGTCCTGCAAACCATAGCCGATGCCATAGAGCGGAGTGTCCTCAAGTTTGTAATCGTATGACACGCCAGTCTCAATCTTCACAAATTTGCCAAGCTGATAGTCGGTGTTGTTGCGGAAGTTGTATTTCTTCTGTCCGTCGTAGGTCACCTTCACCAGCGAGCGGTCGTCGGTGAAACCAACAGAGGTTACGCTCTTGATGTTTTCGCCGCCAGCCGAGAGGCTGATGTTGTGGGCAGTTCCCCATGTGGTGCCAAACACAGCGTCAACCTGGTTGGCGTTTGTCGGCTCGATGCGGTATTTGTTTCCGCCGTTCTCCCAGTCGAAAGTCTCGTTGGCCAATACACGCTCGTATTCGTTGCGGGTGAAACCGAGGATTGCCCAAAGCGACGAAGCTCCGTTGGGATGGTTGGTGTCGTTCTGGTCGGCCATGAGCATCATCTGCGCCCACTTCGAACCGTCGGCGGCAGGATATTTGCGGCCCACGAAGTTGGCCGTCACCGAACCGTTATATGTCACCTTTGTCTTGCCCATCTTTGCCCTCTTGGTCGTCACGAGGATTACACCGCCGGCAGCACGCGCACCGTAGATTGAGGCAGCGGCGTCCTTCAGCACCGACACGTTTTCGATGTCGTTGGGGTTGAGCGAGTTAAGCTCCCATGAGTAAGCATCGACACCGTCGATGAGAATCAGTGGCGAGGCCGTGTTCACCGAGATGCCACCACGCAGACTGATGGTAGGATTGCTCGTCGGACGGCTGCTGCTGCGGGTAATGGTCAGTCCAGGGATGGCTCCCTGCAGTGCTGTTCCCACATTACTTGTGGCACGTCCTTTTAGCACCTCGTCACCATTGATTTGGCTTACAGCTCCGGTAAGTGTCGCTTTCTTCTGCGTACCGTAACCCACTACTACCACATCCTCCAGTACCTTGGAATCTTCCTGAAGAGTAATCTTCGGAGTGGTGTTTCCCGCCACCTTGATGTTCTGCGTCACATAGCCTATGTATGAGACAACAAGGCTCGACTTTGAAGAACCGACGTTGATGACAAAGTTGCCGTCGAAATCGGTCACCACTCCGTTTGTCGTACCAGTTTCCAATACGCTGGCACCAATAATCGGCTCGCCTTGGCTGTCAACCACCGAGCCCGATACTTTCACTTGCGCGTATGCCAACGAGGAGAGCATCAGCATAGCGACGCACAATAGAAAATGTTTACAATGTTTCATTGATAATGAGTTTTATGTTATTAATAATAGACGAATTCTCTGTTCCCACGAATGCACTGCTATACGACACTGCGCAAATGGCGTTGCATGATTTGCCGTGACATGTAGATATGACTCTCGACAGTCCTCCTCTTCATGTTGAGCATGACGGAAATCTCGCTGACACTCTTTCCCTCGCGAAAATACATCAGATAGACCTGCGCCCTGCGTCTTGTCATGATCATGAGACCGCCCTGCTCGTAAGTGCCAAGCATAACTATCGCATTGCTTGACGAAGAAGTTCTGCTGGAATGAATGTCGTAGTAGTATTGCATGAAAGTCTGATTGTTCTTCTTTCTGCGCATGTGGTCAACAACCATTCTCTTTGCCATGACGAATATAAGACTCTTCGCCGTAGTGTCACTTAAAATGTCGATGTTGAAGAGTTTTAGGAAAAGGTCGTGGGTCATGTCTTCCGACTCCATGGCGTCGTGGAGGCAAACGTTGAAATATGCCCTCACCTCTGGCGCGTACTTTACGTATAATGCGCCTATCAGTTCCTCCCTTCCTTTTGTCATACTGTCCTTCATAATTCGTAAGTTTTTAGTGGGTTGGATGGCGGCTTTGTCAGTGCCGTCCTTCGATTGTCGAGGGCAAAGGTATGACAAAAAACGTCGGCAAGCAAGGATTTGCGCCTTGTTTGCCGACGTTTGAGTTTTCCAAATGTTCGTCTAAGACATTAAGCTGATTATCAATATTTTAGATGTGAGTTCGGGAAAGTTAGACGGAGTTGGCATCAGTATTTTATTGATATATTGTGGCTCTTTAGATATTCTGTCGGTGTCATTCCCTCCACCTTTCGGAAGGTGGTGAAGAACGACGTCTTCTTGAATCCGCACCGCTCGCTCAGAGCCGTCAAAGTGTATTTGCGGTATTCCTCGTTTGCCAACATGCGCTTGAACTCCTCCAAGCGGAAGCGGTTGACGAAGTCGTAATAATTATCCTTCATGTAAAGGCTGAAAATTTGACTCAACTTTGATGGGGAAATGCCCAGCTCCAAAGCTATGTCGTTGCGCTTGAGTTCCGGGTTAAGATAGAGCTTTCGCGACTCCATGAGCAGCGTCATTCGTTCCACTATGCCCTTGCACTCGGTCTCGTCGAGTCTCACCCTTTGGTATTTCGGGTTCTTCGTCTCTTCCTGACTGTCCTCCTGACTCTGCTGCTCCTCCACCATTTCCATTATGGCCTCTTCCATCTCGTCGCGCTCGCTCAGCAGGGCTTTCGTGTTGCGACGATAGCGCAGCCAGAATGTCACAAGCACCGCGACAACGACTGTCAGAATCAACTCAAAAACGAACGCCAAGGAAGGATAGACGCTGACGGAATAGTCGTTCTGACTGCCCAAGGCACCTGCCAACCTTACGCTCAACTGATGCTTGCCCAGGAAAAGGTTTCCCAACGGGGTTTCAGTGCCTTCCTTGATGATGTGCCATTGTCCACCATCGACGGAATACTCGAACAGACGTCCCGACTGCTGGACGAAATCGTCGAGAATGACGGCAATGCCAATATCTTCCGACCAGAAGTTCCAATCCAAGGAAACGCTCCGTTCCACGTTTGCCAAAGCACAGGCGGCAGACGACAGCAACCTTCCTCCTATTCTTATGCGGCACAGGCGACTCTTGTAGTCGGCGTTCTTCTCCCATTTGGCTATGTCGTCGGGCGACACACTGAACAGACCGTTGTTGGTGGCTATCCACATGGTGCCGTCACTCGCCATTTCCATCTTGTTGACAAGAAGTCCGCTGAGTCCGTCGGCTTGACAAAACTGCGAGACGTGCTCCATGTCGTATGCGGTTCGCATAAGTCCGTTGTCGGTGGCAATCCAATAGTGTCCGCGTCCGTCGTCGAGCATCACGCTGCAACGCTTGTCCAGGATATACTCGGGCACGTCAATGGTCCGGAAGTCACGCATGGCGGCATCGGTCTCATACACGGCGAAGTCGTTGTGGAACAACATGCGCCCGTCGTGCTCCATCAAGCCCTTCAGATGCCTTTCGCGGTTGAAAAAGCCTTTTGGGAAATTATCTGTCTCGAATGTGAACGAAGGGGTGCACAGCGAGAGTCCCAAGGCACTCGTTATCCACACGTTGCCTTGGCTGTCGGGGGTGATGCTCGAAATCGTGCCGCCGATGATCTGTGAATTCCTTTCCGTGAAATGTCTGCACTGCCCATGACCGTCGATGACGAACAGTCCGTCGCTCGTACCAATCCAGATGCTGCCTCCCGACAACGTGAGGCTTACCACGTTTGCCTTATCCAACGACAGCGAGAAAACTTGCCTTACAACTCTCATGGTTTTCGGGTCAAGCAGCTTCAGGCCACCGTCGTATGTGCCAATGTAGAACAAGTCGCCAAATCGCTCTATGTCGGTCACGATGTGTGCTCCGTCCAGCTCGTCAGGCTTAAAATGCCTTGTCTCCTTGCTCTTCCGGTTGATAAAGGTGAAACCGTCGAATGTGCCTATGATGCAGACGTCATCGTCCATGTAAAAGCTTCTCACTCCAAACCCTACTGCCATGTAGTCGCCGATGGAAAAGGGCTTGAACAGTCGCGACGAGCGTTGCGTATAGGCCAAGCCATGACGCGCCATGCCTATCCAGTCGATGCCGTGCCGGTCCTTGGTGTAATAATACACCGCATTGGTGGGAATATGGTGGCGACCGGTCTCAAGCGTACCGAAATGCTCCACGATGCTGTCATTGCGGCTGTCAACGACGTATGCTCCCGACCCGTCGGTGCCGATATACACGTGTCTGCCACTGCTCTCCATCGAGGTGATGATGTTCCCAATGCCATCGATGCGTCTCAGACTGTGGCTGTTGGTCTCAAACCTGTACAAGCCATCGTTTTTCGTGCCTACATAAATGACATTGCCCACGATAGCGAACTGTCCGAAAGAGAGGTCAGCGGGCTTGCCGTCAGTTATCGTGGCTGTCGATACCTTGCCACTTGAAGGATCATAACAGTGAATGTTATAGCGCGTGAAGAAATAGACCAAGCCAGAGTCAGCCTTCCTAATATGGCGCACCGCCTTGTCAAAACCGATGTTGACCTTGCCCGAACTAATCCTTTTAAGTTGTTTACCGTCGTAGCAATATAACCCTTCGGAACTTCCCACATACAGGTCTTTGCCGTCGGCAAAAAGGCAAAGCGGCTTTTCTATTTCAGGCAGTATGTGGCGGAAACGCTCCGAGCCTCGCCTCAGTTCCACCACTCCGTCGCGCGTTGCCGAATAGATGGTGCCGTCGGCATCCTCGCAAATGTCGATACACAGATTGTGTTGCCTGCCACATACGGAGATGTCGTAAACATCGATGCAATAGCCGTCGAGCACGTTGATGCCATATCCTGCCGCTATCCAAGACCTGCCGTCGGAAGCCTTAAATACCTTTCCTATCGAATTGCCGCACAGTCCGTCGGCAGATGTCAGCTGGCACATGCCACCAATGGTATTGGAGGCAACAGTGAAACATGCACCTAACCACAGCATCATGATCAGTAGTCTTATTTTTAGGTTTCTTTTCATAACGGCATTACTCAAGTTTCGCAAACAGACAAAGGAAGACAAAAGGAGATTTTTTCGCTTCGCTCAAGGAATTTTCTTCTTATATTGGACAAATACCAAACTTGAAACGTCATTATTTCTTAGATGAAATCTTTATCGTCGGCATTGTAGAAGTCTTTGTTGAAGTCTTGCCGGCTGTCGTTGCAGGCTTGTAGTATTGCAGGGCTTCGGGCAGCCAACCTTGTATGTTCTTTATGCGAGTTTGGTCGCTTGGATGGTCGCTGAGGATTGAGTAGTTGTTGCCCGTAGCTGATGCCATTCGCTGCCAGAAACCGACTGCCACATTGGGGTCGTAGCCTGCCATGGCTGCGAAAATCAAGCCAAGGCGGTCGGCCTCACTCTCTTGGCTGCGCGAATATGCCGCACCACCGAGAGTCGTACCTATGCCAAACACCGTTGAGCTGATGTTCTGAAGGCTTGTGCTGGCTCCCGCTCCTTGAAGCACGGCACCAAGAATCTGTCCGCCATACTGTTTGCGCAGTTCGTTGCTGATGCGTTCTGCCGAGTGTTTCGCCACGGCGTGGGCAACCTCATGCCCCACGACAACGGCAAGCGAAGCCTCGTCCTTTGTAACAGGCAGAAGTCCCTCATAGACAACGATTTTGCCTCCAGGCATACAAAAGGCGTTGACACTCTGGTCTTGCACAAGATTAAACTCCCACTTGTAGTTGGAGACCTCGGCAGCCAGTCCGTTCTGCTGCAAATAGCTAACCACGGCATTGGCAATGTTCTGCCCCACCCGCTTCACCATTGCCGTGTTGGTGGCATTGGTAGAAGCCTTCGCCGACTTCATGTACTCTTGATACTGCTGATTGCTGAGACTCAGCACCTGCTCGTCGCTGACGAGAATGTTTTGCTTTCGACCGGTGATGGGCACCGTCGAAGAAGTGCCACAGCTTGCGAGCATGGCAACGACAGCCGACAAAAGAATAAGCCTAACCTTTTTCATTTCATTATTTGTTATGTTCACTTCTTGAAATCTGCTGCAAAATAAATAAAAATATGCGAGACAACCAAATTTTTGATACGAAAAAAGAGGCCTGAACCGCATTTGAGCGATACAAGCCTCCCACCATTTATTTAAATCCTCTCTCTTTGCCAGATTACTTGTTCAAGCCACGGTTGTTGAGTGTGGTGTTGAGCAGCATGACGTATGTGCGATACTGCTTGTCGTTGAGCAGATAGTGCATATACTTCAAGTCCTTGTTGATTGCCTTGTGCATGAGAGCCTTGCGGTCGTCCTCATTTGCCTGTGAAGCAACGAGCATCTCGCCGCAGAAAGTGCGATGAACGTCGGCAACGCTTTCGCGCTGGTCGATGGTGAGCTTCAGTGCGTCGCTGAGCTTCTCCATGTTCACTGTCATGTCATAGGCATTTGCATTGTTAACGTTGTTTGCCTTTTCATCCTTTGCGAATGTTGCAGTTAATGTAAGAACTGCTACAACTGTCAAAATCAATCTTTTCATAATGTTACCCTTTCTTAAATCTTTTAATTACCTAAATACTTTTATGTTATCCTTTTTGTCTTTTGACGCTGCAAAATTACTGCAAAAATCAATATCTCACAAACATTTTGGAAGATTGTTTGCGCACACAGCTGTTTTATTGACGGAAATCAAGGAGTGGGACACTGGGAGTGTGGGCG
>JBJEKR010000104.1:0-13452 GCA_051878735.1 Prevotella sp. | reverse complement strand
CTTCGATTAGGCAGCGAGAGCGTAGTTGTTTTCGCCAATTAAATTTTTGTCCACTATGATTATGGAGTTAGCCGACGAGACTCCGCATGCTTACGTACCATTTCTGCCCGCTGTCAAATCCAGTCAACCCCATATTGTTGTATTCACATGAATTTCAGCGACTTAGTAATAGCGCTTCAAGCACTCTGTGCAAAAAACATGCAATGAAATCTGCAATTAATCTGCTTCTACCAATGCTTGATGCTGCAAAGTTAGGACTTTTTTCTCAATACTCCAAATATTTTAGTGAAAAACTATCTTTATTCTTCGTATTTTATATATAACTCGACTTACTTCCGAATCAACGGTCGCATTATAACATATATTACTATTGGAGCTCCAAAAACTGGCGTCACGGCGTTAAGTGGAATGATGCCGCCTGATGACGGGATGGTGCAGAACACATTGCATAATAGGGCGGTGACTGCTCCTGCAAGCATTGTTACTGGCATCAGCACTCCATGCTGGCTTGTACGTACCAACATTCGAGCTATGTGTGGAACTGCAAGCCCAATGAAAGAGACGGGACCGCAGAACGATGTCACAATGGCAGTTAAGAGTCCTGTGATGACAAGGAGCAGATTGCGCACCAACACGGTGTTCACTCCAAGATTCTCAGCATAGCTCTTGCCAAGCAATATGATATTCAACGGCTTGATGAGCAGCAAAGAGCAGCACAATCCCAAAAGAGTGATGGCACTGAAAATGGGTAATTGTCGCAACGAAACGCCACCGAAACTGCCCATACCCCAAACGAGGTATGACTTGACACCCTCTTCAGTAGCGAAAAAGTTCAGCAGGCTAATAACCGATGAGGCGATGTAGCCTATCATGATGCCGATGATGAGCAGCATAACGCTATTCTTGACGAAAAGCGAGAAGGTAAAGACTAATGCCATAACTGCCATTGCACCAAGAAAAGCACCAAGAAACACTGCTGCAAAACCTGACATGGAAACGGCACCTGCGGAAACACTGCCACCGAAAAGCAGCATCACCAATGCCGCGCCAAGACCTGCGCCACTGCTGATGCCGAAGATGGATGGGTCGGCAAGAGGATTGCGGAATGCGGTTTGAAGCATAAGACCACTTACCGACAATGCCATTCCAGAAAGCAGAGCCGTCACGGCTTGAGGCAGTCGAGACTCCAATACGATATACTGCCACGATGCCTTTTCCGCACCATTGCCAAGCAAGATGTCTGCAACGATGTCGAAAGGAATATCGACAGAACCATAGACAAGATTGGCAAAGAACAGCGCAACAACGGCAACGGAGAGTATCAGACAGTATTTCATATTCAATTCAGTTTTTCAAAAAATTTCATCTGAACGGGATATTCTGGATGAAACATGAAAAGAAACTCTTTCAACAGTATCTCAGGATGGAACGGAGTGCTCTCATAGAATGTGGTACGCTCGGTTGAGCAACCCCAAAGGTTCTTGTCCTTAAAAGCCTTCACGTGTGTAAAGGCCTTGTTGTCAGCTGCCATAGACTCGATGGTCCTTACAGGTCCTCCATAGCGGAAAATCCAGACATCGGCTTCCTCGCACTTGTCTATCACGGACTCTACCGACATTGCCATGCTTCCGCCTTGCGTGTTATCGGCATAGCAATAGTTACCACCGGCATCTGCAATCATCCTTCCGATAGTACTCTTACCACCAGGGACATACCAAACATTACTTAAAGGAATATCTACCATCACCCGAGGCTTGCTCTTCTGGTCCTTGACACTGTTCTTAATCTCGTTGTATTCTGATTCCACACGTTTGAAAAGGCTATCTGCCTCTGTTTCCTTTCCAACAAGCATACCATAGAAACGCATCCATTCGGCACGTGCCAATGGCGACGACTCCATATAGTCGGCACACTCGACAAGAGGAATACGAAGCTCATCGAGCTTGCCATAACCACCACTGTTCTCAAATGGCGATACCAGAACTACATCGGGGGCAGCGTCGATAATCCTCTCCACGTCAGGCGACATTCCGCTGCCTACATCGGCTATGCGCTTGCTGTTGATAAGCTCCCTTATGTCTGTTCGTTTCACATAGCTGACATCTGCCATTCCCTTTATGCAGTCGGTTGCGTCAAGGTCGGCAAACAGCGATGCGTGGACGGTGGTGAACACTATTGCACGCTTCACTGGCACGTTGATGACAGTCCCCTCAGGCAGATGCGATGCTGTGGAGTCGCTGACCAAGACGTAGCGATGCAGCACGCGCCCTTTTTTCCAAGGGTCTGCAATATCGACTACCTTGTATTTGTCGTAGTCAACGATGGTCAGCAGCTCTGCATGGCTGAGACGAAGCGAGTCCCCCCCTCGCTGCACCTCTGAAGTTCTTCCAGAACTGCATGACGAGAGGATGACAATCGCAACTATTAATGTTGAAAAGGTACTTTTTATCATCTCAAATATCAGTCAACCAGCACCACCTTCTTCGGATTCTGTCCCCAGGCGTTGAAGCTCTTGCAGCTTGTGAAGTTGCTCGCGAAATGATATACTGTTCCGTTGCCGCCACTATAAAGTGTCTGCATCACATAAAGCGAGCCGTCCTTGCCTTTTGATACTCCGTAGATGCTACTGCTGGAAAGTTCCTTGTTGAACGCAACCACCTTTGAAGTGATGTCTTCCTTGGTGTTCTTCGCAGGGTCGTAGTAGAAATAGGTATTTGTAGTCACATAGGTGGACCAATCCGTCTTTGAATATATGCAGAAGAATTTGTCGCTGCCTTCTATTTCAGCTACATAGGTAGCATACTCGCCAGTGTCAACAGCCTTGCCGCTCTTGATGTTGTAGATCCAGAGGGGAGTGTTCACCCAGTCAGCACCATAACCCTGAACAGCCACATAGTTGTCGTTGGCGCATACGAGCTGTGTGTTTGCCATTACCTCTACGAACTTGACGTAGCTGTCGTTGAAGTTGTCTGTGCTAACGATTGCCATTTTGTTGCTCGTCGATGAGTAGTCGTAGGAGTTGCCGATGGCTACATAAAGTACTCCGTCCTTCTCCGCAATACGTTCTGGGGTCTTGCCCACGATGCAGTCGGCGCTGAGTGTGAGGTTGTCGGCTGTCAGTCGTACGATGTAGCCACCAACCGTAGTCACATAGATCATGCCATTGTATGCAACAGCATAGCGTGGCTGTCCGTGGTTGTCAGGGAATATGTGGCGGTACTCCTCCACACCTGCCTTGTTGAGTTTTGCGATGTAGTTTGAGCCATAGACAATCACATACACGTTGTCGTTGTAGGTAATGATATCCTGACCTGTGTCGCCAAGATTCTTTCCGTTCTGTACAAAGTAAAGGTCGTACTCCTTTGTCGTTGTAGTGTCTTTTTCTGAGTCGAAGAAGGAAATGCAAGCATTGTTCAGCTGATATGATCCTTCGTTCAACACATAGCCGCGATGCTGTGGCAATGCAATCTTTGAGCCATACTCAAATGGATCGTAACCGTCATCATCGCTACACGATGTCATTGCTGTAGAAACAGCCAAACCGCACAATACGGTGAAAAAAATACTTCTAAATTTCATGTCTAAAATCTTTTAATATTTCAATTCTTAATTCTTAATTCTTAATTTCCAATTCTTAATTCTTAATTCTTAATTCTTAATTCTTAATTCTTAATTCTTAATTCTTAATTTTCAATACCACATTCGCGGTAACGCTTCTTCCAGGCATCGGATAATATTTTATTATCTCGTATTGCTTGTTGGTGAAGTTGTGGAGCGTCAGTTGCAGGGTCAACTCCCCTACTCGCTTAATGTTCAGCTGTCGCGACACGCTCAGCGAATGTTCCATGTAGGTATCGAGCAGATACTGTCGAGTGTTCTGCGCCAGCGAGTAGCGTTTACCTTGCCCTGTGGCAGAGTAGCCTATGTTAAGCCAAGGTGTAGTGACGAGGGCAGACAGTCCGCCGCTTTTCTTCGGCGTATAGGGCAGTTGTGAGCCGTAGGTCGCGCTGCTTTCTGTCTTGTCTTTTGCGTCTTGCAGTGTCAGAGTTCCCGACGCTGTCAGTCCAAAGCCCTTCGTAAGGTCAAGCTCCGTTCCGAGTGTGGCATCTATTCCCTTTGCCTCCGCCTTGCCGAAGTTCACCATCTTCCAGACGTAGGTCGAGGGGAAAGCGACGATCTTGTCTGTCACATTATTATAATATCCGTCAACGGTCAGCGTCAGATACTTCATGAAGCCCCAACGACGCGAGTTCCATGTCATTCCAATGCCATACTCGTTGGCATTTTCAGGGCGCAACGATGTGTTGCCTATCTGCAGATAGTAGAGGTCGTTGAACGTAGGCATACGGAAGGTTTGCTTCACCAATGCTCTGAGGTAGAGAGCCTCATCGGGCAAGATGCGGAAGTTCAGCGAGAGCGACGGCGAGAGTTTCTTCCGGTCGTCGGGTGTCTTTATGGCATATTTCTCGCTCTCCGTAAGGCTTTCCTTGGCGAACGTCGCCACGAGATTGCCCTCTACCGTCAGCCTTCCCCAACGTGCCTTTGCCGCCAATGCCGTAAGCGAAGTGAAGCGCAATGGATTGGGGCTGCCGTTTACCGTGGTGTGCAGTTTGTTGAAGGCAACGTCTTCTGCAAGTGCCATTTCCAGCCATTTTGCAGGTCGCCATCCAAGAGTTGCCGAGGCGTAGTATTCATCCTGTCGGTTGGTCTGCGAGAACTTGCCATCGGAGTATTTCACGTCAGTGTCCTCATACAGGTTCCATGTGTGGGTGTATTTCGCACGCACGGCGAGTTGCCACTGCTTGCCAAGGCTCTTTTCGTAGGTGGTCTGTGCAAAGAAGTTCTCGTCCCAAAGCCTTTCTTTCGCCTTGTCGTTGTAGAGCACCACGCTTCCTGGAAGTCCGCGTTCCGAGCGATAGAAGTAAGCCTTCAGTGCCAGTCGGCTGCTGTCGCTGAACTGTCGCAAGAGGTTTCCCTCGACGTGCCATTGGCTGATGTCGGAGTTGTTGCGTCGTTCCTCTGTCACCACAGTGCCGTTTGTCAGTTTGAATGGATAGATGCCGTCGGCACGCATGAAGTCAGCTTCAAAAGATGCCGTCGTGCCCTTGCCCACTCCTTGCCAGTAGCGCAGCTTTGGGTTTACCTGTCCCCACGAACCACCTGTCAAGCCAAGACTCAGTTGACGCTCGCCCTTATCGAGCATGGGTTGTTCTGTGACTATGGAAAGTATGGCAGCCGAGGCATAGTGACGGGCCGACTGCATGATGTCGCTTCCCTGCCCCACTGCCATCGACAACAGCCCCACATTGTCCAACGACAGTCGCCCGATGTCTATCTGTCCTGCCTGAGTGTTGCTAACGGTCACTCCGTCGTAGCTCACGGCAGTATGCTGTGCGCCAAGGTTTCTGACCGAGACAGTCTTCATGCCGCCGATGCCGCCGTAGTCCTTAACCGTAGTGCCGGCAAACTTCTTCACGGCATCGGCAAGGTTCTGCAGTCCCATCATGCGTATGTCCTCGCCGCTGATTGACTGAATGGGAGTAGTCTCGAAGACGTTGGCTCGTCGGCTCTTGTCAGCCGTCACCACAATCTCTTCGATTCTGTGTGTTAGCAATGAGTCTTGTGCATCAATGCCTATCACACAACACATAGCGGCAGACAACGCTGCCAGTCTCATGCACTTTTTCAAAACCTATTTAAATAATATTGTCTCTCCATCCTCTTTTCCTCGAAAGAAGGATAGAAATGTCTCGTGACGGCAGGTCTTCTGACTATTGCCATGCTGGAACGTCTTCCCGAGCGTTTCTGTCAGTGACGTCAGTGTTCCAACAGCATAAAGGCAAATCACAGCAGCGGGACTGTCAGAGATTCTCACTCTATTCCCATTTAATCACCTGTGGTGAACCAATCACGGGTGCAAAGTTACAGTTTTTTTTTCATTCCACCAAATCTTTTGTCCATATCCATTCATTTTTCGCTCTTTTCAAAGCCTTTTGCCTTCCTCACTCTTACGTTTCACGTATAGCTGATAGGAATTTACCACGTTGTGCCAAATGGAATAGAATCCGCCTGCCGTGGCTGTGATGGGCGAGAGAAAGGTGTAGCCAAGCCAAATGACAAAGACGGTGTTCTTTTGTCCCAACGCCTGACCAGCCTCCATACGAACACCATAATGGCTGCCTACCCACTTTCCAAAACCGAACTGAAACAGACAGGCTACCAAGGTGACCAAAGCAATGCCGCCAACATTCCACATCGACTCGTGACTATGTGCCAGTGCCTTGCAGGTGACGGCGATGGCTATTGCAAGCGACACGGCCCACATGTAAAACGCAAGGTCCTTGGTGTTGACGACCATGCGATGGAAGCCTGGCATCAGATAACGCACGAACCAAGCGAGGAACAAGGGCACTATGAGCAGGGGAAAAACCTTGTGGATGATGACAAGAAAGGCAGGAACGAACGACAATCCTGGCTGAGGATGGGCAATGGGCAGGAGCAATGGACAAAGAAGGGCTACGATAAGATTTATTATGATTGTATAGGACGTGGTGGCAGCAGAGTCACCTCCAAGCTTCTGGGTAACCACTGCACATGCTGTTGCCGTCGGACATATAATGGCAAGCATGAAGCCCTCAACTATAAGTCGGAACACAGAAGCTGGATATGCCCAAAGAAAAAAACAGGCAACTGCGAAAAGCACGCATTGGGTGAGCAGGAGCCATAGATGCCATCGGTGAGGCTTAAGGTCGGTTGGCTTTATCTTGCAGAAAGCTACGAACAGCATACAGAACAGCAAAACGGGCTGCATTATTTCAGTAACGGTAAGAATGTCGCTCTTCACTTCGTAGTCGAGAGGCAAGGCGCGGCAGACGAAATATGCCAGCGCACCACTAATCATTGACACTGGCAAGGTCCAGTTCTTCAAAAATTTGATGATTCTCATTTTGTTCTTTTCACCTTTCTACGTTTTCGCGGCTGCAAAGTTAGCAAAAACAGCCGTCATACGACAAACTAAAGATATATATTTAAACTGATTTAACGTATCTGCATCCTACTTCAAATTATATATAATAAGGTGTAAGTCATTTTAATGTTTTTTTAATTGATTTTTTTCATTAATCAGTTGGACATTTTAGAAAATTACACTACCTTTGCAGCCGAAATGAAACAATAAAAACAAAAACTTTCCAATCGAATTTAGAAGATAAAGTTTTCCAAAACGGGAAACTTTTGAATTTAAAAAGAACAAAAAGTTATCCAAATACAAAACTTAAACATGGAAATTAAAAGCTTTACCATTACCAAAAGAGATGGTTCACAAGACCGATTCTCGCTCGACAAAATCATGAATGCAATTGTTAAGGCATTCAACAGTGTGGACGAAACAGCCGACCTTGGACTCATATCCAAGATTATCAGCCATCTCGACATCCACGAGGGCATCAAAGTGGAAGACATTCAGAATCAAGTGGAAGAGGCTCTGATGAAGGAGGGACGATTCAAGGTGGCTAAGTCATTTATGCTGTATAGACAACGACACACCGAAGACAGAGAGACGATGGAGAAGATGCGTTTCCTCGCCGAATACTGCGAGGCTGCCAACGCTGCCACCGGTTCGAAATACGATGCCAATGCAAATGTGGAACACAAGAACATTGCTACACTAATTGGTGAGTTGCCTAAATCGAACTTCATTCGCCTGAACCGCCGACTGCTGACAGAGCGAATAAAGAAGATGTACGGAAAGGAACTGGCAGAGAAATACATCGACCTTCTTACGCATCATTTCATATACAAGAACGACGAGACTTCACTCGCCAACTATTGCGCATCGATAACAATGTACCCTTGGCTAATTGGTGGAACGATGTCGATAGGCGGAAACTCAACGGCTCCAACTAACCTAAAGTCATTCTGCGGCGGCTTTGTCAACATGGTGTTCATGGTGTCGAGCATGTTAAGCGGAGCTTGCGCCACACCGGAGTTCCTTATGTACTTAAATTATTTCATAGGACTGGAATATGGCAAGGAATACTATAAAGAAATTGATAAAGTAGTCGATCTCTCCACGAAAAAGCGTACCATAGACAAGATGATAACCGACTGTTTCGAGCAAATCGTCTATTCTATAAACCAACCTACTGGAGCAAGAAACTATCAGGCGGTATTCTGGAACATAGCCTATTACGACAAGCCATATTTCGAGAGCCTCTTCGGCGATTTCTATTTCCCCGATGGTTCACGACCCGACTGGGAAAGTCTGTCATGGCTGCAAAAGAGATTCATGAAATGGTTCAACAATGAAAGGACAAAGGCCGTACTGACTTTCCCCGTTGAGACAATGGCATTGCTCTGCAATGATGGTGACGTGATAGACAAGGAATGGGGCGACTTCACTGCCGAGATGTACAGCGAGGGACACTCGTTCTTCACCTACATGAGCGACAATGCCGACTCTCTGTCAAGTTGCTGCCGACTGCGCAACGAGATTCAGGACAACGGATTCAGCTACACACTTGGAGCCGGAGGCGTATCGACTGGTTCGAAAAGCGTATTGACAATAAACCTCAACAGGTGCATACAGTATGCCATCAACAACAAGATGGATTATATTGAGTACCTTTCGGAAATCGTTGACCTATGCCACAAGGTGCAACTTGCCTACAACGAGAACCTGAAGGATCTGCAGAAGCACGGTATGCTGCCTCTGTTCGATGCTGGCTACATCAACATCGGAAGGCAATATCTAACAATAGGCGTCAACGGACTCGTGGAAGCGGCAGAATTCTGTGGACTTCAGATAACCAACAACCCCGACTATCTCAAGTTCGTGCAGACTGTTCTCGGCATCGTTGAGAAATACAACAAAATGTACCGCACCAAGGAGGTTTTGTTCAATTGCGAGATGATTCCAGCCGAAAATGTCGGAGTGAAGCATGCCAAATGGGACAAGGAAGACGGATATTTCGTTCCTCGCGACTGCTACAACAGCTATTTCTACATCGTTGAGGATGACTCACTTAACGTTATCGACAAGTTCCAGTTGCATGGCGCTCCTTACATTGAACACCTCACCGGTGGCTCAGCCCTACACATGAACCTGGAGGAACATCTCTCACAGCAACAATATCGTCAGCTGCTGAAGGTGGCAGCAAAGGAAGGGTGCAACTATTTCACTTTCAACATTCCTAACACCATCTGCAACGACTGTGGACACATCGACAAGCGATACCTCAAGGAATGTCCTCACTGTCATTCGAAAAATGTTGACTACATGACTCGCATCATTGGTTATCTAAAGCGCGTAAGCAACTTCTCACAAGCCAGACAACAGGAAGCCAAGCGAAGATACTACATTAAGGGATAGGCAGTCAAAAAGAAGTCGAAGTACCATTCAGTATGAAATAAACAAATATGTTGAAATACGTGAACACGGGCGTCGTCTTTCAGGAAGTACCTGACGAGGTGACGCTCTCAATAAATATCTCACGATGTCCTTGCCGATGCCCCGGCTGTCACAGCCAGTATCTTTGGGAGGACATCGGAGAACCTCTGACGGCAATGCGTCTCGACGCTCTCATAAAGGAATACAAAAGCGACATAACATGTGTGTGCTTCATGGGTGGTGATGCAGAACCGGAATATCTTGAGACGCTGGCGAGTTTCATCCACCGCGAACATCCGCTACTAAAGGTGGCTTGGTACAGTGGACGAACGCGAATTCCCCATAATATCAACAAAATCGCTTTCGACTACATTAAACTCGGTCCTTACATTAAGCATCTCGGATGCCTAAGGCAGCCCACAACAAACCAAAGACTATACAAGAAAGCTGTCGGTGACAGCTTTACCGACATTACAGACCGTTTTTGGAAGAAATAGAAACAGACAGTAGTCGGCATACAACCTGCCGACAGAAGCCGAAAGCGTTAACGTTAACTGTTAACTCGAACCTCAACCCTCATGTTTGTCAACAGAAAAAAAGTCGGCGAAAGCTTTGGTTGTTTGGTTTAATAACGTGAGTTCGATGAAATTCCCTTTATAATGCGCCAATGACTGGGAGTGTGGGCGTCCCGCCCGCACCTCGACGTATAAGTAATATCCAAATAGCCGACATTTACGTCTGATTGAGCACAAGGTGCGGGCGGGACGCCCACACTCCCCCAGTATAAGCCCCCTCCATCTCCCCCAAGGTGGAGAGCAACGTTAGCACTTCCACTATGCGCAGCCATCACTCCCCCTTGGTGGAGATGGAGGGGGCCTCGCCTTAATTTTTAATTGACTTCGTCGAACTCACGTTAAATAATCACTATCTTTAGAAACACTATAAAAAAATTACCCCCCGATTCACATCGGGGGATAACAACAACACAAACACAAAATAAATCTGGTTAGACCAGAAATAATATCTTTTACGTTTTTTATTGAATACCTCTTTCACGCAATTTAACCTGCCAGTTCCATGCCGACTTGAGAGTGTCCTCAAGATTTGTTTCTGCCTTCCAGCCAAGTACATTGTTTGCCTTGTCAGGATTTGCCCAAACCTTCTCGATGTCACCTGCACGACGTGGCGCAAATGCCCAGTTGAGCTTCACTCCAGTAGCCTTCTCAAATGCATCGACAATTTCCTTTGTGCTGACACCCTTGCCTGTTCCAACATTGAAGACCTCAAGCTTGTCGCTGTCAGTATCCAGAACACGCTGCATGGCCTTTACGTGAGCCTTTGCAAGGTCAACAACATATATATAGTCACGTATGCAAGTTCCATCAGGAGTGTCATAGTCGTTGCCAAACACCTTCAGCTGCTCACGAATTCCCATAGCGGTCTGTGTAACGTATGGAATAAGGTTCATCGGCACTCCATTAGGCATTTCACCAATGATGGCGGTAGGATGTGAGCCGATTGGATTGAAGTAGCGAAGGAGAATTGACTTTATTGGAGCGCCACTGTTAATGTAGTCGCGGATAATCTCCTCGTTCACCTGCTTGGTGTTTCCGTATGGACTCTCTGCCGGCTTGATTGGCGCATCCTCTGTAACGGGAAGATTCTCGGGGTCTGGCTGACCGTAAACGGTGCAACTTGATGAGAAGATGATTCCCTTTACGCCGTACTTTGGCATGAGTTCAAGCAGATTGATGAGGCTTACAAAGTTATTGCGGTAGTAGAGCAAAGGCTTTTCAACACTCTCGCCAACAGCCTTGCTTGCCGCAAAATGGATAATTCCTTCTATACCAGGATACTTAGCGAATACTCTGTCCATTCCCTGAAGGTCGCAACAGTCAACTTCCTCAAAAGCTGGTCTTACACCAGTAATTTTCTCAATACCGTCAACGACATCAGCCTGTGAGTTGGACAGATTATCGACAATAACAACTTCATAACCTGCATTTATCAGTTCCACAGTAGTATGTGAACCAATAAATCCCGTTCCTCCTGTTACGAGTATTGTTTGCTTCATAATATTTAAGTTTTTTATTATTATTCTTTATTTAACGGTACAAAGATAGCAATTATTTTTGATATAAAACAAAAAGTGACGTTTAATTTCAGTTAAACGCCACCTTTTTATAATTTTTAAGACGATTTACGCCTTCTATTCAATGCCAAATACTGTTTTCAAGCCTCCATCAACACCAGAGAAGCCCATGAAGGCAAGACTAAGCAAACCTGCCGTAACCATTGTTATAGCTACGCCTTTCATGCCCTTTGGCACGTTGACAAGCTCCAACTGCTCACGCAATCCGGCAAAGACTGTCAGCGCAAGACCAAAGCCAATGGCTGTAGAGAACGCATAGACAACACTCTCAATGAGCGAATAATCCTTCTGAATGACGAGAATTGCCACACCGAGAACGGCACAGTTGGTAGTGATGAGCGGAAGGAAGATGCCGAGAGCCTGATAGAGTGCAGGCGACACCTTCTTCATTACGATCTCAACCATCTGCACAAGAGCGGCGATGACGAGAATGAAGGCAATGGTCTGCAGATACTGCAAGCCGAGTGGGTCGAGCACACCTTTCTGCACGAGATAGGTCACGATGGTGGCAAGGGTGAGCACGAAAGCCACGGCTGCACTCATGCCGAGGGCGGTATTGACTTTCTTCGACACGCCGAGGAACGGACAAATGCCGAGGAACTGCGACAGTACGATGTTGTTAACGAATATCGCCGAAATGAATATCAATATAAACTCCATAACTCTATGCCTTCTTTAGTTTGTTGATGATTGCGATGAGATAGCCAAGCGAGATGAAAGCTCCCGGAGGCAGAATGAAGAGGAGAATGTTGTAAGTCTCTGGAAGCAGTGTTAAGCCAAAGACAGAACCTGCTCCAAGCAGCTCGCGGACAGTGCCGAGAAGCGTCAATCCGAGGGTGAAGCCAAGTCCGATGCCGATACCGTCGAAGAGGCTTGCCACAGGACCGTTCTTGCAGGCGAAAGCCTCAGCACGGCCGAGAATGATACAGTTCACCACGATGAGCGGAATGAACAATCCGAGCGACTTGTTAATCTCCGGCAGATAAGCCTTGAGGCACATCTGAAGAATTGTCACGAAAGAGGCTATGACAACCACGAACACAGGTATGCGCACCTTGTCGGGAGTCAGATTCTTAATGAGCGAAATGACGATATTGGAACAGATGAGCACAAACATTGTGGCAAGACCCATCGACATTCCGTTTATCGACGACGTCGTGGTGGCAAGTGTAGGACACATACCGAGGAGGAGGACAAACGTAGGGTTCTCCTTGACGATGCCGTTGGTAAGTATTTTTAAATATTGCATACTGTTAGATATTGAAATATTCAACTATTGGAAAATTGAAATATTATTCCTCTGGCTTTTGTGGCGAGGCTCCCGACTGTCCGTCGAGTCCACCCTGTCCGGCATAGACGTTGTATGCCTGGTTGACAGCCTTGAGGAAAGCACGCGAGGTGATGGTAGAGGCGGTGATTGCGTCGATGTCGCCACCATCCTTGTTCACGGTCAGCGGCTTGTCGGCAATCTGCTTGCCGATGATTGAGCCTTTACCGTCCTTCTGGAACCACTTGTCGGCCTTTGCGCCAAGTCCCGGAGTCTCTGCTGCCTGGAGAATGGTGTAGCCAAGCACCTTTCCTTCAGCGTCAAAACCCACCAGCACCTTCAGCTCGCCGCCGAAGCCCATTGTGGTGCTTTCTACGGCTGCGCCGATAAACTGTCCGTCCTTGTCGGCGGTCTTGTGAACTATGAAGGTCTGCTCCTTGCCGTCGAACTCCTGTTTGATCTCGTCGTCAGAAGTTACCTTCAGGTCGTTTGTTCCCATCACCTCCTTTATGCCATTAGCCAACGCCATTTCGTCCTGTAGCTTTATAGGAGCTTCGGTAACGTGGTTGACCCATGCGAGGAGCGCACCGGTGATGACTGCCACAGCAACGAGCACCACCACCATGTTTGTCAATGTAGATTCGA
>JBJEKR010000103.1:0-3054 GCA_051878735.1 Prevotella sp. | reverse complement strand
AGCGTGACTCCGCTCGTGCTTGTTGACGGCATCGAGGGCGACCTTAACACCGTAGCTCCCGAGAACATCGCCTCCATCGACGTACTGAAGGACGCATCTGCCGCTGCCATCTATGGTACTCGTGGTGCCAACGGCGTTATCCTCATAACCACTAAGACCGGTAAGCGCGACGCTGCGGTGAACATCAACTACTCTAACTACTTCGCTTTCTCGCAGTGGTCGAAGAAAGCTGAGTTTATGGACACGCATGATGTCATCTACGGCAAGACCTCGCAGGAATATCTCGGCTACGACACCGACTGGATTAAGGCGGTGAGCCGCAAGGCTGGCTTCAAGCACAACCACTCGCTGCTCATCAACGGCGGTACGAAGAACTCTACCTATTCCGCCAACGTGGCATACAACAACGAGGAAGGTATAATGCGCAACAACGACAACGAGAACCTGAAAGCACAGCTCGACTACACGCAGTACGCATGGAACGACATTCTGAAGTTCAACTTCAACGCTCTCGTTACACGCCAGAAATACACAAGCGGCGACTTCAACCTCGCATACCGCAATGCCGTTATCCGCAACCCGTCGGAGCCTGTGTATAACGAGGACGGAAGCTACTATGAGAACTTCAACAAACTGCAATACTACAACCCCGTGGAAATGATTAACGAGAGCTACGGCAACGTGCGCCGCCGCTTCTCGCAGTTGACGGGTAACGTGACTGTTACTCCTATCAAGGGTTGGGAAACCAAACTCATGGTGTCATTAGGCGAAGGCTCCGACGCTGCCGAATACTTCACCTCGCCCGAGCACTACAGCCTCGCACGTCAGGAAGACTACAACGGACAAGCCTCGAAGAGCAATGGCAACTGGATTGACAAGAACTTGGAGCTTACCTCACGCTATCACACCACCATCAACAACTTGCACCGCATCGACGCTCTCGTGGGTTACAGCTACCTCTATCACGAGGATGACGGCTTCAATGCAGGCAACGGTAACTTCTCTTCGCTTGCCTTCCTGTGGAACAACCTCGGCAACGGTTCGCTGCTTCAGGAGGAAGACCGCCACGCATGGATGGGCTCTTACCGCAGCAGCAGCAAGCTCGTAGGTTTCTTCGGACGTATCAGCTACGGCTATGCCGACAAGTACAACATCTTGGCAAGTATCCGTCGTGAGGGTTCCACCAAGTTTGGTGAGAACAACAAGTGGGCCACATTCCCATCTGTATCAGCAGGATGGACCATCAGCAACGAGAAGTTCATGGAGAGCACCAAGAGTTGGCTCGACAACCTCAAGTTGCGTGTGGGCTTCGGTGTGACTGGTATCACTCCTTCCGACAACTATTTGTCGCAGTATCTCTATAACTTCGCCGGATATGGTGACATCAAGGACCTCAACGGCGACTGGAACAAGACTCTCGAGGTGGTGCAGAACGTAAACAAGAACCTCAAGTGGGAGACCACCGAGGAGTGGAACTTCGGTCTCGACTGGACGGTGCTGAAGGGCCGTCTGAGCGGTAGCGTTGACTTCTACGTAAAAACCACCAAGGACCTCCTCTATGACTATGCAGTACCGTGTCCTCCAAACCTCTACGGATATACTCTCGCCAACGTGGGTAAGATTCGCAACACTGGTATCGAGGTTATGGTGAACGCCATTCCCGTACAGACAAAGGACTTCACATGGGAGACAACCGTAACTCTGTCGAGCAACAAGAATAAGTTGATTAACCTCAACAACGACCTCTATGAGACCGACAACTTCCAGGAAGTGGGAGGCGTAGGCGACCCGATTTCTGTTACTACCCACTGCATGGAGGTAGGCTCAGGTCTTGGCGACTACTGGATGCTCAAGTCGGTAGGTGTTGACAAGGACGGATTCGTGCTTGTAGAGGTGAAGGACGAGAACGGCAACTGGGTGGCTAAGCCATTCAACACCAACCTCAACGTGAAGGAGAACCGCCAGCGTTGCGGCAACGGTATGCCCGACGTTTATTTCGGTTGGAACCACACTCTGCGCTACAAGGGCTTCGACCTCAACATGCAGTTCACAGGTCAGTTCGGCTATCAGATTCTCAACGCTCAGCGTTGTTTCTATGAGAACAACTCAATAGCCTACAACCGCCTGAAGTCTGCCGACAAGCTCTATCCCGCCATCAACGCCGACGGTACGCCTTACATCGACCCCGAGACAGGTCAGCAGAAGATGGTGAAGCTGTCGAGCTCGATGTCGCAGGGCGTGTGGAGCGACCATCTTGAGAACGGCGACTTCCTGAAGCTTGCCAACGTGACTCTCGGCTACACACTGCCGCTGAAGGGCAAGGTGACAAACTATCTGAAGAACGTGCGCGTGTTCGCCTCTGCCACCAACCTGTTCTGCATAACAGGCTATACAGGCATCGACCCTGAGGTGAGCAACTACTTCATGGCTCCCGGTATCGACGACCGCGACAAGTATCCTACAACCCGCAGCTATACCTTTGGTATGTCTTTCAATTTCTAAAAACAGTAAAACATAATAACACATATATATTATGAAAGCAATTATAAGAAAAACCCTCGTCGGCCTCTGCATCGGTGGAGCTGTGCTCACTGGAGCAACATCCTGCACCAACCTCGACGAGACACTATACGACAAGCTGAACGACAGCAACATCGACCTGAGCAACGAGACCGACCTCTCATTGATTCTCGGTGCGTCGGTGGCACAGTATCGCTACTTGGTGGAGGACTGGTTTGGAATGTTCCACCTTCTTGAGGAGTCATCCGACCAGTACATGGTTCCCTCACGCCCCGGAATAGGTTGGGGTGACGCTTACGTCAACCTTCACAAGCACAACTGGTCTTACTCTGTAGGACAGATTCAGAATCCTTGGGACATAGCTTACCGTGGCATCGCCTACGCCAACATGGTGCTCGACGCTGCTCCCGAGGACGCAAAGGAGAGCATCGCCCAGGCAAAGTTCTTCCGCGGAATGTTCTACTATCATCTGCTCGACATGTTCGGCAATGCACCTCTGCAGACCACACAGCAGGTTGAGGACGGCTATCTGCC
>JBJEKR010000102.1:0-3056 GCA_051878735.1 Prevotella sp. | reverse complement strand
TATGGATGCCTATGGGCAAAAACGGAGAGATTGTCCTGCCTGCCACCGTCACTTCCATCGGGGCATACGCCTTTCGCGGATGTCATTTCACAGAGTTTGTCATGAGCCATAACGTGAAGGAGATGGGACAGGCTGCCTTCTACGGAAGCAAGGTGGAGAAGGTTATCCTGTCCGATGCACTGAAGACCATAGCCACAGCTGCATTTCAGCAATGCGCTAATCTCAGGGAAGTGCATCTCGGCACTGCGACAGAGCAATTGGGCGAATACGTCTTCGACGGCACCTGCCTTGAACATCTCTATGTCACCGCTGCCTTCCCTCCCGTATGTTACGACAATACCTTTGCAACCAACGCCAACTCCCTCTTTGACCGTTGCACGCTCCACGTGCCTGCAGAAAGCGCAAGCCAGTATCGCAACCACAGGTATTGGGGGAAGTTTAACAATATAGAGGTTTTTTAGAAATAGGAAACATAAACAATGAATACACCGGAAATAGAAGAACTGAAATCGCTTGTGGAGAAGAAATACAAACGCCTTCTCTCTACAACCACCGACTTCGAGGAATTCTCGATAGAACTGAAGCGGAAAGTGTCGAAGGAAATATCCAGTTCGACACTGAAGAGAATATGGGGCTACGTCAACGACAGCCACAAGACCCGTAAGTTTACACTCGACATTCTCGCCAACTATATAGGACATGAGAACTTCGACTCGTTTGTCTCGTGGCTAAAGACAAGCACCCGATACAACTCATCGTTTTTCAACGCATGTCAGGTGTTGAGCAGCGAACTGGCCATCGGACAACAGATAGAGATTGGCTGGCGACCTAACCGCCTGCTGCGTCTTAAGTATCTCGGCAGCAGCAAATATGAAGTGATTGACGCCAAGAACAGCAAGATAAAAGTGGGCGACCGCTTCATTACTGGCTGTTTCATCAAAGGGCAACCGCTCATACTGCCTTTTATCGAGCGACCGGAAGGCAACACTTCCACATTCGTGGCTGGACGAAACAGCGGACTAAACATGTTGGTTATAATAAAAGAAGAAAAATGACAACAGAAACATCGGGATTTGGCGAAGACATCAGCATGATGATTGACAACATGGCGATAGTGTCGCACTCGTTCAGCAACATTCGCGAGTGTTATGTCTCCCAGTCGGGTCATGCCCGCATATACTCGGCACATCGTTTCGGCAAGCGCTACATGTTGAAATGCCTCAAGCCCGACTTCCTAATGACTCCCGCCTATAGGTTGGTGCTGAACAAAGAGTTTGAGATTGGCATACAGCTCGATCATCCCTACATCTGCCATACCATAAGCATGGAGGCGGTGCCGGATCTGGGTCCTGCCATCGTCATGGAATATATCGACGGCATGACGCTCGAGGCTTTTATGCAGGAGGGGAAACTGACCAAGGACCTCGCACGCAAGTTTGTGTCGCAGCTCACCGACGCTTTGGATTATATGCACAGCAAGCAGATGCTGCATCGCGACCTCAAGCCCACCAATGTCATGGTGACCCACCAAGGCCACAACATCCGTCTCATCGATTTCAGCCTTTCCGACAGCGACTCGTTCAGCATTTTCAAGTCGCCTGGCGGCACGTCGGGATATATCGCCCCTGAACTCATGCAATCCAACGCCCGTTCTGACATCCGCTGCGACATCTATTCGCTTGGTGTGCTGATGGCATGCATGGCACGACGTACAGGCGACAAACAGATGAGACAAACGGCCATAGCCTGTATGAACCACGCTCCAGAAAAGCGTCCGGCAAAAATGTCGGAAGTCGTAATACCACCCGATGCCACAAAGGCAGAGAAAGTGGCGGTAATCATTCTTACCGTCACGTCTATCATCCTCACCGCACTTATCGTCTATCGTCTCGTTCTATCGTTTGCTTAAACAGTATATAGTACAGCCACTTGCAGGCGCAAGGCAACAGTACAGCCACTTGTAGGCGCAAGGCAACCTTACCGTTTCCTTACCCAGACCTTATGGCAACCACAGCCTCTCCACGTTACCGGGCTGTCAGGGTCGTCGCAAATCTCCTTCAGGTCATCGGAGGCATAAGTGCGGTTGAGTTTGTTGATATTGGCATACTCCATCAATTTTATGAATCCGTTGCGGTCAATCACCTCCAACGCATTCTTTATGCGTTCCTTCCTCGTAAAGGGAGTCTGGCTCACCTGAACCACGCCTGTTGACTCACGTTTCAGGTCGGTTTCGCGTCGCAACTTCTTTATGAGTTTTGCGTCTGCCTTGAAGTTCACGTTGCTCACCTCCACCTTGCGCCGTGCCATGGGGTCGTCGTCATCCTCCATCTCGGTAGGCTTTTTATCTTTGAAGGCGAGCGACAGCGAGAAGACGCCCAAGTCGTCAATCTTCACCGTGTAGCCTTGCGACAGCTTACGACCAATCACGTCAACCGCCGACATCAGCACAGCGTCAATAACACTCGGACTAACCGCCCGATGATAACTATTCACTTCCTTCACCAACTCGTCGTTCTTCAAGAGTCGGTAAGTGTCAAGCTTGGGATAAACCCTACGCTTGCCCTTGCCCTCCATGTCGGGCATTTCCATTACTTTGTATTTTGGCATAACAGTTTATTTTTTTATTGAGTTAAAGAAGTTAAAGACAATAGTCTTTTCGCTTCTTAACATGAGTACTCCAGGCTTGAACATACGTCTTTAACTTCCTTAACTTCCTTAACTTCCTTAACTTCCTTAACTTCCTTAACTCCCTTAACTCCTTTCGTCCGAAGACTTCTGACGCACATCAGAAAGCTTCTGACGTACATCAGAAGGCTTCTGACGGAAAAAGGACAGCTACGGAAACCTTTGCGGCATGCCTAAGATTGTTCATGCGAAAGAATATTGGCGAAAACCCTTCATTCTTCATATTTCGAGCATAAACACCTCAGTATCAATAGGTTGAAGGTATGGAGGGCTGGCTTGACCCTTCATACCCCTTCATGCTTCATGCACACAACGGGTAAGCGTCTCCACGAAGACGTATTGTACTGTCCAAATTAATTATTTACCTTTGC
>JBJEKR010000101.1:3927-13542 GCA_051878735.1 Prevotella sp. | reverse complement strand
TCTCTCCCCCTTGGGGGAGCTGGAGGGGGCTTCTCTTAATTCTTAATTGACGATTGCCTTTCGTCGAACTCACGTTAGTTATATATCCAAGTTATGTTAGGAAGGACGAATTGTAAATATTTGTGTATAACGACAAACGATGTATAGACTAAAGGATGACAATAACCCGAAATGGCTGACAATATTACTACTAAATGAAAATTAGGAAGAAAAGATGTTAAATGTTGTGGTGTTTTTGGCGTTATTTATTGTATAATGTGTATCTTTGCACTCCGAAAACTGAACTATGACAAATAGGTTTTCAATATAATTATTAATTAAGGTTGAATCAACAAATAAAAGAACATAATAGTAATAGGTATGAAAACAAGTAAGATGTTAATGTTGGCGGCTCTCGGAGCAGTGCTTGCATCGTGTGGAGGAAAGTCTGGCGGCAAGCCAAACTTCGCCGACAACGAGTATGCCGTAAGAACCGTGGCAACACAGGGAACGGAGTTGCAGACTACTTATCCTGCAACAATCAAGGGTATTCAGGATGTCCAGATTCGACCGAAGGTGTCTGGCTTCATCACGAAGATTTGCGTGCATGAGGGACAGGCCGTTGGCGCAGGACAGTTGTTGTTCGTAATCGACAATGAGAGCTATCAGGCTCAGGTGCGTCAGGCTAAGGCTGCCGTGAGCACCGCACAGGCTCAGCTCGCAACGTCGAAGCTGACCTATGAGAACTCGAAGCAACTTCATGCCAACAAGGTAATCGGCGACTTTGAGCTTCAGACCTCAGAGAACAACTACGCCACTGCACAGGCTTCATTGGTTCAGGCAGAGGCTGCCTTGGTTTCCGCCGAGGAGGCTCTGAGCTTCTGCTACGTGAAGAGTCCTGCCGCCGGCGTGGTTGGTTCGCTGCCCTACAAGGTGGGCGCACTGGTAAGCGCATCGAGCGCAGAGCCTCTGACAACGGTGTCGGACATCAACACTATGGAGGTTTATTTCTCCGTAACCGAGAAGGACATGCTCTCGATGACCAAGGGTGCCGACGGACTCTCTGGAGCCATTGCCGCATATCCATCGGTGAAGCTGCAGTTGGCTGACGGTACGGTTTACGACCAGCCGGGCAAGGTGGTGAAGGCAAGTGGAGTTATCGACGCTGCCACTGGTTCTGTTTCGCTCATCGCACAATTTGCCAATCCAAAGCACGAGCTTCGCTCTGGTGGTGCAGGGCAGATCGTTGTTCCTGTAACGGCAAGCGACGTGGTTATTATTCCGCAGGAAGCCACCTCAGAGGTGCAGAACAAGAAGTTCGTCTATGTCGTAGGCAAGGACAACAAGGTGAAGTACACTGAGATTAAGGTGAACCCACAGGACGACGGCAAGACCTACATCGTGACCGATGGATTGAAGCCCGGCGACCGCTATGTGTCGAAGGGAATCACATCGCTCACCGACGGCATGGAGATAAAGCCAATCACCGAGGAGCAGTACAACAAGAAGATTGACGATGCCGCCAAGCTCGGTGAGAAGCAGGGCTCGGCATCGGGATTTGCTGATGTAATGAGTGGGAAGAAGTAATTCAGTTGACAAGTTGATATTCAGTTGACAGAAAAAGAAGGGCAAATAACTTGTTTACTTGTCAACTTGTAAACTCGTCAACTAAAAAATAATTAAGACATGACATTTACAAACTTCATAAAGCGCCCAGTGCTCTCGACGGTGGTCTCCATCTTCTTCGTGCTGCTGGGTATCATCGGAATCATTTCGCTGCCTATTGAGCAGTATCCCGATGTTGCGCCGCCTACCATTTCGGTGCAGACCACCTATACGGGTGCCGATGCACAGACGGTGCTGAACTCCGTTGTCACGCCTCTTGAGGAGAGCATCAACGGTGTGGAGAACATGACCTACATGACTTCGCAGGCCACCAACGACGGTTCTTGTATGATTACCGTCTATTTCAAGCAGGGCTCCGACCCCGACATGGCTGCCGTGAACGTGCAGAACCGCGTCAGCCAGGCACAGGCTTTGCTCCCTGCCGAAGTTACCAAGGTGGGTGTGACGGTCGAAAAGCGTCAGACCTCAAACGTAATCATGTTTACCTTGACTTCAAACGACGGTAGATATGACGACGAGTTCTTGACCAACTACAACAACATCAACGTCATTCCTGCCATCAAGCGTATCTCGGGTGTGGGCGGTGTGCAGTCGCCTGGTATGAAAACCTATTCGATGCGTATATGGCTGGAGCCGGAGAAGATGAAGCAGCACGGACTCATTCCGAGCGACGTCACCACCGCCCTCTCTGAGCAGAACATCGAGGCTGCCCCGGGTAAGTTCGGCGAGCAGAGCGACATGGCTTACGAGTACACCATGCGCTACAAAGGCCGTCTGAAGACTGCCGAGGAGTATGGCGACATCATCATCTCAAGCGACCAAAACGGACAGACGCTCCGACTGAAGGACGTTGCCAAGATTGAGCTTGGCGGTCTTGTATATAGTGTGTCGATGAAGAACAACGGACAGCCTTCTGTGATGGGTATGGTGCAGCAGATTGCAGGCTCCAACGCCACACAGATTGCCGAGGACGTGAAGGCTGAGCTGGAGAACCAGGCAAAGACATTCCCTCCGGGCATGGTTTACAAGATCAACTACGACGTTACTGAGTTCCTCTTCGCCTCTATCGAGGAGGTTATCTTCACGCTCGTTATCACGCTGTTGCTCGTGTTCGTGGTGGTTTATGTGTTCCTCCAGGACTTCCGCTCGACGCTGATTCCTATGATTGCCGTTCCAGTGGCTCTTGTGGGTACGTTCCTCTTCCTTTGGATATTTGGTTTCTCAATCAACCTCTTGGTACTCTCCGCCATGCTCTTGGCAATCGCCATTGTGGTTGACGATGCCATCGTGGTTGTCGAGGCTGTCCATGCGAAGCTCGACCAAGGCTACAAGAGTGCCTTGACGGCTTCCATCGACGCGATGAACGAGATTTCGGGTGCCATCATCTCCATCACGCTCGTGATGTCTGCCGTGTTCGTGCCGGTGTCGTTCCTTGGCGGTACGACAGGTACGTTCTACCGTGAGTTCGGTGTGACCATGGCTGTGTCAATCCTTATCTCGGCTGTCAACGCCTTGACCCTCTCGCCAGCTCTCTGTGCCATCCTTCTGAAGCCGCACGACGAGAACGCCGAGCACGGTAAGATGTCGCTCGTTGACCGCTTCCACGCAGCCTTCAACTATCAGTATGAGAAGATTCTCACGAAATATAAGAACGGTGTGGCAAGCGTCATCAAGCACCGCATCTTGGCTGGATCGGCTGTCGTTGTAGGTATCTTGGCAATGGTGATAACCATGGCAACCACAAAGACCGGTCTTGTGCCTGACGAGGACACTGGCGTTATCTTCTGTACGGTGTCAATGGCTCCTGGTACGAGTCAGGACCGCACGAAGGTTGTCATCGACCAGATTGACAAGATGCTCGCCAGCAACCCTGCGGTCATGAACCGCGAGCAGCTGCTCGGCTACAACTTCATAGCAGGTCAGGGTTCCGACCAGGCAACGTTCATCATCAAGCTGAAGCCTTTCGAGGAGCGTCCGGCTGGATTCTTCTACAACCTCTCTGGTTTGTGGCAAGGCGACGGCATAATGCGTTTCTTCGTCAACCCGATGTCTTCAACCTCTGTGCTTGGAATGATTTACAAGCAGACGGCGGAAATCAAGGACGCGCAGATCCTCGCCTTCGCACCGCCTATGATCAACGGTTTCGGTGCAACCAACGGTGTGACCTTCTCAATGCAGGACAAGACCGGTGGCGACCTCGGCAAGTTCTTCGAGATTACCAAGCAGTACTTGGCAGAGCTGAACAAGCGTCCGGAGATTTCAAACGCCATGACTTCATACAACCCTAACTATCCGCAGTACATGGTGGATGTTGACGTGGCAAAGTGCAAGCAGGCAGGCATTGCCCCAAGCACCGTACTCTCTACGCTCCAGGGCTACTACGGAGGTCTCTACGCCTCGAACTTCAACGCCTACGGTAAGCTCTACCGCGTTATGATTCAGGGAACTGTTGACAGCCGCAAGAACACCGCCACGCTGACCAACATCTATGTGCGCACTCCAAGCGGAATGTCGCCCGTCAGCGAGTTCTGCTCTCTGCGCCGTGTCTATGGTCCGTCGAACATCAACCGCTTCAACCTCTTCACCTGCATCAACGTCAACGCCTCTGCCGCCCAGGGCTACTCTTCGGGTCAGGCTATCCAGGCCATTGAGGAAGTTGCCGCACAGGTGCTACCCGCAGGCTACGGTCTTGACTATTCGGGCATGACGCGTTCAGAGCGCGAGTCGAGCGACTCCACGGCGATCATCTTCGCCCTCTGTATCGTCTTCGTCTATCTGATTCTGTCGGCACAGTATGAGAGCTACATTCTGCCTTTGGCGGTAATCCTCTCCATACCGTTCGGTCTTGCGGGAGCGTTCATCTTCACGCAGATCTTCGGACACTCCAACGACATCTACGCTCAGATTGCCCTCATCATGCTTATCGGACTCTTGGCAAAGAACGCCATCCTTATCGTTCAGTTCGCCCTTGAGCGTCGTATGACAGGTATGGCAATCCGCTATTCGGCTATCCTCGGTGCCGGTGCTCGTCTGCGTCCTATCTTGATGACCTCGTTGGCAATGATCATCGGTCTGTTGCCTCTGATGTTCGCTTCGGGTGTAGGCCGCAATGGTAACCAGACGCTCGGTGCGGCAGCCGTCGGCGGTATGCTCATCGGTACCATCTGCCAGCTGTTCGTCGTTCCCGCCCTGTTCGCCGTGTTCCAGTGGCTGCAGGAGAAGCTCCGTCCAATCGACTTCAACGACAGCAACAACAACGCCGGCTCAGAGATTGCACAATACACCAATCCTTACGCCGCTGCAGAGCTGAAGAAGATAATGGATTCGAGGGACAAGTAATTCCGTAAAAAGAAATTATTGTATAATATATATGAAGATAAAGAGATTGATGATGTTCGCAGCTTCGGGATTGCTGCTTGCAAGCTGCGGACTATATAACAAATACGAGCGCCCTGAGGTGAACACTCAGGGACTCGTTCGCGACACTCAGTCGCTCACCGACACGCTTGTCGTCAACGACACGACAAGTTTCGGCAACCTGCCTTGGCGCAGCGTCTTCACCGACCCACAGCTGCAGGCTCTCATCGAGCAGGGACTGAAGAGCAACACCGACCTGCTCAATGCAGCACTCAACGTGAAGATGATAGAGGCTCAGCTGGCTTGCGCAAAACTGGCTTTCCTTCCTTCCGTCGGACTCTCGCCGCAGGGAACACTCTCGTCGTTTGACGGTGCGAAGACATCGAAGACCTATCAGCTGCCCATAGCTGCAAGCTGGAACATCGACCTCTTCGGCAACCTGCTCTCGGTAAAGCGAGGGGCACAGATGCAGCTCCTTCAGATGAAGGACTATCAGCTTGCCGTGAAGACAAACGTCATCTCCGGCATTGCCAACATGTATTACACGCTTCTGATGCTCGACCGCCAGTTGGAAATACTCACCGAGATGGAAGGCTTGACGAAAGAGACTTGGGACATGATGGCACTGCAGATGAAGTATGGCCGCGCACGCTCAACAAGCGTTCAGAGTGCTGAGGCAAGCTACTATTCGGTGCAGTCGCAGATAGCGGACATGAAGCGTCAGATACGCGAGGTGGAGAACTCGCTCTCGCTGCTGCTCTGTCAGCCGGGACAGGCAATCAGCCGCGGCAAGCTCTACGAGCAGTCGCTGCCTACTGAGTTCAGCACTGGCATTGCGCTACAGTTGCTCAACAACCGTCCTGACGTTCACTCTGCCGAGATGAACCTCGCCGCTTGCTACCACAACGTGCAGACAGCTCGCAGCCGCTTCTATCCAAGCATCAACATAACAGGCTCCGGCACCTTCACCAACAGTGCCGGATCGGCAGTCGTCAATCCTGGCAAGTGGCTGCTCTCTGCCGTGGGAAGCCTCACGCAGCCAATCTTCGCCAACGGTCAGCTCGTGGCTGGCTTGAAGGTGGCTAAGGCTCAGCAGGAGCAGGCTCTCAACGACTGGCAGAACGCCATCTACAAGGCTGGCAACGAGGTGAGCAACGCCCTCGTAAGCTACAACTCCTACGACGAGCGCAGCCGCCTGGAGCAGAAGCAGACAGAACTCTACCGTCAGACAGTTGAGGACACTCGTCAGCTCTACAAGAGCAGCGGCTCGACCTATCTTGAGGTAATCAGTGCCCAGGCAAATCTCCTCAACGCAGAGATTACCAAGGTCACCGACGACTTCTACAAGATGCAGGCAGTCGTAAGTCTTTACACCGCCCTTGGTGGAGGCGCACGCGATGCGGATTAAGAATTAAGAATTAAGAATTAAGAATTAAGAATTAAGAATTACGAATTTTGAGTTTTGAATTTTGAATTGTTGCTCTTCGAGCAATTTTCAATTATTCAATTCTGAATTGATTAATCGCAGCGCAGCGAGAATAATTCAAAACTCAAAACTCAAAACTCAAAATTCAAAATTCAAAATTAATAAATATGAGCAACATAAGTGAAAAAGCCCATGTAAGTCCGAAGGCAAAGATTGGCAAAAACGTTACCATCTATCCATTTGCCTATATTGAGGACGACGTAGTGATAGGCGACGACTGCGTAATCTATCCATACGTCAGCATTATGAACGGCACAAGGATGGGACGCGGCAACCGCGTGTTCCAGAACACAGTGCTCGGTGCCGAGCCACAGGACTTCAACTACCGTGGCGACGCTTCGCAGCTTGTCATCGGCGACGAGAATATCTTCCGTGAGAATGTAGTCATCAACCGCGCTACCTTCAGCGACGGACAGACCGTGATTGGCAACCGCAACTTCTTCATGGAAGGCGTGCATGTGTCGCACGACACAAAGGTGAAGAACTATTGCACCTTCGGATATGGTACGAAGGTGGCTGGCGACTGCGAGATTTTCAATGGCGTAATATTCTCGTCGAGCGTCATCGTCAATCCTAATGTACGTGTCGGCGGTGGCTCTATGGTCACTTCCGGTGTGCGTATCAGCAAGGACGTGCCTCCATTCATCGTGGCTACGCACAACCCTGTCACTTACGGTGGCATCAACCGCAAGATACTCGAAGACCTCGGAACGCCTGAGAACATCATCGGCCACGTTGCCAATGCCTATCGCCTTGTGTTCCACGGGCAGACGAGTCTCTTCGACGCCATCCACCAGATTAAGGATCAGGTGCCTGACGGAAGGGAAGTGGGCATAATAGTGAAGTTCCTTGAGGAAACCAAGGGCATCATTGCAAAGAGTTAGCGTAACCCTCTCTTCGTCAAAATATCTTTTGCGCCCCGACAACTCCATTACGGACTGTTGGGGCGCGTCTTTTTGCCGTTTGGGCAATTTATTCTCGTTTTGTCCAGCATTTTTCCTGTTTTGGCTTGGTTGTTTTGCTGATTTTTTGTAAATTTGCCGCGGTTTTGGTAACAACTTAATTATTTGGGATATGAATGTACGACGAATTCTAATTAATTGTTGCCTTCTTCTTCACTTCGTGGGAGTGGAAATGGGCTGCTTAGGCGAAAAGCGAGAGCTTTCCGTCTTTGTGCCAAGTGTTATTTGGACCACACCTTGTCGATCCGGATGACGTGTCAACATTCCTCGAACGATTGACGAAACACCTTGATGAATGAACCTCTATGTATAACATTTAAATTTTTAGAACTATGAAAAAGGAAAAAGAAAAGATTGATGAGAAGGAGGAAGAGATTGTTGTCGGTGGAGCAATACTGGGAACACGTCGCCCTCAAATCTAAGATTAAACATGCCGCTGCCGGGACTGTGGGCGTTTCCGGTAGCGACAGTTTTCGCCGACGGAGAGAAGAATATGCAAGAAATAAGTGAAATAAAAGTATGAACAAAGCGTTTATTAAAGTAGCGACGCTAATTGTCGCTGCAATCATTTGCCCAATCCAACAGCTGAAGGCAGAGAACGACAGCAATAAATTGCCGAAAGCGGAATGGGACAATGCTAAGATGATTCTGATGCACACTCCAGGACAGGAACTTTTTGACGGCGTAGTCCATCCGGCTGCTGGATTGTTTGAAGACTATTTTGATGCTGACAAGGCTGCCGAGGAACATCATGGATATATCGACATGCTGAGAAAAAATGGCATAAATGTGGTGACGACAGCAGATATAATGCAGGAAGTAGGTATCGACAGCTTGCGTTCGTTGGCTGCAAACGTCTTGAAATACGACATCAGCGGTCTCAAGGAACCTGATGAGGAACAGTCGGAAAGTGACAGGCAGTATGTGCTTTCGAAAATGAGTCGTGCAGACCTCGTGAGGTGCATCCTGCTGCAACCCACCGTTCACCTGAGGTCAACGGACAACAACACGGGATTTGAAGCGACTTACGAGCACACTCCGCTGATGAATCTCTACTTCACACGCGACCAAAGCATCACCACGCCGCGAGGGCACATCATCTGCAACATGAACTCGACCCAACGTGCACCCGAAACAAACATAATAAACTTATGCTACGAACACCTCGGACGAAAGCCTATACTGCATATAACAGGAGAAGGAAGGCTGGAGGGAGGCGACTACATTCCTGCGGGTAACGTCTCTCTCGTCGGATGTGGCATGAGAACCAACAACGAGGGAATCCGTCAGATTATGGAAGCCGATGCCTTCGGGCACGACACGGTGGTGGTGGTTTGCGACCACAAGTTCTGGCAAATGCAGATGCACCTCGACACATATTTCAACATCATCGACTCTGACCTTTGCACTATGGTGGAAAGTCGCTTCTATGCAAATCCATCACAACCGGAATACGTGACATGTGACATTTACGGACGTAAGCCCGGAACGAAGGATTATGAGTTGGTGGAGCGCGACAAGTCGTTTGTGGAATACATCAAGGGCCGTGGTTTCAAGATAATACCAATCAAGGAAGAGGACGAACTGCACTACGCAAATAACTTCCTCACCATCGCCCCTCGTCACATAATGGCGGTCGGAGGACAGTCGCAGGATTTTCAGAACGCATTAAAAGATGCGGGAGTCACCGTGGAGTGGATTCCACTGGAAAGTCTCATTGACGGTTATGGAGCGGCACATTGCATGACACAAGTGCTTGAAAGAGACCCTGTCTCACCCACAAACGTCAGTGCCATGAAAACTGTTGACGGACAGTCGGAAGACACCTATAGCCTTGCGGGAATTAAAAGCGGGGAGAGCGATGTCATTGTCTTCAATGGCTGTAAGCATTTGACAAGATAATTTATATCGCCAAAGGGAAGAAAGTAGTGGAAGTTTAAGGCCCACTCCAATTCCCCCGATGGAGGAGAGAAGGAATTGAAGCCGCATGTGGGGACAAAAAGGAAATGTAGAAAGACGCTATGTTCCCACTCATTAATGCGGTTGAATTTTCTGCGGCTGGCGGCTGGGAACGCCCACATTCCCAACCGTTGCATTAAGCAACGAATACCTTTGCAATCTTCGTCCGAAGGCTTCTGCTGTTCGTCCGAAGGCTTCTGACGTTCGTCCGAAAGTTTCTGACGTTCGTCCGAAAGTTTCTGACGT
>JBJEKR010000101.1:0-3827 GCA_051878735.1 Prevotella sp. | reverse complement strand
TTCTGACGTTCGTCCGAAAGTTTCTGACGTTCGTCCGAAAGTTTCTGACGTACATCCGAAAGTTTCTGACGTACATCCGAAGGCTTCGGACGGAAAATGCACAGCCGCAGGAACAGTTATAGTGCGCTAAGCATTGTTTATGCGAAAGAATATTGGCGAAAACCCTTCACCCTTCATTTTTCAAGTGTAAACATCTTAGTAGCGGGGTTAAGGTGGTTGTATAGAAAGGGAAAATTCGTCGAACTCACGTTTATAACTTTTCGTTTACTGCCTTACGCAACCTTTCGAGTGCTTCTTCCAGCACGCTGCGTGGTGTGGCAACGTTGAGTCGCATAAAGCCTTCGCCACCTTTGCCAAACATCTCGCCGTCGTTGAGGGCGAGTCGGGCTTGCTTCACGAAGAGGTCGTTGAGCTGCTGGTGGTTGAGGTGTAGGTCGCTGCAGTCGAGCCATACGAGGAACGATGCCTGTGGTCGCCACGGCTTAATCTGTGGAAGATTGGCAGCGCAGTAGTCGATGACGAAGTTGATGTTGCCTTCGATGTAGTTTAGCATCTCCTTGCGCCATGCCTCGCCTTCGGGAGTGAAAGCAGCCATCGTAGCGATAGGGGAGAATATTGTAGGCTCGTTCAGTTCGTTTGCCTCAAGCCAAGAGTAGAACTTCGTGCGTAGCTCGTCGTTGGGAATGATGGAGTAGGAGCTGACGATGCCCGCAATGTTAAATGTCTTCGACGGTGCGCCGAACGTTATGCTGCACTGTGCAGCCTCTTCTGACACTGATGCAAATGGCGTGTGGCAGTTGCCGAATAATGCCATGTCGCAGTGAATCTCGTCGCTGATTACGATGATGCCGCGTTCGTGGCAGAAGTGCGCAAGGCGTTGCAGCGTCTGCTTGTCCCAACAGATGCCCGCAGGATTGTGCGGATTGGAGAGAATGAGCATACGGCATTTCTCGTCGGCTACTGCGGCGAGCTGGTCGAAGTCCATGATATATGATGAAGCCTTGTCTCCCTGCCCCTCGTTGGGAGCTGTTGCGATGAGGGGATTATATACTACTTCGCGGCGGTTGCCGAGAGGGGTGAGACGGAAGGGGTGATACACTGGCGGCTGGATGATTACTTTCTCGTCGGGTTTGAGAAAGACGTTGATTGCCATGCCGATGCCCTTCACAATGCCGGGAATGAAAGTCATCCATTCCTCTCGTACTTGCCATGCGTGATGGTCGTAGATCCAGCCTGCCACTTGTTGCCAATAGCCTTCGGGCATCATGGTGTAGCCGAAGAGCGAGTGGTCGAGGCGGCGGCGCAGTGCGTCGGTTATGAACTGTGGCGTCTCGAAATCCATGTCTGCCACCCAAAGTGGCAGAAGATTGGCGTCGCCATAACGTTCTTGCAGTACACCGTGCTTCAGGTCGTCGGTGCCAGTGCGGTCAATTATTTTGTTGAAATCGTACATATCTCCACTCTTAATTCTTAATTCCCACAAGCTGCCGCAACAATGTCTTCTATTATGTCCTCAGCGGCCTCAAGTCCGATGGAGAGTCGGATTGTCGTGTCGAGCACGTCCATTTTTTCGCGCTGTCGGGCAGTGAAGTTGCCGAAGATGGTGCTGGCAGGATGAATGGCAAGCGACTTGTTGTCGAAAAGGTTTGTCGCCCTTCTCACCAACTTTAGGCGGTTGATGAAGTCGAAGCAAGCCTCCTGACTCTCAAGGTCGATGGTGAGCATGGCACCCGAAGTCTCGCCGAACTGTCGGCGTGAAAGCTCGTAGAACGGATTGTCCTCCAATCCGATGTAGTTTACACGCTTTATTCTCTCCACTTTCTTTAAGGCTCGTGCCACGGTGAGCGCGTTGTGTGCCTGCACCTGATAGCGTGCATCGAGAGTTTCAAGTCCGATGTTCTGCATGTATGCAACGTGGGGCGACATGTAGGCACCGAAGTTCATCAGCATTTCCTGGCGCATACGTTTCGTGAAGTTTGGCGTTGTGCCGTAGTCGATGACCAGTCCGCCTATTGTGGTTGCTCCACCAGAGAGATATTTCGTGCTTGACACCACCTCGATGTCAACCCCGAGCGAGTGTGCATCGAACTGTGTGAAGGGAATCATCGTAGTGTCGGCAACGAGTGGAACGTTCTTCCTGTGTGCTATTTCAGCCAAGGCGGCAATGTCAGCCACCTCCATCTGCGGGTTGGTGATAATCTCCATGAAGATGCAAGCCGTGTTTGAATCCACGGAGGCTTCAACTTCAGCTAAGTTGGTGAGATCTACGAGCCTTGGCTTCACTCCGAAGCGGAGCATGGTGCCACCGATGAGGGCGTAGGTGTTGCCGAACATGTGCCTTGACGACACGATGTTCTTGCCTGTGGCAGTGAGGCAGAACAGTGTGTTGCTGATGGCTGCCATGCCAGAACTTAGGGCAACCACGCCTTCTGCTCCAGTCAGTTCCTTGACTTTGTTTTCGTAGAAGATCACTGTAGGATTGGTTACGCGCGAGTAGTCGGGCGCGTCGATTCGTCCACAGAAAGCGTCAGCCATTTCTGCGGCATTGTCAAACTCGTATGCAGCTGTGTGATAGACGGGCATGCTCAGTGAGCCGTATGCGTCGCGGCTTTGGAAACGAGTGTGTATTGCTTGCGTTTGTTTCTTCATTTTTGTGCTTACTCTTTTTTTGTAAAAGTGGTGCAAAATTAGTCAATAGCTTTTATATTGCCAAATCTTTTCGTTGAAAAATTACACATTATTATATTATTATGTCGCTTTCTACCATGTTTGTGGTAGTCAGAATCCCCTTTTTGTGGTATCTAATATGCCATTTATGCGGTATTGTGAGGGTTGGGAAATTGCCGTAACTTTGCACCATCAAATTAAAACTCATAACGATATGACAAGAATTGCACGAAATTTGACAGAGCTAATCGGTCACACTCCGCTCCTGGAGTTGACCAAGATAGAGCAAGACAAAGCTCTCAAAGCCAAGGTGGTTGTGAAGATTGAGTCGTTCAATCCGGCTCGAAGTGTAAAGGACCGCGTCGGCTATGCCCTAATCACTGAGGCTGAGAAGCGTGGACTCATCGACGAGAAGACGGTCATCATAGAGCCTACGAGCGGCAACACTGGCGTTGGACTTGCCTTTGTGGCTGCATCGCGTGGCTATCGCATTATACTGACCATGCCCGACTCCATGAGCGTGGAGCGTCGCAGCCTGTTGAAGGCTCTTGGAGCAGAGATTGTGCTTACGCCTGCACACGAAGGCATGGGCGGTGCAATACGCAAGGCTGAGGCGTTGGCGGCAGAGATAGGAAACGCCTTCATACCGCAGCAATTCAAGAACAAGGCGAACCCAGAGATTCACCGTCAGACGACAGCACTCGAAATACTCGACGACACTGATGGCAATGTTGACATCTTCGTGGCGGGAATTGGCACGGGAGGAACGATTACCGGTGTGGGCGAGGTGCTGAAGCTGCACAATCCGAAGGTGAAGATTGTGGCTGTTGAGCCAGCCGACTCGCCAGTGCTCTCGGGAGGAAAGTCGGGTCCACACAAGATACAGGGCATCGGTGCTGGCTTCGTGCCTTCAGTGTTGAATACCGACATTTATGACGAGATAATACGCGTGAAGAACGACGATGCGTTCAAGGCTGCACGACAGTTGGCAAAGCGTGAGGGAGTGCTTGCAGGCATCTCGTCGGGAGCCGCCGTCCATGCCGCCCTTGAGCTTGCACGTCGCCCTGAGAACGAGGGAAAGACAATCGTGGCATTGCTTCCCGACACAGGTGAACGCTACTTGTCAACACAACTTTATAATGAAGAGTGAAGAGTGAAGA
>JBJEKR010000100.1:0-13585 GCA_051878735.1 Prevotella sp. | reverse complement strand
GTTATTTGATGATTTTTATTAACCGTGCGAATTTATCGCACCAGTACTAATTCTTAATTTTTAATTCTTAATTTACAAAGTTCCCTTGTCCCAGTCAGCGTTGTTGATCTTCTTCTCTACGTTCTTCTGCTTTCCTGAGAAGATGTTGTAGCTGAGGGTGAGGCACACTGCCGAACGCTGGTCGGGTATCTCGTTCCAGTGGTGGAACTCGATGATGTCGTTGGGCAGCGTCTCCGACTCGTAGTGTGGAGTGCGGAGGAAGAAGATGCTCGTGAGCTGCACCTTCAGCTGCTTGTGCTGATAGAACACGGCAAGTTCGCTGTTGTTCTCGTTCTTGTGGAGGAACGGACCGTTGATGCTCTTCGTCACTAAGTTGTAGTACCACGTCGCGCCGAAACGTCCTTTGCGGAAACCCAACAGCCAATCTACTGGTAAGCGGAAATGCGACTGGCGGCCTACGATGTCGCTCTTGTAGGTGTCGTTCCACGCTCCAACGGAGAAGCCAATGGTGAAAAGTTCCGATTTGAACGGCTTTAGTCTGCCATAGAACATGCCGCCATATACCAGTTCGTATTTTCCGTTGAGCGGCGACATTACGATGCAGCGTTCGCCATCAACCTCGTCCCACTGGAAGCTGCTGCAGATGGGGTTGGAAACGTAGTCCATGAGCGCCTGCGTGTAGATGTCGAAATATGGATGGGAGAGGTTGAGCGAGAGTTTTACGTTGTTTCGGTTTCCCGACTCAAGGTAAGGATTGCCACGTTCAAGAAGTCCTGGAATATAGATCTTGACACTGTTGCTGAGTTGCGAGATGGAAGGCAGCACGGGGCTGGAGTTCACCTCAAACTGTATCTGTCCGTTCTTGATGGGATAAGACAGTATGAGCTTCGGTGTGAAGTAGAGTTTCGAGTAGTCGGTGACGTCGTTGTCGGTGTTGACGTATGTGCCTCCTACGCCGAGACGATATGACAGCTTTTTTATGTTTCCGCCGATTTCACCGTAGAAATAGTGGTTGTCGTTATGCGACGTGTAACCATATTCGTTATAGTCGGACATGACGTTGCGTATCTTATAGTCTGACTTGGCGAGCGTTGCCTTGTAGCCAAGTGAGAGGTTGGTCTTGCCCCACGACTTGGTGTAGGCGATTTCGCCAATGAGCGAATATTTGTTGTTCTTTGCACTCATGTCGTCGTCGAAGAGTTCGCCGTTGTCGGTGGTCCACTGCTTGTTGTGGTCTGACTGCGTGTTGTTGTAGTATGTACCAAGAAGGTCAATGGTGAGTTCCTGATTGCCTTTTAGCTTCTTGTTGAGATAGAGATCAACTGAGGGGCCAAAACTCCGTACTTTCCTTTCCTGCCGTCCCGCACCATCTTCCCACAAGGGATTATTGTGCGCTTCAATCTCGTTGTCAGTGCGCCAGAACTGTGTGAAGATGTTTGGCGAGAACTTTGCCTGAAAAGTTAGGTCTTCATCCTTATTATATATATATTTGAGGTTGAAGTTCGGGGTGCAATAGCCGAAATGGTAGTCGCCACGGTAGAGATAGTCGGAAACGGTGGTTCCATCGGTGAACACATACGAATCTTCACTCTTGCAACCCGCATTGTTGCGGTATTCCATGTAGTAGTCAAAAGCTATCTGATGGTTGCCTTTGTTGTAGCGCACATAGAGATTGGTGTTGTTGAAAGCCGTCCACAAGCCCTGCATCACGTCGAACCCTGCGGCATAGCCAGCATCGAGAGGTTGCGTCTTGATATTGATGAGCGTGCCGACATCGGCATAGCGTGCCGGGGGAACGGTGTAATATTCCACGTTCTTTATCTTGTCAACGGGAATTGTCTTGAGGTCGTTGTCAGTAGTCTCGACGCCGTTGATGAGAATCTTCAGCGACTTGCCCGTCATGGTTTTCAGCGTACCGGAAAGGTTGTCGTAGCGCAATCCGGGAAGCGTGGTGAGTATCTCCTGAGTCTGTCGCGAGTTCTTCTTCTGCTCGTCGGAGAAGGTGAAGACAGAGCGGTCAACCTTATCCACACGGTGATGACCTTTTATCACGATGCCGTTGATGGCATACTGGTCGTCTTGCAGCCTTATTACTCCCAAATTACCGATGGAAACGGGCATTTCGAGAGTCTTGAAGCCTATGCACGACACGCGCATGATGGCTTCCTGCTGGTCGCAGGGAATGACAAACTTGCCGTTCTCGTTGCTCACGCCACCCTTTATGAAGGTGGAGTCGGCGGTGGAAAGCAGCTGCACGTTGGCGAACACCACGGGGTGGTCGTTCTGGTCGATGAGCTGTCCGGAAAGTCGGCGTTGCGTTTTGTCGATGCACTCTACGGTGATGAGGCTGTCGCCCACGGTCATTGCCAAGGGATAGAAGCCAATGACATCGCGGATGGCATCGACGACGGGACGATCCTCAAAGCTCTTCGTCACGGCGAAGTCTTCCAACTGGTTGTAGATGAAGCTGATGCGGTAGCGTGTGGTAGAACGGTCGAGGTCTATCAGCACGTCAGACATCGAGCGGTCGCTATAGCTGCGCGATATGCGTTGAGCCTGCGCTGTTGTGGCAATGGCGCACAGCAGTGCCAATATGATGGTCTTTGTTGTTGTCATTTTGATTGTCGGCTAAGTGTTATTCTACTATCAAAGAGTCGCCTTTGATAGTGATGTTTATTTTCTCAAAGCGGTTAAGCTCCTCCACGTTCTTGTCGAGTCCGCGACGGCTGTCCCATTCGTAGTAGAGTCTCAGGAGGCGCACGCTGTCGGTGCGGAATGCCACTGCCTTACCGTTGACGTAGCCAATGTCGTGCAGCACCTGTTCGAGCGTTGCGTTCTCAAACACCTTCTTCACGTCGAGCGTCTTGCCGTTGTCCTTTACCTCAACGTATTGCGTCTTGCCTACCGTAGCCACCGAGTCGGCTGTCGCTACGGTTTCCTGTTTGGGCGACGAACTGAATACTCCCGACACCACGGCAGCGTAAGCCACTCCCGAGAGTAGGCAGATGCCCACCACGGCTGCCGCAATCTTGTGCCAAAGGGGAGTTGTGGCGTTGTGGCGTGTCGTGTCGTCGCTGTCAGTCAGTTGTAGCGATTCGTTTTCAGCGTCGAGTGCAGCTTCAAGGTCGGCAATAGTCTTGAAGGTCAGTCGGCTGTCGTCGTCGAGCAGTGCCTGTCGGAAGTCGTCCTCGCCGTAAAGCTCAGGATGTTCCATCATATTGGAAATCTTCTTAATTTTGTCCATTGTTCTTGAATTTTGTTTTCAGTTTGTTAATTCCTTGTGCCAGATGCTTGTGAACTGCCGTTTGGCTGATGCCGAGCTGCGCAGATATTTCCCGGTATTTCAGCTTTTGCTGGTAGTGCATTCGTAGGATGCGTGAGGTCTGCGGAGTAAGCTCATTGTCGATGAATTCGAGAATTTTCTCCATTTTGTCCGCCTCGCCTTCCGTTAGAGAAGATTCTGACACAGTGTCATCGGCTGTTGCGAGCAGCTTTGCCCGCTGCATCAGCATCTTTCTCTTTATCAAGTTCAGGCATCTGTTTCTAAGACAAGTCATCAGCAAGGCTTCTGTCTTGTCGCCTTCAACGCATATCTTTCCGCTGGCAACGTCGGCGAATATGTCGCCCACGGCATCCTCTGCCTCAGCTTTGTCGCCGAGCATAAGCTGAGCCACGAGGGTCATTTTGTTTGCGTGCTTGGTAAACAAGCTTCCCGCCTCAATAGTGATGTTCATATCTTGTCTTAATCATTGTTTCTATATCAAGAACAATCGACTTCTCATTTTCCTAACCCCATTGAGGAATTTTTTTTGGGGGAGAGGAGAGGCCACCCCTAACCCCTCTCTGAGGAGGGGGACCAATGTAGTGTATCTCCACTTTCAATTCTATTAGCCCACAACAATCAACCTTCCACCACTCCTTAGGGAGGGGACGGGGATGGGCCCTTCCTTATTCAATAATCTTCCCACAACAATCAACCTTCCCCCCTCCCCAGGGAGGGGATGGGGGTAGGCCCTTCTCTATCCAATAACCTTCCCTACCATTTCAGCTTCATTTCCTGTGAAGATGAGGAATTCGGTGAAGGGATTATAGTGGAAATCGGCGAAGCGGAAGAGCTGAATGGCGAGGAAATTGCCGTCGGCTGACTTGCAAACCTCTGCCCTCATGTTGCCTATCGGCGTGCTTCTTACCTTCGACCCGCGTGCCACTTCCTTCTCTATCTGTGCCATCGGACCTGTGAGCAGCTTGGCAAGGCGTTCGCCGTTGTCTTGACTGAACTCATACACCTCTGCCTTCACTCTACTGCCTGTCGGCACATACAAAGCCTTCTCGCAGAGTCCAAAAAATGCTTTACCTACTGTTACGTCACTATGGTTGGAAATGGCTTCCGCCATCTCCAAATTCTTTATCTTTGTCATATCTTTTTCTTTGCTATTAATGAATGAAACTATGTTTCGCAAATGCCTGAAAGTTCCAATTGTAGGGACAGACCGATGTGTCTGCCCAATGTCGGAACGACATAAAGCGACAGGCTTTTGCTTCTGATTTTTACGCCTTGCGGCGTTGGGCAGACACATCGATTAGCCCCTACAGACGGCTTAATTACTTGTAATGATTATATGCCTTGTCTTTTTCTAACAAAGAATATGTCTCAGCGCAATGACGTAATAATTGCGCGAGACTGCCGTAGGAAACGGGCTGGCTTCCTTACGGCACGAATGACAATTTAAAAGGTTGCTGACTAAGGTTTGGATAAGCGACGACGGCTGACGCACGGATTGTTTGCCTGGAGCGGGACCAGTGGTAGGCAGCAGTCTCGACGGCCTTGTAAGACATAGACGTAAAGAAGAGGTGGCATCGTCGAAAGTTGCTACACCGCGCTGGTGCTGCTTCTTGTCTCCGTCGCAGAGTGTGTCGTGTCGCTTGGCAACATCATGGTTTAGCAGGGAATAGCCAAAAGCACACGTCGGCCTTGCCATCGTCAAAAGAACGACGGCAAGGCCGACAATTATGTATATCCTTCGCTTCATGATGCTGTTGTTTTTATTTCTGCAAAGTCTTTGCAAGCGTATGCTGCTAAGACTTATGCAAAGTTACAAAATTTTTTCCATTATTGTAACTTTACGTCCTGAACATTATCATCAATTAACATTCTGCTCATAATGTCGGACAAGAGCGAGAAGGCAGAGCAGACAACAAAGATTATTCCCGTGCTGACCAAAATGTCACCCATGCCTACAAGTGGCGACACGATGCCGCCGAAAAGGAATATTATTGCGCCAATGAGTGCCGACGCTGCGCCTGCATTGTCGTGCTCCTCGTTCATTGCCATTGCTACCGTACTGGTGAAGCAAAGCCCTTTGCACGCAAGCAACACAAGCATAAGCAACTCATAGACAATAAACGGTGCGCCGAGAAGCATGGCTACGAGCATCAGCAGACTGGCAGAGACGAGTCCAATGCTCGCCGTGTGGGTGCAGAGTTCGGGAGTCTTGAACTTCATCGAACAGGCTGCCGCCAAGCCAAAGACGAGGGCGTTGAGACCAAAGAGTATGCTGAAGGCGAAAGGCGAGAAACCGTAGTGCTGCTGAATGACGAAAGGCGACGAGGCAATGTATGAGAAAAACACGCCGCCCGTGAAGCCATACTGGAGCAGAAGCCACACGAAACGCCTGTTGCGCAGAATCTTGCCAAACGAGGCGAAGGTACGGACGATGCCGTCGGACGAACGTTTCTCGGGAGTAAGCGACTCGCGCATGATGTGACTGCCGATGAGTAGCACAACGCCAATGGCCATAAGCAAGGTGAAGATGCCACGCCAACCAAGGCTGTCGGTCATCATTCCACCAACGACAGGAGCCGTAACGGGAGCTATGCCGTTTATGGCACCAATGATAGCCATCATCTTTGCCAATTTCTCACCCCAATAGCGGTCGGTGGCTATGCTGCGGCTCAGCACTATGCCACCCGAACCGCCGATGCCCTGCAAAAGGCGCATGGCAACGAATAACTCTATGCTCGGAGCATAGATGCAGGCAATGGACGAGACGATGAAAATCCATAGTGAGGAGATTACGATGGGGCGGCGACCATACTTGTCGCTCAGCGGGCCAAAGAAAATCTGTCCCACGGCAAGTCCTAACATGCTGGTAGAAAGACTCAGCTGCACCATTGAGGCATCAGTGCTGAAATAGTCCTGCAACTGAGGCAAGGCTGGTAGATACATGTCGGTCACAAACGGACCAAATGCGCTTAACATTCCAAGTAGGCATACGAGGAATGAGCCATAAGTGAATATTTTCCTTCTCATTTTGTCAATGGAGTTGTTCTGGACCAAACCAAGTCTCTACCAAGACCTTTTTGTGCGAAGCGTCTTAGCGTCGCTCCTTTACTCTTCCATCAACTTGCGATAGCGGCCTTTCTTTATTTCTTCGTTGCCAAGGCGGCGGGCCTTGTTAATCTCGTAGTCGGAATAGCTGCCCTCGAAATAGAACACCTCACCGTTGCCTTCGAAAGCGAGGATATGGGTGCAGATGCGGTCGAGGAACCAACGGTCGTGGCTGATAACCACGGCACAGCCGGCAAAAGCCTCAAGGCCTTCCTCAAGGGCGCGGAGCGTGTTGACGTCGATGTCGTTGGTTGGCTCGTCGAGGAGCAACACGTTGCCTTCCTGCTTTAGGGCAAGGGCGAGCTGCAAGCGGTTGCGCTCACCACCCGACAGTACGCTGCATAGCTTGCTCTGGTCGGTGCCGGAGAAGTTGAAGCGTGAAATGTAGGCACGGGCATTCACGTCGCGGCCTCCCATGCGTATTGTTTCGTTGCCCTGTGAGATAACGTCATAGACGGTCTTCGATGGGTCGATGTCCTTATGCTGCTGGTCAACGTAGGCGAGCTTCACGGTCTCACCGACCTCAAATGTTCCTCTATCGGCTTTCTCCATACCCATGATAAGGCGGAAGAGGGTTGTCTTTCCCGCTCCGTTAGGACCTATTACGCCCACGATGCCGTTAGGCGGCAGCATGAAGTTGAGGTCGTTGAAGAGCACCTTTTCGCCAAATGCCTTCTTGACGTGCTGTGCCTCGATGACCTTGTTGCCGAGACGTGGACCGTTGGGAATGAAGATTTCCAGCTTCTCCTCGCGATCCTTCTGCTCTTGGTTGAGCATCTGCTCGTAGCTGTTCAGACGAGCCTTTCCCTTTGCCTGACGAGCCTTTGGTGCCATGCGCACCCATTCCAACTCGCGTTCGAGGGTCTTGCGACGTTTCGAAGCCGACTTCTCTTCCTGCTCCATGCGCTTGGTCTTCTGGTCGAGCCACGACGAGTAGTTGCCCTTCCAAGGAATGCCCTCGCCACGGTCGAGCTCGAGAATCCACTCGCTCACGTCGTCGAGGAAATAGCGGTCGTGGGTTACAGCTATCACCGTTCCCTCATACTGCTGCAAGTGCTGTTCGAGCCAGTCGATGCTCTCGGCGTCGAGGTGGTTGGTAGGCTCGTCGAGGAGCAACACGTCGGGCTTCTGCAAGAGCAGTCGGCAGAGAGCCACGCGGCGACGTTCACCGCCTGAGAGGTTTGTCACTGCCCAATCGCCTGGAGGACAACGCAAAGCGTCCATTGCACGCTCCAGCTTAGAGTCGATGTTCCATGCGTCGGTGGCATCGATGATGTCCTGCACCTCAGCCTGTCGCTGCATTAACTTATCCATCTTGTCGGGGTCGCCGTAATACTCTTCGAGTCCGAACTTCTGGTTGATGTCCTCGTATTCGGCGAGTGCGTCGTAGATATGCTGCACGCCTTCCATGACGTTCTCCTTCACGGTCTTCGTCTCGTCGAGTGGTGGGTCCTGTGGCAGATAGCCTACGGTGTAGCCTGGGCTCCACACTACTTCGCCCTGTGTGGGCTGTTCGAGTCCCGCTATGATTTTCATCAGCGTTGATTTACCTGCGCCGTTAAGACCGATGATGCCGATCTTTGCGCCGTAGAAGAACGATAGGTAGATGTTCTTCAGAATCTGTTTCTGGTTTTGTGGGATAATCTTCGATACTCCCACCATTGAGAAGATAATCTTCTTGTCGTCAACTGTTGCCATATATTATATTGTTATAATTCAAACCTTCCACTCACATGCAACATCGAGAGGAAATACACCATTCCTTCGTAGTAGCGGTATTTGCCCGTTGGGAGGACAACGTCCCACAGACGCTGCACATACTCGCGGGCGAGAGCCTGGTCGTCGGCAGTGGAGTGGGCGAGGGTGAAAGCTCCTACGGCATTGGCACCCACCATTCCGCACGTGTAGTTGCCGAAAGCCTTGCTTCCGTCGAGGGAGAAGTGCTGATGGATGTAGTTGTCGGACTTGAAAAAGCGAAGCAGACGGCGCATTACTTCCCTCTGACGCTTCTTGTCGCATCCACAAAGATAGTAGTCCATACCCACATTCATGGCGCAGCGTATGGCATCGTACATATATATAGAGGTGTCGTAGGCGGCGTGAGGCCAACGATAGGCTGTGCCGTCGTAGTTGCTGTAGTCGGGATATAGTCCCGTAGTGGGGTCGGCAGAGTCTATGAGGTGCTGACGTGCCGCCTTTGCAGCCTTTTTCCAAAACTTACGGTCCTTCTCTGCCACCTTTGCCCAGTAGTCGAGGAAGGCGGGAAGCTGGTATGACGGATCGGTGAAACCGTGTCCCGCATGGTCGGGCACGAAGGTGACGAGATAGTTTTGGCGGTTGAAGAGGTTATAGACCCCTGTTCGCTCGCCGTCCTTCGACATTGTTTTCTCGAGTATCTCGTTAGCCTCTCGTGCATATCGTGGTTCGTTCCATTTGTCGGCTGCAAGGAAGAGAGCCGTGGCGAAATATATCTCTCCGTCGGAGGCGTTGCTGCCGCCAAACTGCGTCCCGTCGGTTTTGCACTGCCAACAGAAATATCCGTCCCAAGGCGAGTCGGCGGGATAAGCCATGTAGCGTTTCACCCACTCCCATATCTTGTCGAATTCCTCGCGCTTGTCCATCTGCACGCTTATCATCATGCCATACGACACACCTTCGGAGCGCACGTCGTTGCTGCCTGTGTCCATGATGAACGCCAGCCCGTCGGCAGTCTCGTAATACACGCTCTTCTGCCCGTCTGCCTCGTAAAGGCTGATGTCGCCGGGGGTGAAAAAATGTTTCCACGCCTGTTCAAGTTTGTCGTTCACCTCAGCGTCAGACTTGCCGAGCAGTGTCTTAAACAGGTTTTCGGCAGTGGCGTTGAGGCTCAGTGCCGTCATGATGACAAATGTCAATAGTGCTTTTTTCATAAATATGATAATAACTTAGCAATATGTTTGCAAAGGAAATGCAAATCGAGAGCAGATCCAACAAACTTGTTTGATTGGTATGCCGCGATGCAGCTTTTCTTCTGCAAAGGAAATGCAAATCGAGAGCAGATCCAACAAACTTGTTTGATTGGTATGCCGCGATGCAGCTTTTCTGTTGCAAAGATAATATAAATTAAAGACAAACCAAAATATTTTTCGATTTCTTTTGTTTTATGTAGGTTTTGTATTACCTTTGCAGCAGAAAAATTGCAATTTTTGTTTATGGACATAAGAAAACTATTTCCTGTGGCTGCTGTCGTGGCTGCCACATTTGCCTTCACGGCATGCCAAGAGAAGAAATTTCATGTTGAGGGAACCATTGCCAATGCAGAGGACTCAACTCTCTATCTTGAAAACATGAGCTTACATGGTCCTGTTGCTATGGATTCGGTGAAGCTCGATGCCGACGGCTCGTTCAGTTTCAGCGGCAAGAGTCCGGAGGCTCCCGATTTCTATCGTCTCCGCATTGCCGGACAGATAATCAACATCTCCATCGACTCGACAGAGACAGTAACCGTGAAGGCTAAGATGCCTAACATGGCACGCGACTATGAGGTGAGCGGTTCGGAGGAATGTGACAAGATACGCACACTCGCACTAAAGCAGATTGAGCTTCAGAATAAAGTGATTGCCATCGACAAAAGCACTGAGATTAGCACACAGGCTGCCGCCGACAGCATAAACAGCTTGATTGCGGCATATAAGGAAGAGGTGAAGAGCGACTTCATCTTCCAGAATCCGAAGGGAGCTTCGTCATATTTTGCGCTGTTTCAGGCCATAGGTCCCTATCTCATCTTCAGCCCACGCACGAACAAGGCAGACATAAAGGTTTTTGCTGCCGTGGCAACAAGTTGGGACACGTTCTATCCAGGCTCTGAGCGCGGCGAGAACCTTCACAACATCGCAATAGAGGGAATGAAGACGGAGCGCATCGTGGCTGCCGAACAACAGGCTTCGATAGACGCAAGCAAGGTTTCTACAGCGGGCATCATCGACATCAAGTTGCGCGACAACAAGGGCGTAGAGCGTTCGCTGACGCAGCTGAAAGGCAAAGTTGTGCTTCTTGACTTCCACATCTTTGCCATGGAAGACTCGCCAAAGCGCATACTTATGCTGCGTGAGCTCTACAACAAATATCACGCACAGGGACTGGAGATTTATCAGGTGTCACTCGACACCGACGAACACTTCTGGAAGCAGCAGACATCGGCTCTGCCATGGATTAGCGTTCATGATCCTGCCAGCGTGAACTCCAACAATCTCGTGCTCTACAACGTACAGTCCGTTCCCGACTTCTTCCTAATAGACAAGTCGAACACGCTCGTAAATCGTGCGGCACAGATAAAGGATGTTGACGCTGCGGTAGCGGCGTTGCTGTAAGGGGGAGCGAAGCCCTCTCCAACTCTCCCAAGGGGGAGAGAAATGTTTTGTCCAAAGACTTTGGCACACTTGCTCTAAGGCTTTTGTTACACTTGTTCCATAGTTATGAAACAAGTGTAACAAAAGTAACTTTTACGGCTCCGATTGTAGTTGTTTTGCCCCAAGAATTTTAAAGTTTGTCTCGTTCCACAGGCCTCCTTATTCAGATGATTTTGATTCGGCCTTGTGGCTGGGCATATTGTGGGGGTATTTCGCCTCCGAGGTATTCGGTGATGTATTCTATGAGTGCGTCGCCGTATCGGCAGATCTCGGTCTTGAGTTTGGGGCATTGCTTGAACTTGCCGTATATGCCGCCGCCTGTGGTGCAATAGTTCCTGGTGCAGAGGGTGTAGGTCTGTTGGGGGGCTATGGGAGTGTAGGTACTGTCGGGATTGAGGAGGTCTATGGAGGTGATGCGCTTGGCTGAGTGTGTGTCGATGGTGTAGCGTATGCCGCTGACTTGGGCGAACTGTCCGTCGCTTTCGGGACATAATTGGCTGCAAGCTTCGAGGGCATCGTAGAGCTCTTGGCCGGTGACTTGGATGACTTCGAGGTCGTCCTCGAAGGGTAGGAGGGAGATGACGTCTCCGTAAGTGAGGTCACCGCTGGGGAGGTCAGTTCGTATGCCGCCTCCGTTGCAGAGGGCTATTTGGGCGTTGCTGATGGTGCGGAAGGCGTCGCAGACGAGGTCGCCTGCGTTGGTCTCGCTGAAGCGTATGGCTTGGCGACCTTCATCATCGAGTATGCGTATGGGAAAGTCGCTATGGCAGACCACTTGCGAGGTCTCGCGTGCGACGAGTGCCTTGATGCTGTCCACAGCAGTGGCGGTCTGTGTGTGCCGTGACTTGACGGTCTCGGGTAGGCTGGCGGTGGGTAGCAGTTCGGTGGTGATGCGTCCCTGGGTGTCGATGGTGAGTTTGCCGATGTTCTGGAATCCTGTGCCTGTCTGGGCGATGATGACGGGCTTCCCGTGGAGATTGGTGTGCTGGTAGCAGGGGATTACGCTGTGGCTATGCCCGTCGAGGATGGCGTCGATGCCATAAGTAGCTGCTGCAAGGGTGTGGCTGGTGATGTGCATGTTATTATCTTCTTCTCCGAGATGGCTCAGTACGATGCAGTATTGTGCTCCTTGGCTTCGTGCCTGGTCGGCTGCGTCTTGTACAATCTGATAATCTGTAAGAAGGTCGTGGGTCTGGTGTCCTTGATTATCCCAGAATGCGTATTCTTCGTTTTGGAGAGTGGTGGGGGTTGTGATGCCGATGAATGCTATCTTGTGTTTGCCGATGGTGCGTATGATGTAGGAGGGGTATGGATGGCGTGAGGTGGGGTGGATGCTGTCGGGGAGAGCTATGAAGTTGCAGCTGGTGATTGGCAGGCCGGCTTGGTCTATGAGTTGGGTCATGCGGTCTATCTGATAGTCGAACTCGTGGTTGCCGAGGGTGATGGCGTCGTAGCCTATGGTCTGCATGATGGCGGTTATGTGTGCTCCGCGCGAGATGACTCCGACGATGCCGCCTTGGAGGAAGTCGCCTGAGCTGACTACGGCTACGTGGGCTGTGTCTCTGATGGCGTCGCGTAGCTGTGAGAGACTGGTGTAGCCTTCGACCTGGCAGTGTACGTCATTTTCGAAGAGTACGACTGTGCTGGTGTCGGGGGTAATGATAGGTGCGTCGTTGGTAGTGCAGGCGGTGAGGGTGAGGACTGCGAAGAGGTTGGCGACGAGGTGTTTCATTGTAAGTCTGTGTATTATAATTCGTTGGTGTTTATTATTTAATAATCAGTGTTGTCAGTCGCTCAGGGGCAAAGATTTCTTGGGCGACTTGCTGTATTTGTTCGGCGGTTAGGGCATCGATGCGCTGGAAAAGGTTGTGGATGTCTTTTTCCCAACCGTAATGGAGGAAACTCTTGCCGAAGTCGAGGGCGAAACTCTCACGGTTGTCGCACGCCACGCCAAGCTGACCTTTAATCTGACGCTTGGCGGCATTGAGCTGCGCCGTACTTAGCGGCTTCTCCATGACGCGCTGCAACTCCTTCATCACCAGACGACGGCAGCGGTTGACATCGTGAGGGTCGCAACCGAAATAGACGCACCACACGCCGGTGTCGCTGTAACTCACCATCGTACTCTCTACGGTATAGACCAATCCGTGACGCTCACGGAGAGAGAGGTTCAGGCGGGCGTTCATTCCAGGGCCACCGAGAATGTTGTTGAGCAAGTAGAGGGCCATGCGCCGCTCGTCGTGGACGCTGTAGGCACGGTTGCCAATCATGACGTGAGCCTGATGCGTTCCCTTGTCGATGGTCTTCTCCTGTGGCTCGTAGAGTGGGAGAGGGGTTGCCACGGAAGCATCGCCTATGACAGGTTGCGTGGTGGGAAAACCTTTAGTGGAGCGTTTCAGCATACTGACAAGCCGTTTGAAGTCGATGTCGCCGTAAGCGAAGAATATGGCGTTCTGCGGCTTATAGTAACGACGGGTGAAGGTAAGGGCAGTTTCGGTGGTGTAGGTGCGCAACTGGCTTGCCTCGCCCAAGATGTTGTGTCCGAGTGGATGACCTGCAAAGATGAGGTTTTCGAAGAGGTCGTAGATGAGCTCCGCGGGTGAGTCGTTGTAGCTCTCTATCTCGTCGCAGATGACTTCAATCTCCTTGTCTATCTCAGCTTGTGGATAGCGGCTGTGGAACACAATGTCAGAAAGCAGATCGACGGCTTTCGGAGTGTGTTCCTTCAGTATGGCGGCATAATACACCGTGTCCTCCTTGTTGGTGAAGGCATTGATGTCGCCGCCTACGGTTTCGAGGCAGTTGATGA
>JBJEKR010000099.1:0-13630 GCA_051878735.1 Prevotella sp. | reverse complement strand
TGCCTATTTGCGAGGTTTGTTTGTGTCCCAACCTAAAGGCATAATAGCTGGCAAAATGGCATGGCATGGTGTCGCAGACATGCAAACTCGAGTTTAATGAATTTTTATAGAAAAAAATTTCAAAAGAATTTGGAGCATATTAAAAAAAACACTATTTTTGCAGGCGATAACGATACATTAACACTTTAACACGAATAACGATGAAAAAGAAGATCCAATTTAGTCTTGTCTATAGAGACATGTGGCAATCTTCCGGCAAATTCCAGCCGCGTAAAGACCAGTTGGAGCGAATAGCTCCCGTCATTATCGACATGGGGTGCTTCGCCCGAGTGGAGACTAATGGAGGTGCTTTTGAGCAGGTCAATCTCTTGGCGGGTGAAAATCCCAATGGTGCCGTTAGGGCGTTCTGTAAGCCTTTCAACGAGGTGGGCATAAAGACTCACATGCTCGACCGTGGCCTCAATGCATTGAGAATGTATCCAGTGCCCGACGATGTGCGTCAGCTGATGTATAAGGTGAAGCACGCTCAGGGTGTCGATATACCTCGCATCTTCTGCGGACTCAACGATGTGCGCAACATCATACCAAGCATCAAGTGGGCTGCCGAGGCCGGCATGACTCCACAGGCTACGCTCTGCATAACTACGTCGCCCATCCACACGGCAGAGTACTACAGCGAGATTGCCGACAAGCTCATAGAGGCAGGTGCGCAGGAAATATGTCTCAAGGACATGGCGGGAATAGGTCAGCCTGCAATGCTCGGCAAACTGACGAACATGATCAAGACCAAACATCCCGACATCATCATTCAGTATCATGGACACTCGGGCCCCGGCCTGTCGATGGCATCAATACTTGAGGTATGCAACAATGGTGCTGACATTATCGACACCGCTATCGAGCCGCTAAGCTGGGGAAAGGTGCATCCCGACATCATTTCCGTACAGAGCATGCTCAAGAACGAGGGCTTTGACGTGCCCGACATCAACATGACGGCCTATATGCAGGCTCGTTCGCTCACTCAGGAATTCATCGACGAATGGCTGGGCTATTTCATCAATCCCCAGAACAAGCACATGTCGTCGTTGCTTCTTGGCTGTGGACTTCCCGGCGGCATGATGGGCTCGATGATGAGCGACCTTGGCGGCATACACTCTGTGATAAACAAGCTACGCAAGGGCAAGGGAGAAAAGGAACTCGACATCGACGAGATGCTGGTGAGACTATTCGACGAGGTGGCTTACGTATGGCCGCGCGTTGGCTATCCACCACTTGTAACCCCATTCTCGCAGTATGTCAAGAACATAGCACTGATGAACCTGCTCACCATAGAGCAGGGCAAGGGACGTTTCGTAATGATGGACGACTCCATGTGGGGCATGATTCTCGGAAAGAGCGGAAAGGTTCCTGGCAACATCGATCCGGAGCTTGTCGCGCTTGCTGAGAAGCAGGGACGACAGTTCACCAACGACGATCCTCACACGCTGATTCCAAATGCCCTCGACGACTTCCGCAAGGAAATGGCTGACAACGGCTGGGAGACTGGTCAGGACGACGAGGAACTGTTCGAACTGGCAATGCATCCCGAACAGTATCGCAACTACAAGAGCGGACAGGCAAAGAAAAATTTCCTTGCCGACCTTCAGAAGGCGAAGGACGCAAAGCTTGGCAGCAAGCTCACTCCAGAGCAACTCTCGGCGTTCAAGCACGCCAAGGCCGACGCATTGACAGCTCCTGTGGCAGGCATCGTTTACTACGATTTCGCAGGTGAGGGAGTGAACAAGTGCCTTGAGCCATTTGTCGGACAACAATACAAGGAAGGCGATACCTACTGCTACATTCAGGCAACATGGGGCGAGATAGTTCCTATTCCAGCCGCGCTGGGAGGAAAGCTTGTCGAGGTTGCCGCAAAGCAAGGTGCCAAGGTGCGCCGCGGAGATAACCTGGGTTGGATTGAACGAAGTTGAGAATCGGCAAGTGAAAGCTATTGAAATAATTGATAAGTATTATCCTGAGGATGATAGACTTAGGAGACTTTTGTTAAAGCATAGCTCTGACGTTGCCAACAAGGCTTTAGACATAGTGCGGCGGCATCCTGAATTGGGTGCCGACGCACTCTTCGTTGAAGAAGCGGCAATGCTTCATGACATTGGCATTCGTTGGACCGATGCGCCAGGGATTTTCTGCCATGGCAAGGACCCCTATGTCCTTCACGGCATCGACGGAGGAAAGGTGTTGCGTAGTGAGGGACTGCCCGATTTTGCACGCGTTTGCGAGAGGCATACGGGTACCGGCATCACCATAGAGCAGATAAGAAGCCGCAATCTCCCCATGCCAGAGGCTGACTATTGCCCTGAGACGATAGAGGAGCAGATAGTCTGCTATGCCGACAAGTTCTTCTCTAAATCCCATCCCGACAGAGTGCGTTCAGTGGAACAGACAGCCAAGAGCCTTGAGAAATTCGGCAAGGAAGGACTGCAAAAATTTTGGAAGTGGGCAGAGATGTTTGAATGATGATGCATTGTTGGGTTGCCCACGTTAAAAAATGTGTTAAATAAGAGAAAGTGTAATGTTTTTCGCCATTTTTGCAGTAATTTTGCAGCCGTGAGAAAAAATACATTGATTTTCTTGATGCTTTATGCCTTCATGTTCTTGTGGGCGGCAGTTCCCACACACACATTGGGAAGTGGCAGAAGCACAGACGAAAAGGACAGCTTAGGACTGACACCCGACTCAGTGCCACAAGATACGACAAGGGGTATAGCACCACTACGGAAAGACACAAATGCCATTACGGCGGGTCCCGACACAACGCGTATGGACTCGTTGCAGCTTGCCATATACAAGCACAACAAGGCAATAGACGACTCCCTCGCCTTCGATAGCATCAACAGAAGAAGGAAGAATGGCATCGACTCTCCTGTCCACTACACGGCAGAGGACTCATTGACCTACGAGGCAGCCTCGGGGTTGGCACATCTCTATGGCAATGCCAACGTGAAGTATCAGGACATGGACTTGCAGAGTGACAAGATATATATGAGTCTCGACAGCAGCCTTGTACATGCCACTGGTTCGAAAGACTCTACCGGCGTCATTTTCGGTACTCCTATATTCAAGATGGGCAACGACTCGTACGAGAGCGATACCATGGCTTTTAATTTCAAGACCAAGAAGGGACTTATCTCCGGCGTTTACACACAGCAGGAAGATGGATATCTGACGAGTGAGATATCGAAGCGAAACGACAAAGGAGAGATGTTCATAAAACATGGAAAATACACCACATGCGACGATCCACATCCTGATTTCTACATCGCAATGTCAAGAGCAAAGGTTCGCCCGGGCAAGGATGCCGTGTTCGGTCCTACGTATCTCGTCGTGTGTGACGTGCCTCTTCCACTCGCCGTTCCATACGGATTCTTCCCCTTCAGCAAGAGCTATTCCAGCGGACTTATCATGCCGACCTACGGCGATGAGACGGAACGAGGCTTCTATCTTCGTGACGGCGGCTACTATTTCGCCATCAGCGACAAGATGGACCTAAAGCTACTGGGAGAGATATACACCAAAGGCTCATGGGGACTTTCCGCCGCTTCCAACTATACAAAGCGATATAAGTATAGTGGCAGTTTCTTTGCAAGCTATCAGAATACCATCAATGGCGAGAAGAACATGCCTGACTACATGAAGCAAACCAGCTTCAAAATACAATGGAGCCATCGTCAAGACCAGAAGGCAAACCCTTACAGGACCCTCACCGCCAGTGTCAACTTCGCCACGAGCAGCTATGAGAAGAATAACCTCACGTCGATGTACAATCCGCAGAGCTATGCCCAAACGACACGTACCTCGTCAGTCGCAATGACAAACACCTTTTCCAGCATAGGAATGACACTCAGCACGACGGTGAACCTCAACCAGAACATGAGGGACTCTACCATTGCCATGACCCTGCCGGACCTGAACATCTCCGTTAGCCGTTTCTATCCGTTCAAAAGGAAGAAAATGGCAGGAAAGGAAAAGTGGTATGAGAAAATATCAATGTCATATACCGGTCAACTCTCAAACTCAATAACCACAAAGGAGGAAAAACTGTTGCACTCCAGCCTGACGCGTGACTGGAAAAACGGTATGAAGCATAATATTCCCATTAGTGGCAATTTCACACTGTTCGGATATCTCAACGTCAATCCATCAATCAATTTCTCTGACCGTATGTACACCACAAAGGTGTCGAAGTCGTGGGACGATGTCCGTCAGACGGAGGTGACCGACACCATAGACGGATTCTACAACATCTATGACTGGAACATGAGTGTAAGCGCATCGACAAAGCTCTATGGTTTCTATATACCGTCGAGAAAGATTTTCGGCGACAAGATTCAAGCTATACGACATGTCCTTACGCCATCGCTCAGTTTTAACTACGCACCGGATTTCAGCGCATCGAGTTATGGATATTATGACACATACCAGAAAACCGACGCTGAGGGCAATGTGACGTTGGTGGAATACTCGCCTTACTCAAACGGACTCTATGGCGTTCCTGGAAAGGGAAAGACGGGAAGCATATCAATGGACATTTCCAACAACATTGAAATGAAGATAAAGTCTGATGACGATACCACTGGGTTCAAGAAGATTAGCATCATCGATGAGTTGGGAGCGTCAATGTCCTACAACTTTGCTACCGACATTCGTCCTTGGAGTGATTTAAGCACACGTCTGCGTCTAAAATTGACAAAGAGCTACACTCTCAACCTCAATGCCACCTTCGCCACTTACGCCTATGAACTCGACGAGAATGGAAAGCCACGCCTCAGCGAGCACACAACGCTATACAGTCAGGGAAAGTTCGGACGCTTCCAGGGAATATCCCAAAATCTCTCGTACACTCTCGACAATACAAAGGTGACGAACTTCATCAAATGGTTGAAGGGAGAGAAGGTTGAGAAGAAAAACGACAAAAACAAACGCAACGACTTGGATGACGACGAGGAGGATGAATTCAACCGCGAGACCAACGAGGACGATACCATGCAGAAAGGTCAGCACGGGGCGAGGAAGGAAAATGCAGGAAAGGCAGAGACTGACGATGATGGATACATGAAGTTCAGTATGCCGTGGTCGCTGAGTTTTGGATATGGTATATCAATGCGAGAGAATACGGGAGGCGAGTTCAACTACGACAAGATGCGTTATCCCTATTCTTTCACGCAAACACTTAATATCAGTGGCAACGTGCGTATCAGCGACGGCTGGAACATCAGTTTCTCATCAGGTTATGACTTTGAGAACCATAAAATATCCATGACCACGGCATCGCTTGGTCGCGACCTACACTGTTTCAACATGTCGTGTTCGGTTGTGCTTGCACCATATACCAGTTACAACTTCTCCTTCCGATGCAATGCGGCAACCCTCACCGATGCCTTGAAATACGACAAGAGAAGCAGTTATAGCAATGCGGTGCAATGGTACTAAGTATGTCTGAGCCTCGAAAACTCTCTTGACAGAAGCGGAAAACTATTGTCTCCAACTCCTTTCTTGCTCCTTGAACTCCAAGAAGTTGAGTACATGCGAAACTTAAATAAATTAATATGTCAGAACTACATCCGTTGATTAAAGACTTGGCGTTGATACTCGTTGTTGCCGGAGTGGTGACACTGCTGTTTAAGAAGCTGAAACAGCCTTTAGTGTTGGGATATATCGTAGCGGGTTTCCTTGTTAGTCCACACATGCCTTATACCATGTCTGTGATGGACAAGGACGACGTACAGACATGGGCGGACATCGGAGTCATATTCCTTCTTTTTTCGTTAGGGCTTGACTTCTCGTTCAAAAAAATATTGAAGATGGGTGCAGCTCCCTTCATTGCTGCCCTTACAATCATCTTCTGCATGATGTTCATTGGCTATATCGTAGGGCAGTCCTTCGGCTGGAGTCAGATGAACTGTATGTTTCTCGCCGGAATGTTGGCAATGTCATCGACCACCATCATATATAAGGCTTTCGACGACATGGGACTACGTCAACAACATTTTGCTGGACTTGTGATGAGTGTCTTGATTCTTGAGGACATCCTCGCCATAGTCATGATGGTCATGCTGTCGTCAGTGGCACGTGGCAGCAGCCCTGATGGTAGTGAGATGCTCGGTAGCGTCATGCGCATTGCCTTCTTTCTGATATTGTGGTTCATCGTAGGCATCTCACTTATTCCAATGTTCTTGCGCCTCACTCGAAAGCTTATCAACGACGAGACCTTGCTCGTCGTGTCTCTTGGGCTTTGTTGTCTCATGGCGGTCATTTCCACTCAGGTGGGCTTTAGCAGCGCCTTTGGAGCGTTCGTAATGGGAAGCATTCTGGCAGAGACCGTTGAGGCTGAAAAGATTGTCAAGTTGGTAGAACCCGTGAAGAATCTTTTTGGTGCTGTGTTCTTCGTGTCGGTCGGTATGCTTGTCGATCCCGTCATACTTGTGGAATATGCTGTTCCAATAGCGGTAATTGTCATAACCATACTATTCGGGCAAAGCGTCTTTGGCTCTTTCGGCTATCTACTCAGCGGTCAGACGTTGAAGACAGCCATGAAATGTGGTTTCTCGATGGCTCAGATAGGAGAGTTCGCATTCATTATAGCGTCGCTTGGCCTGTCGCTTGGCGTCATCAGCGATTTCTTATATCCCGTAGTGGTGACGGTTTCAGTCATCACCACATTCATGACGCCTTATATGATTCGTGCATCTGAACCATGCTACAACCTGCTTGATAGGCATCTGCCCAATAGCTTTATATTGTTTTTGAACAACATCACCCTTGGCCATCCTTCGGGAAAGAGTGCCAGGAACAACTGGAGGAGTTTGCTTACACAGATGACGGTAAATACGGTCATCTACTCCATTCTCTCCATAACGGTAACGGCGGCAATGTTGATGTTTTTCCTTCCTTTCATCCGTCATCTTCTTGTTGGCTGGCACTGGACGGCAAACTTCATCTGTGGAATGTTCACCATATTGGCAATGTCGCCGTTCCTTCGCGCTATGGTCATGAAGAAAAACCACAGTGATGAATTTAAGGCATTGTGGGCGGAAAGTCGCATGAACCATCTGCCTCTGCTGTTCACCATTCTTGTCAGAGTGGTCATTGCCTGTTCTTTCGTCTTCTATGTATTCAATTATCTGAGCCGTTTTGCAAATGCCGTCATAATAGCACTGACGGTTGCTATTATCATTTTATTTGTCCTATCACGCCGTCTGAAACACAGTTCCATTCGCCTGGAACGAATGTTCCTGCAGAACTTGCGCTCAAGGGACATTGAGGCACTGGTAAGAGGGCGTAAACGAAGACCGTTGTATGCAGGCCATCTTCTTGACCGCAACATTCACATAAGTGACATTGATGTTCCTGCCGACTCACGTTGGGTAGGCAAGAACCTGCAGCAGCTTGAGTTGCGCCAGCGATTTGGCGTACATGTGTGCAGCATCCAACGTGCCAACAGGCACATCAACATTCCCGATGCCAAGGAGATAATCTTCCCTGCTGACAGGCTACAGATCATTGGCGATGACTACCAGTTGTCGCAACTTGTTGAGGCCATGCGCTTTGAGATAAATACGTCAAACGATGACGTCATGCCATACAAGGAGATGAAATTGCGACAACTGGTCATCACGGGCAGCTCTCCACTCCTTGATATTTCACTGAAAGACAGTGGAATACGTGACAACTACAAGTGTATGGTCGTAGGACTTGAAGAAGGCAAGGAAAGATTGTCGCAGGTTCCCCCTTCGAGAAAGTTCAGGAAGGGAGACATTGTTTGGGTAGTAGGAGAGGAGGAGAACCTTAGGGAGCTAATGGATTAGCATCTCCTCCTTCGGAACTCTGAGCAAACTATGGCGGTGGCAACGGCAACGTTAAGGCTTTCGGCTGATTTGCCTTTATGGAAATCGGGAATAAGCAGTCGGTGGCTCACTTTCTTGCGAATACCCTCCGTAATGCCATTGCCCTCGTTGCCCATGACAATGATGCCATTGTCCGTCAATGTGGTGGAGTAGATGTCTGAACCATCGAGAAGGGTGCCGTAGATTGGACATGAGTCGGCATTGTCGGCAATGAATCCATGAAGGTCGGTGTAATGCAGATGCACATTGGCAAGACTTCCCATGGTTGCCTGCACAACCTTGGGATTATAGGCGTCGGCAGTTTCATGGCTACACACAATGTGGTCTATCCCAAACCAATCGGCTATGCGTATTATGGTGCCGAGATTTCCCGGGTCCTGAACTCCGTCGAGTGCCAGACAAAGCTGTCTCGATGGATTGATGTCGTCAGTGGAGTCGTCGTCGGGAATGGCGAAAAGAGCCATTACTTGCTGCGGATGTTGAAGGAAACTTGTACGGCGTAGTTCCTCGTCGGTAACCTTCACCACACCACATGCCTCTTTGGTCCATCTTTGTTCGGCGTCAAGTCGCTGGATTTCTATTTGATGTGCTTCCAGCCAGTTCTCGGTGGCGATAATAGCGTGTGGCGTGTAGGTGTCGAGCATGTCACCCACGACCTTTGGTCCCTCGGCAACAAAAAGGCGTTCTTTCTTTCTGTTTTTCTTCATTTCGAGCGAGCGAACCAGTTTTATCATGTTTTTACTAATCATAATTCTAATAAAAAGTGAAAAAGTTTGTAAAACATCAGCAAAGTTACAAATAAATTTCTAACTTTGCAACAATTTACGAGAATAATGCGTTTTAGAACTTATTTATATATAATAATAGGTGTGGTTGTACTGGCATCCTGCTCAACCACGAAATTCGTTGACGATGGCAGTTACCTTCTCAACAAGGTTGAGGTGAAGGCTGACGGCAAGTGTGACGATGTCAATCTCTCACAGCTTAAGTCTTATGTCAGACAAAGGGGAAACTCCCGATGGTTTTCCGCCATTAAGATACCTTTGGCAACATACTCGCTTGCCGGGCGTGATACATCAAAGTGGATTAACCGTACGCTAAAGTCGATGGGTGAGGCTCCAGTGGTCTTCGATACACTCCAGACGCGAAAAAGTTGTGAGGACCTGCGTCTTGCATTATGCAACAAAGGTTATCTTGAATCAACGGTTGATGTGATTGTTAAACAGAAGAAACGCAAGAAAGTTGATGTCGTCTATATGTTACATCCTGGCCAGCAGTATCGTATAAGACACGTCACATACGACATCCGCGACAAAGCCATAGAAAGCATCATTGATGCAGAGGGAAAGGAGAAGCGTCTGCTGTACGATGGAATGAACTTCGACGTCAACAAGATGAACGATGAGCGCAAGCGCATCACCGAGATATTGACCGTCAGTGGCTTCTATCGCTTTCACAAAGACTATATCACATTTCACGCAGATACCATCGTAGGTACTACTGACATCGATCTGACACTTGTGCTTCATGAGTTTGTTGCGGGAAGGGATTCCGTGACCGCACATCCACAATACACCATTGGGAATATCACATACTCAAGCGGAAACATCGAGGACAGTATTCTACATCTGCGCCCTGGAGTGCTTCGTTCAAATACCTTCATTGAAAAGGGGACACTCTTTTCTTCCAACGACCTGCGGCGCACTTACAATCAGTTTGGAAGGCTTCAGGCGGTTAAGTACACCAACATAAGTTTTGACGAGAGGGAATCCGACAACGTTCTTGACTGTAACATTCAGTTGAGCACCAACAAGCCCCATTCAATTAGTTTTGAACCAGAGGGGACAAACACGGCTGGCGACCTTGGAGCGGCTGTTGCCCTTACGTATCAGAACAGAAATCTATTCAGAGGCTCTGAGGTGTTGGGAATACAACTTAGGGGAGCGTACGAGGCAATACGAGGTTTGGAAGGCTATAAGAATCAAGACTTCATAGAATATAGCGTTGAGGGTAGTCTCACGTTTCCACGTCTCATTGCGCCCTTCATCTCGCGTGGATTCGCATTGCGTACTAATGCCCAGTCAGAAGTGTCGGTAATGTACGACCTACAGAACAGGCCCGAATATCATCGTCGCGTCCTTTCCTTGGCATGGAAATACAAGTGGGCGAACATTGGTCATCACGACAAGTATCAGATTGACGTTCTTGACATAAACTATCTTTTCATGCCTTGGATTTCCGATACGTTCAGAAAGGACTATCTTGAAGATGACACCAACAAGAATGCCATTCTGCGCTACAACTACGAGAATCTGCTGATTATGAAACTCGGTTTCAGCTATGCCTATAACAATGGCAACTATGCCGTAAAGGCAAGCGTGGAGTCGTCGGGAAATCTGCTTGGCCTGTGTTCAGGAATCTTCAGTTTCCCAAAGAACGAAGATGGGCAGAACAAGGTGTTGGGCATCGCCTATGCCCAGTATGCCAAGGCCGACTTTGACTTCACGCGTAACATAGCTTTTGACTATAACAACCAATTGGTGTTGCATTTAGGATTGGGTATTGCCTATCCATACGGAAACAGCACCATCTTGCCTTTCGAGAAAAGATATTTCTCTGGAGGTGCCAACAGCGTGCGTGGATGGTCCGTGCGCGAGCTGGGCCCCGGCAAGTTCAAAGGCTCCGACGGAAAGATTGATTTCATCAATCAAACCGGAGACATGAAGCTTGACGTGAATCTCGAATATCGTGCCCATTTGTTTTGGAAAGTCAATGGAGCCTTGTTCGTCGATGCAGGAAACATCTGGACATTACGCGACTATGCCGACCAGCCTGGTGGACAGTTCAAGATTGATGAGTTCTGGAAACAGATTGCCGTGAGTTATGGTGTGGGATTCCGAATGAATTTCGACTATTTCATCCTCCGTTTTGACATGGGTATGAAGGCCATCGATCCAGCATACGAGTATGATGGCGGTGAACATTTCCCGATCGTCAATCCGCGCTTCAGCCGCGACTTCACTTTCCACTTCGCAGTGGGCCTTCCATTCTAACCTTCCACTGCCCATCCTCGGTGCGTTGCATCTTTAGTACAAAGGTGTCCTCGCTCACAATGTGTCCTTTGCCTCCAATGGTGTCGGTGTCGAGGAAGTCACACACCCTCACGCTGACCGATGCATTGTTCTCGTCCCATTCCTCGACGTTGACAATGTCAACGGTGGCACCACTTTCCTTTTCGCGCAATAGCGTGATGTCGTCGTAGCCAATATTCGTAGCCTCAAACTCTATCCATTTTCTGCTGTCGCCGGTAATAAGTTCCGAGGCTTTGCCAAAGTCGTAATTGAAATAAGCCAGGGCAAACTCCTCGGCAACTTTTTCCACTGCCGTTTTTCCAACGTGAATGTTGTCGCAGGCAGCCAAACATATTGTCAAGGCCGTGAAAATGCGGTAAAAAATCCTTTTTTGCATATAAAATCACTATTAATTATTAAAAACGTGGCAAAGTTAACAAAATCATTTGGCAGTAACGTATTTTTTTCTTACTTTTGCACAAAATAACAACAAAAATGCTGAAATTCATATCATTTGGGAGTGGCAGTAGCGGCAACTGCTATTTTCTCTATACAGATAAGGATGGACTGCTCATTGATGTAGGATTGGGGGTTAGGACTTTGAAAAAGTTCTTCCGTGATTATGGCCTGCAATTAAATCAGGTGAAGCAGATCATCATAACACACGATCACGCCGACCATGTGAAGTCGGTTGGGAGTTTTAGCCGAGAGCTGAACGTACCTGTGTACACGACACGTGAGGTGCATGACGGCATTTACCGAAACTATTGCGTAACACGCAAGATTGAGTCGCACAATGCGCATTGCATTGAGAAGGGTACGAGAAAGCAGATAGGGCAATTTCAAGTTACGCCGTTTAATGTGCCGCATGACAGCACCGATTGTGTCGGTTATTTCATTGAGGCGGAAGGGGTGTCGTTTTGCATCGTTACGGATGTTGGCGAGGTGACGGATGAGATAAAGCCTTACATATCTAAGGCGGAATATCTCGTCATTGAAGCAAACCACGACGAGGAAATGCTCAACAATGGTCCTTATCCACAACATCTAAAGACCAGAATATTGGGAACTCAGGGACATCTGAGCAACAAGAAATGCGGTGAGGCTCTGGTTGAGAATGCCACGGAAAACCTCAAGTGCGTATGGCTATGCCACCTCAGCGAGGAAAACAATCATCCCGAACTGGCAAGAAAGACGGTTGAGGCTGTATTAAGAGACAGCGGCATCGTCGCGGGAAAGGATTTCGAACTCATAGTACTTAAACGCAAGACTCCAACTGGAATTTTTGAACTCAAATAATGGATATTGACAAAGTGCTTGAAAGGCTGCAGATAGAGGAACTCAACATAATGCAGCAGACTGCCTGTAAGGCCTTGCTTGGAACTGACGATGACGTGGTCATTCTCTCACCGACAGGTTCAGGGAAGACCTTGGCGTATCTCCTGCCCACAGCCCATTTGGTTGACGAGGCATCGGAAAAGACTCAGGTCCTCGTTGTGGTGCCAGGTAGGGAACTCGCATTACAGTCGAGTAATGTGCTGAAATCTATGGCGTGTGGCGTCAGGAGCATGAGCTGCTATGGAGGACGACCCGCTATGGACGAGCATCGTATCATGAAACAAGTGCGTCCGCATGTGGTATTTGGAACTCCTGGACGTCTTAACGACCATCTGCAGAAGGGAAACATATCTCCCTATGGCATTAGGATGCTCATAATCGACGAGTTTGACAAATGTCTTGAGATGGGATTCCACGACGAAATGTCGCGACTTCTCCGACGTCTGCCTGGTCTCAAGCGTCGTGTGCTGCTTTCTGCCACCGACGCAAGGGAGATACCTGATTTCATCAGTCTTGATTCTGCCCGGAGGCTCGATTTCCTATGCGAGGAAGAACAGGTGCCTTCGAGGGTTACCATTTACGAGGTTCGGAGTGCCATGAAAGACAAGCTCGACGAACTGTCACGTCTGTTGCGCTCGTTTGGCGACAGTAGCAGCATCGTCTTCCTTAATTATCGCGATGCCGTGGAGCGCACTGCCGACTATCTGCGCCATGAAGGTTTTTCCGTAAGTCATTTTCATGGTGGACTCGAACAGAAGCAGCGTGAGGATTCGCTCTATAAGTTCAGCAATGGCTCTACAAATGTGCTCGTTAGCACTGATCTTGCTTCGCGAGGTCTTGACATACCCGACGTTGACAACATCATACACTACCATCTTCCACTTGGCGAGGACGGATACATACACAGGGTGGGGCGCACTGCCCGCTGGAATGCCAAGGGACGCACGTTCTTTGTGCTTGGACCCACGGAACAACTTCCAGAGTTCATCGACGGTGACGTTGAGAACTACTCCTTACCGCAGGAATTGCCTCTTCCACCCGAACCTCGCATGGTCACCTTATATATAGGTAAGGGTAAGAAGGACAAAATCAGCCGAGGCGACATCGTAGGCTTCCTTTGCAAGAAAGGTGGCTTAGGCACCGACGAGATAGGAAAGATTGACGTAAACGATCGATATGCCTATGTCGCAGTGTCGCGAAAAAGACTTGGCGAAGTGCTAAAGAATGTATGTGGAGAAAAAATCAAGGGCATAAAAACAGTGGTCGAACTTGTCAAATAGCAAATAAAACGCACTTTTCGCTATATTTTTGCAAAATAAT
>JBJEKR010000098.1:0-3110 GCA_051878735.1 Prevotella sp. | reverse complement strand
AATGTCATCAGTTGGGTGTAGAGCCGTGGCGACTGATAGCTAAGGGTGAGAGTGTGGTCGTCGCGCCTTTCCATAATCAAATCAGGATTACCAACCGAATATTCCATCTCATTAGTCATGATAGCCATTCCGCTCATGTTCTGCAGTTTTGACGAGGCGGGTGAAGACGTGAGGGTGTAGTTGAGCCTGAGACTTTGGGAGAGTGGCAGGGAAAGGTTGAGTTTCGGACGAAGCCACACTCGGTCGTACGTCGTCTCTCCCTGGCGATAGTATTCGCGGCTAAGTCCAAAGCCAATCATATAACCGATTTTCCAAAACGAACCTTGTATTTGCGAGAAGGCATATATGTTGCTTGCATGGATTTGCGACACAAGGGTGGCATCGCCCGAATAGTCGTTGTCGATGTATTTCTGTGCATAGCGAAGTCCTGCCGAGAGAGTGAAGGGTTTCATGCGGTTTTCGTATATCGCTTCCGACTTGAGCGACCATGCCTTTCCGAGAGTGTTGTAACCGAAGGAGGCATTGTCGGCTGTCAGCAGATAGTTGTAGTCAGTATGTGTATATGCTCCCGTAGCATTGGCGATAATGCTTTGGCTTTTGCCGATGTTGGTCTTGAAATACAAGTCGAGCAGAGGACTTACAATCTTCTCGTTGTTGTCGACAGTCTCTGATGTGCTGCTTCCGTCGGAATATGCCACGTTGGTCTTTTTGTAGTCTCGTGGATTGTCCTCTATTGATGTTGAGAGCGTAGTGAGGAAGGTGGTGCCCTCAGTGTCTATCATGCTGTATCTTGCCTGTATCTCGTGGTTTATGCTCCTTCTAATTATGTCGTCGGTGGTTCTCACCACTTTATTATAAGTGTTGTCCGACATGAGATAGTCGGCTTGTTCAATGGTGCTCATGCCGTTGGAGTGGCTGTAAGCTCCAGAATAGTTTATCGACAACTCGTTCTTCCCGCTATTGAGCTTTGTGTAGGCGTTGCCTCTCGCCATGTCCGCCTTTGGAACGAGAGTCCCGCTTGCCCCAATGACATATCCTGCGGCAACCTTTCGCGTTATGATATTAATTACCATGCCGACACCTTCCCCATATCTCACGCCGGGGCGGTCGATTAGTTCCACCTTCTCCACCTCCTTTGGCTGCAACAATAGCAAAGATGAGTCATCAAAAAATCATAGAAAAGGAAAAAAAACTTGATAGTCATACATCCTGATGCCACAGTCATCCAACAACCTGTGTTTGCCTATTGGTTGAAGACGAATTATTGAACAACTCCTTGCCATTTGGAATAAAAGATGTAATTAACGTGAGTTCGACGAAATCAATTAAGAATTAAGAATTAAAAATTAAGAATTAAGAAACGAAGTTCGACGAAAGTCAATTAAAAATTAAGAATTAAGAATTAAAGTACACCCAGCCAACGAGGTAATATTCCATTGCCGCTGATTTGCGCTTGATGTTGCGCTGGGAGTGCGGGCGAGACGCCCACACTCCCAGTGGAGGGGGCTTCCACTCTTAAATACCGATTCGCCGTTCAGATGATGTGCATCGTGCCAATGAGGTACAGCATTGCAACTCCAATAAGCATTGAGATGAAGCCTACGGTAAGGCCTATGCGCGACATGTCCTTTTGGGTGATTAGGTTGGTGGCGAAGGCAAGGGCGTTGGGAGGGGTGGAAATTGGCAGAACCATGGCACTTGACGCCGCTATCGCCACACTGATAAGCACGGTTGACGTTCCGCCGATGATTTCGAGCTTGTCTCCCATGGCTACACACACCACTGTCAGTATGGGCATAAGCAGAGCCGCCGTTGCGGAATTGCTGATGAAGTTCGACAGGGCGTAACAGATAATCACCGCTACCACAAGAATGACAAGAGGCGAGAAATCGCCAAACGGAATGCTTGACACTGCCTGTTTTGCAAGTCCCGAACCGTTGAGGGCATAGCCCAAGGCGAAACCGCCAGCAACCATCCATATCACCGACCAGTTGATTTCCTCAAGGTCGCGTCGGTCGATGACTCCTGTGAGGGAGAAGATGACAAACGGCACCAGCGCCACCGTATAGGAATTGATGCCCGACACACTGTCCAAAAGCCACAGGACGACGGTGACGATGAATGTCACGATGACAATCCTCGTCTTCGTATTGTGCTGCATCTTGCCTTCAAACTGCAGGTTGATGGTCTTCTGCTTAAACGGATACATGCGTTTTATCAGCAGCCAACTGATAAACAGGAGGAGTGCTACAAGCGGCAGCATGAAGAACATCCATTCGCCAAACCCTATGCCGAGGTTCAGACCTTCGGGGTCGTTGAGGTATTTCAGGGCAATGGTGTTGGGAGGAGTGCCGATGGGTGTTCCCATTCCTCCAAGATTGGCAGCCACGGGAATGCTCAGTGCCAATGCCATGCGCCCTTTGCCCTCCGCCGGCAACTGCTTGAACACGGGAGCCAGGAAGGTGAGCATCATGGCTGCCGTGGCGGTGTTGGACACAAACATCGAGAACAAACCTGTGATGAGCAGAAAACCGAGAAGCACATTCTCGCTCTTGTTGCCGAAAGGCTGCAACAGTATCTTTGCCAAATATGCGTCGATGCCTGTCTTTCCTGCCGCTATGGCAAGAATGAAGCCGCCAATGAACAGCATGATGACAGGGTCGGCGAATGTAGCCATGACCGACTTGTAGCTCAGCAGTGTGCCGACCTCGTCGGGATTGCACATAAGGATAAAGCCGCTGTCGCTTGTGAAGAGCAGCAACAGCCCTATGACAGCCACCGATGTCGCCCACGACGGCACAATCTCAAGCACCCACGCCAATGTGGCAAAGGCGAAGATGGCAATGATGCGTTGCTGCACCACCGTCAGCCCCTCTATCCCGAAGCTGTCGGAAGGCAGGTTCCACACTGTCAGTGTGGCAAGGATTACTACTGCGGCTTTTACCGCCGTGTTTCTGATTCTCTCGTCGCGCTTGGCAGCCTTATGCTCACGCCGCGCCCTTTGATGGCTTTCCAGCAAGTGGAATCCATGGAAGTTTTTGAACATAGTTATACCTTATAATAAGTAGATGTTGAAAATTAGTTTATATCAAGATTTATGCGTACCTTTG
>JBJEKR010000097.1:0-13697 GCA_051878735.1 Prevotella sp. | reverse complement strand
CAACTGAACAAACAACTCGTCAACTTGTCAACTCGTTTACTTGTCAACTCGTTTATTTGTCAACTCGTTTACTTGTCAACTGAAAAAAACAACTCATCAACTGAACAAACGTTTCTTTTTTCACCCCTTTAAAAGAGCAAAATAAGGGAATTTTGCATAAAATTCAAACAAAATAAAATTTTTTTTCGTTTTTTAGTACCCATTTGTTATCTTATCTCGTCAATTGTACATATTTGTAACATTCAGTTGGCAAATGGACGAGTTTATAAGTTAACGAGCAGTAGTTCATGACGGAAAAACTCGTAGAATAGTCAACAATATAAAAAAGGTTTAATAATGAAAAAAGCATTTATCGGGGTCTTGAGCTTTTGTTTGGCTACGGCAGCCTTCGCCCAAAAGGCAAGCACGGAAAAGGCTTACCAAAGAGTGGAAGCAGCGTTCAGCCAGACTGCAGACGTGGAATCGCTGCGTGACAACGCGCAGTTCATGAAAGACCTCAAGGAGGTGGTGACATCGGCCACACAGCTGACGGCAAAGGTGGTGGCTGACCACAGCACCTTCATATTCATGAACGGAATGCTTGACGACGTGGGAGTGGCATTGGGCAAAATGCCAAAGGAGGTAAAGGAATCGGAGGAAGGAAAGAAGACGGAAAAACTCTACTTGAGCATACGCCCAATCAACGACGGCGTGAAACTACCTCCCATCGACATCGGCTCCGAGGCTCCTGACTTCACGCTGCCCACACCCGACGGAAAGCAGATAAACCTCAAGGAGTTCCTGAAGGGAAAGAAATGCGTGTTGCTTGACTTCTGGGCTTCCTGGTGCGGATGGTGCCGAAAGGAGAACCCTAACGTGCTTGCCGCCTACGACGAGTTCAAGGACAAAGGCTTCGACGTGCTCAGCGTGTCGCTCGACACGAAAGAGGAAGCATGGCGCAAGGCTCTCAACGAGGACAAGCCCACATGGCCGCAAGTGGTTGACTATCGCGGCACCAAAGACGGGCTCCACAAGTTGTACACTCTAAACGGCATTCCTGCAATCTTCCTCATCGGCAGCGACGGAATAATAGTCGCCAAGAAGCTGCGCGGCGGCAACATTCGCAAGGCGGTAGTGGAATATCTGGAAAAGCATTAATAAATAAGAGAACAATATGAAAAAAAGGATTTTCTCAACGGCTGTCATCGCCATCGTATCAATGACGACCAGCTTCGCGCAATACAGGATTTACGGTCACGTGCCCGACCTTCCTGACGGCACGATGTATTTGGATGTTGAGCAGGGAAGGAAAGACTCTGCAAAGGTGGAGAACGGATGCTTCACGCTTGAGAGCAAAGAACCTTTGAAAGGAAAGGCATACGTTTTCATGCTGCACTCCAACTACAACTGGAGTTGCGCCTTCTGGTTGGGCAACGACAATGTCGATTTCACCACAGTCAACGACATACCGGTCATCAAGGGCTCGAAAACGCAGGATGAATATGACATTTATAGGCAAACGCTGCAATCGGTGTGGAACTACGGCATTGAACTGAAAAAGCAGATGGATGATGTGACGAAGCACGACTCGCTGATGAACATTGTCAACACGACATACAAAGCCAAGGAAGACAGCGCTTTCGTCACTTTCTTGAAGAAATATCCTTCGAGCTACATCTCGTTGAACCACATATACAATCTACGCAACATGGATAAGTATCCTTACGAGAAGTATATGAAGTTATTTAACGAGCTTGATACTACATCTTTTGAAGGCTGGCAGTGGGAAACAATGCTAAAATTTATCAAACAAGACCTTGCACTGCAACCGGGACAGCCAATGCCAAAATTCGAGATGCCTGATGTATATGGCAAGACAATAAACCTTGCCGACCTTAAAGGCAAATATGTGCTGTTCACGCTGTCTATCTATGGAGCAGACGACTACGCAGCCAACCTTCAGTTGCGCAAGTCGCTCTATGGCAAGTATGCTTCAAAGGGTCTTGACATGGTTGACTATATGTTCAACCAGGAATTTGTCGATGTTATAAAAGCGCCGACCAACATGGGACTTCGCTGGCATTTCGTCACCGACCTTAAAGGTTTCTATGGTAATTGGGTTAAAGAACATGGGATAGACCATCTCACGCAAAACTTCCTCATCGACCGCAACGGCATCATCATAGGAAGAGACCTGTTCGGCGAGGATTTGGAGCGAGAGATTAACAAGCTGTTTTAGATAATCGGCAACATATACATAACACATTATTAATAACTTAAAAAAAAAGACATGAGAGAGAAACTATTGTCAGTGATTCTTATGCTGACTGTTCTGTTCTTTGGCTTTAGCGCCGAGGCGCAAGCACAACAAAAGCAGAAGCAGAAGGAGATAAGAATCGAGTTCAAGAAGGCCCCGATGTCAGAAGTGCTGAAAAAGCTGCAAAAGACATCAGGCTACCAGATCCTCTTCACTTACGATGACGTAAAGAACATCACGGTGGAAGGACCTATCGTGGCGATGGACATCAACGATGCCCTGTCACAAATCTTCAAGGGTAAACCCTTTACGTACACCAACGACGGAAAGTATGTCTCGGTGCTGCTGAGGGAGAACGTCGAGCGCAAGCAGCCAGTGCAAAGGCAGAAGACCTACAAGGTAAGTGGCTACGTCTTAGACACGCAGCAGGGACCGCTGCCCGGCGCCAGCATTGCTGTCGAGGGAAGCTCGATAATGATCGTTGCCGACGGCAACGGACGCTTCTCGCTCGACCTGCCTGCCGACAAGAAAACGACCCTGGTGTTCTCGTTCGTAGGAATGAAGACCGTACGCCGCACATTCGACGGCAAGAGCGGCGACAAGGCTAACGTGTTAGTATCGCTCAGCGAGGACAACAACCTTCAGGAAGTGGTCGTTACCGGTATGTTTGACCGCCGCAAGGACAGCTTCACGGGTTCTTCCACGACATTCACGAAGGAAAACCTCATGGAGGTGGGCAACCAGAACCTCATCAGCAGCCTCAAGAACCTCGACCCGACATTCCAGATTGTCGAGAACCTTGAGATGGGTAGCAACCCTAACGCCATGCCGAACCTTAAGCTGCGCGGCGAGACCTCGTTCAACATCCAGGGCGACTATGAGGGCAACCAAAACGAGCCTCTCTTCATTCTCGACGGTTTCGAGACAACGCTTGAGAAGGTAATCGACCTCGACATGAACCGCATTCAGAGCGTCACGCTGCTGAAGGACGCTGCCGCAAAGGCAATCTACGGTTCAAAGGCAGGTAACGGTGTCGTTGTAATCCAGACCATTCGTCCAAAGAGCGGCGAAATGCGCATATCATACAACGGAAACCTCAACATCGAGGCACCAGACCTCACGGGCTACAACATGATGAACGCACAGGAAAAGTTCGACTGGGAAGTGGCTCACCACAAATACGACAACTGGCAGTCAATGAGCAGCGGTCCACAGGCTGCCGACGAGCTTTACAAGTCGGTGTATGACGCCATTGCTTCGGGCGTTGACACATATTGGCTGTCGAAGCCGCTGCGCACCGGCGTGGGACAGAAGCACACACTGCAGCTCGAAGGCGGCGACGCCAAGATTCGCTACATCGTGGGTGCATCTTACAACAACATTGCCGGCGTCATGAAGGGTTCGAGCCGCAACACGCTGAACATCAACTCAACACTGTCGTACACATACAAGAACATGGTGTTCCGCAACCAGATGGACTACAGCTACAACAAGTCGAAGAACTCTCCTTATGGCTCGTTCTCCGACTACATCGGCCTCGAGCCTTACTTCGCCCCATACGATTCCGAAGGCAACATGAAGCAGATTCTCGGCTATGAGTGTGCAGGACAGAGATATCCTGTCTATAATCCACTCTACAACGCCCAGCTCAACACCAAGGACGAGTCGCAATACACTTCATTCACCGACAACTTCGAGATGGACTGGCACATCAACGACAACTTCCGCTTCACTGGCCGCTTCTCCTACTCGCGCACCGAAAACGGCAGCGATGTATTCTATCCAGCATCGCACACCATGTTTGCCGAGTATGATGCCAATGGAAACAGCGACCGCAAGGGACGCTACACAAAGGGCGACGGCTACAGCCAGAGCATTTCGGCACAGGCTGGTCTGAGCTACAACAAAATGTTTGGCAAGCACGCCTTCTTCCTCAACGGGACATGGAACCTTCAGGCGGTTAATTCAGCCAGCGCAACGTTCATGGCCGAGGGATTCGGTAATGACAACATGGACGACATCTCTATGGCAACGTCATACTACCACGACAGCCACCCTACAGGCAGCGACTCGAAGACGCGTGAGGTGGGCTTCGTAGGTGCAGCGAACTACTCCTATGCCGACCGCTACCTGCTCGACTTATCATATCGCGCAACGGGTTCTTCAGTCTATGGCAGCGACAACCATTGGGGAGGATTCTGGTCAGCAGGTGCCGGATGGAACATACACAAGGAAAAATGGTTCGGCCAGGACTCGTTCGTAAAACTACTTAAATTAAGATATTCTATCGGATATACGGGTACACAGAACTTCAATCCGTATCAGGCTCGCGCAAAATACCAGTATTCTGGTAACTTCTACGACGGACGCATGGGAGCGACACTCATGGGACTGCCCAACACGTCGCTGAAATGGCAGAAGGTCATGGACCATAACGTCGGTCTCGACGTAGCTTTGGGACAGTACCTCACACTGCGTGCCGAATACTACATTCAGAACACCGACAACATGCTCACCGACATCACCCTGCCAGGCTCGACAGGTTTCCAGACCTACAAGGAGAACATGGGCGAGATGCAGAACCGCGGCTTTGAGCTGGCTCTCGGCGTTACTCCGTGGCGCGACAACAAGAACCGCGGCTGGCTGACATTCACTGCAACCGCAACGCGCAACAAGAACGAGATAAAGAAGATCTACGACATCTTCAAGAAGAACAACGACGACGCCGACAACAAACTGAACTCAAGCTGGGACTGGTCGCAGGGAAGTCCAACTGAGGAGGGCGTGAAGGATTTAATAGCCAAAACCACACGTCCCGCAACGAAGTACTATGAGGGTTGCTCTATGACAGCAATTTGGGGCGTTCGCTCACTTGGCATCGACCCAGCCACAGGTCAGGAAATGTTCCTCGACAAGAACGACAACGTGACCTACACATGGAACAGCGAGGATCAGGTAGTGATAGGCGACACCGAACCGACACTGCACGGCTCACTCGGCGTCAGCGCAGGCTATAAGGGATGGACAGTAACCGCCATGGCTTCTTACCGCGTAGGCGGCGACCTCTACAACACCACTCTTATTGACCGCATAGAAAACGTCACAGGTTTCGGAAACCTCGACAAGCGCGTCAGCGAGACTTGGGTTAATCCCGGCGACCATAGCCTCTACAAGCAAATTGAGATGGGACAGAATCCAAGCGAGCTCATCGAGACGACAAAGCCCACCTCACGTTTCGTGCAGCGCAACAACGAGCTGTATCTCTCGTCGATAAACATTGGATACGACTTCTACCGCATGGCGTTCCTGAAGTCGATAGGCCTGCAGCACCTGAAGGTTTCGTTCTTGGCTAACGACCTGCTCCGTCTGACAAGCATCAAGGTTGAGCGTGGTACAAGCTATCCTTACGCACGAACATTCTCTCTTTCCGTGAACGCAACCTTCTAAATTAAAAATTAAGAATTAAGAGTTAAAAGACAATGAAGATAAATAAATATATTTTTATAGCTCTTGCCTCGATGTCGTTTGCATCGTGCAACGACTGGCTTGACGTTGAGCCTTCAACGGAGGTTGACAAGGGTCAGATGTTCAAGAACGAGGATGGATATGCCGATGCCATGTCGGGAGTCTATGTCAACATGACGAGCGACAAACTCTACGGCAAGAACATGACGTGGTATGCCGTGGAACTGATGGGCGGCGGAGCAACCTGCATGTATGGCAACAACGCCAGCTACATGGGATTCTATTTCCATCCGGAAAACACCAATTTCTCGGAGTCAACGCGCAATGATTTCTGTGACTACATCTGGAATGAAGGCTACAACACCATTGCCAACATCAATGCCATACTTAACGACATTGACGCCGATCAGGCCGTATTCGACGGCGACGACTACAGCATCTTCAAGGGCGAGGCCATCGGACTGCGTGCATTCCTGCACTTCGACCTGCTGCGTCTTTTCGGCGATGCCGGAACGGTAAACCCCGATGCCAAGGCAATACCATACGTTGTCTCAATGACGCCGGAGGTATATCCGATGCTAACCGTGAAGCAATGCGCCAATGCCATAATCGAAGACCTGAAGGTAGCCAAGGAGCTGCTAAAGGTTGACCCGATGGTGACAGGCGCAACGCCGTCGAAATATGTATGCAGCCTGCCAACTGGTAGCGCGACATACCGCACACGCTACAACATCTACGACTGGCATAACCGCCGCTTCCACTTCAACTACTATGCTGCCGTAGCAACGATGGCACGTGTATATCTGTGGATGGGCGACAAGCAGAACGCCCTTGCTTGTGCAAAGGAGATTATCGACGTGCAGGAGGACAAGTTCCCCTGGGTGGCTTCCGAACTGGTTTCGAACGTGGCAAGTACAAGCACCTATGTATGCCGCGACCGCACCTTCTCGACAGAGCAGATTTTCGCACTCAACATCACCGACATGGAAGACCGCATGGACGGCATAATGATCGAGAAAGAGAATGCCTTTGCCGGATCGAACGGTTGCCTAATGGGCATCGTCACCGATTGCTTCGACGAGTCATCGCGTTCTATGGATCCACGCTACGCCTATCTAAACACCACTTATTCCTATTACGGCACAGAGTTCAAGATAAGCACGAAATACTACAAGGACAACGACCCATACAACTACTCGCCTTGGTCGGCAAACCGACTCGCTATAATACGACTGGCTGAGATGTACTACATTGCAGCCGAATGCGAGCCTAATCTTGAGACCGCCGTCGGATATCTTGAGGCTGTAAGGCAGCATCGCGGAATGTCTTCGTACCCTCTTTCCTGTGCATCTAAGGAAGACCTGCAGCACGAGATAGAGATGGAATACCGCAAGGAGTTCATCGTCGAGGGACAGTTGTTCTATTATAAGAAACGCCTCAGCGAAACCATCTATAACAATACGGCTTATAGTAGTTATACTATTGAGCCAAACTTGTTTACACTGCCTATACCTGACGACGAGTACACCTACGGAGGAAGGGAGAAATAGGATGTTGAAGATTGAAAATTTAATATTGAATTATGAAGAAGACAATATATTTATTATTGACAGCATTTGCTGCCCTGCAGTTTGCATCGTGCAGCGACAGCGAGATTGACTCGTGGCAGTCAAGATACGTATGGTTTACCGATACCATCATTGATTTCAGTAACATGCAGCAGCCTGACGTGGCTGAAGGCGGAACGCTCGTGGCTGCAATTCCACTTACGGTGGCTGCCGACGTTGCCGACTACGATCGCTATGTGAATGTTGAGGTCGTAGGACAGCCAAAGGACAGCCGCACGAAGTTTGAGGTGCAGAACCCCGTGAAGATTCGTGCCGGAAAGCTCGTTGACACCATGTACGTCAACGTCATCAACAGCAGCCATCTCGACCAAGTGTATGACTCCATCACGTTCCGCGTGTTGCCGTCGGAAGACTTTGAGCCTGGATTGCTTGCCTATCAGAAGGCAACTCTCTGCCTGCACAATGGCTACACTCGCCCCGACTGGTGGGACAGCCGATGTGAATACTACTTCGGCTACTTCACACAGTTGAAGATGGAGATATTTGTAACTGTCACGGGAGGCACCGACGACCCGCGCACCGAGAGCTACTGGACCAGCACCGACTTGGCTGTATCGTATTTGATTTTCGTGCTCAACGACTACATTGAGCAGAACGATATTCGCTATCCTGCCGATGACCCCAACGCTCCGGGAGAAAGGCCATGTTTTGACTGGCGTACATATTAATCGTAAAAATACATTTTGATTATGAGAAACAAACTTTTCAACATATTGATGATGGCGGTGTTGGTGTTTGCCGCCGCATCATGCTACGACGAGCAGGAAGGCAACGACTTCGACACCCTGCTGCCCGACGTTGATATTGTAATACCAAACACTGCCTACAGCGGCAGCCTCGGACAGACAATAACCATCGAGCCGATAGTGAAATCGGAGATTGACGAGAGCGACCTCGAATATTTCTGGGAGGTTAATGGTGCTATAACAAATACGGAGGGCAGAGCCTGCTTCTCACCGTTGGTGAGTGACGAAGAGCAAGGTAAAATTCTGAACTACGTTTGCAAGCTCGACTCGAACATCACGTCGCTCAACAAGAGCTACGAATGTCGTCTGCATGCCCGTCAGAAAAGCACAGGTCGCGACTTCTATTCAGCCGACAACTTCACCATCACCATTGAAGGAATCACAGGCCTTATGGTGCTTCACTCAGAAGGCGGCAACAGCGACCTCGGCGTTGTCCTTGCCGATGAGTTCATGCCCTCGTCAAGCTCGTTGCCAGAGAGGCCCTCAGCCACGAGCAACCTCTATTCGTCAATCAACGGAAGCAAGCTCAGCGGCGAAGGAATTAGCGTGCTGCAGCCATATCCAAGCTATATTGAATATTATGGCGACGATGCAAAGAACCGTTGCCGCATATTGATACACACCGACAAGGATTGGACATGGCTCGACCGCAACGACCTTTCGGTGTATGGCGACTGGAACGCCGAGTTCTATCTACAAGGCGACAGAAAGGTCAACGCAGACAATCCTAAGGGATTCACCTTTGTGGGAAGCTGGTCTTACGCCTTTGACGGCGACGACGTGTTTATACGCGACCCATCCTCACAGGCACAGTACCTGTTCGCTGTTTATACCCCTGAGTTGATATGCCAAGGACATACATTCACATTTGCTCCTGTTGTATGTTACGTATCTTCAGGCGGTGTACAAAAGATGTTGTATGCAAACTCCGTCGATGGCGACAAGACGAGGAAAGGCTTTGTTGGTATAACGAACGGTTCGTATCAAGGAATAGACATGTACACGAAACTGTTCGACACCGGTTCCGATGACGTGCCGTACAATCCCGGCGACATGAAAGCCGACATGATAAAGATGAAGACCGACCAACGCATGCACACTGTGGCAGTGCTGAAGGGCGATGCCGGCAATGCGTCATACGCAGGAAAGTATTTCTTCGTTGACCTATACACCAAGGCCGACCCAGCGGGCGACACCGGTCTTCAAGGCTATCCGCAGCTCATAGCCGGCATGGACGCACTTGAGGATGTAAGCTCTGCTTTCACCTTCGACTTCGGCTCGACGCAGAACATGTACTACTATGCCACACGCTCTGCCGTATATCGCTACGGTCTTGACGGCTCGGCATTGGCACCTTCGCAGAAGCTGTGCATGACCGACGGCAGCAGCATCAACTTCAATGGCGAGATAACGATGATGAAGATGTTCGATACTGGCAACGTCAGACGTCACGACAGCGACGAGATTCTGCTCGTGGCTACATGGGACGGCTCGAAGTCAACGCTCTATGCCCTTCACCTCGACACCATGACGGGAAATGTCGCCAAGGCATCGCGCTACGACGCATCGTCGGTTGAAGGCTGGGCGTTCGGCAAAATCAACGACGTGCATATCAAGGGACTTTAACAAACTGTAAAAACAAATAAACTCTCTCTTTTTTATGCATATTAATAAATCAGTATTATGCATCGCATTGGCACTCTCTTCGGTGAGTGCCAATGCTCAATTTTCAGACAGCAAATGTCTGTTGTCGGAAATAGAAAGTGCATACAAGGCAGCGAAGCGTCCGTTTGACCTTCATTCCGACGAAGCATTCAAGGCGAAGGTTGTTCAGGTGATTAAAGCCTCCGACGAGAATACCGTGAAACTACTCAACGAATATGCCGTATTTGTTTATATGAACGGCATGATGCCCGACGTGGCGGAAGCCATCGCCAAAATGTCGCCGGAGCTGAAAGGCTCGGAGGAGGGCACCAAAATGATGGCATATTACTACTCCATGCGTGAATTGAAGGAAGGTGACATCGTGCCTGACTTTACGCTGCCCACACACGATGGCAAACAGCTGAACCTGTATGGTTTTCTTAAGGAAAACAAGTGTACGGTGATTGACTTCTGGGCTTCGTGGTGTCACTGGTGTCGCTTGGAGAATCCCAATCTGCAAAAGACTTACGATTCGTTTAAAGACAAAGGACTGGGCATGATATCAGTTTCTTTCGACGACAAGCGCGACAAATGGCTGAAAGCCATAGAGGAAGACCAGACCCCGTGGCTGCATGTGAGCGACCTTGTCGGCATAAATGGGAAGAACATGAGCGAGGTTTACCGCCAGTACGACCTTCTCGGAATTCCTGCAATCCTGCTTGTCGATTCAGACGGAAAAGTCATCAAGCTAAGGATGAGAGGCGAGGAAATATACCGGAGTGTTGATGAATACCTTAAAGATAAATGACTATGAAAAGACTTATGACTTTGGCATTTGCCGCAATGTGCCTTAGCGTCAATGCACAAATAACGGTAAAAGTAAAGAATTCCACTTTCCCCGATGGGACAAAGATGCTGCTTGTATTCGACAGGATGATTGCCGATTCTGCATCGGTAGATAAGGGAAAATGTGAGTTCTCGCTCCCGAAGGTCGATGAAGCGTGCACCGTGACGTTGTATAATCGTGAGAGCAAATGGATGCGTACATTGTGGGTTGACAAGGACGGCACCTCGGTCTATGACATGAAAAAAGACAAGGTGAAGGGTTCGACGGAGGAAACCATTGCCCAGCAACTGAAGGAAGCCATTGCACCATACGAAGGCAAGACGTCTGAAGACTCGCTCCGCATGTGCGATGAGGCAGTGTCTGCACTTGCCGACAAATATCCATGCTCGTATGCCTTGATGCATTTCATCTATGAAAACCGGATGTTTAAACGCGCCCAATGGTCTTTCTCCCGTTACAGTCTGCTTGAACGCCTTGATACTGCCAGCTTTAAGGGCAAGATATGGGAGATGGTGAAACATATGTACAACTACGATCTCGCAAAACGACCGGGACAGCCGCTTCGTGGCAATGTCTATGGCAAGGATGTCTATGGCAGCGACATTAGCCTTGATGATGAGCGCTATCGTGGCAAGTACGTGCTGCTCTGTTTTAGTGGTGTCAACTGTGTAGATCACAAGGAGAGTGCCAACGAGCGCATGAAGGTATATAATGAGCTGAAGGATTTGGGGTATGAGGAACTTGATTTTCTTCATGATAACGACGTGAAGACAGTCGTGCGTTTATGTGCGCAATACCCTGGAATGGACTGGCAGATGATAGTAGGAGGTGACAACACTGAGAATGTGCTAAGAAGTCTCTATGTAGGGCAGTTGCCTTATTATGTGTTCGTCTCGCCCGAACGCAAGGTTATCGCAACCAGCGATATGTTCGACATAGGAAAATATGGTGTAAGATTTGAGGATATCAAACCTATTATTTATAAAACCATTAAAAACAAGAAACAATGACACGTTGGAATAAACTGCTTGCAGTGATGGCATTGACAGCATTTTCCGTTGCAGCCAATGCCCAGTATCCAAAGGATAATCCTGCCGACGACAACTTCCGCACTGTAGGATTACCTAAGTTGAAGACACTGAAAATGACCGACATCCCCGGTGCTCCCATTCTCTCGCAGCCAGTATATCTGGACGGTTCGGAGATGGAGATACGCACAGGAAAGCACGGACTGTGCTATCCTGCAATGTACGACTGGAACGGCGACGGACTGCTCGACCTCCTGCTCGGCGAGTTCTCAACGGGTGACCGCGAGAACAACGTGAAGGTGTATATCAACGAGGGAACGAAGAAGAAGCCTAAGTTCACGGGCAAGTATTTCTATGCTCTCGACACCAAGGGCGACACGATAAGCAGCAAGCAGTGGTGTTGCATCGGTATGCACCCGCGCATGGTTGACATCACGGGCGACGGACGCTTGGACATGCTTTCGGGTGAGTATTGTCCGGGACGTGTAGGACTGTGGCGCGGCACCGACAAGGGCTTCGCTCCGCTCCAGTATGTCGAGCAGGAAGGGTATCGCGACAAGGAATATCCAAGTCAGGACGACACCTCGCCAGAGTCGTTGAATTATTGGAACTACACCTCAGCCAACTTTGTCGATTTCAACGGCGACGGACTCGTTGACCTCTTGGTTGGTGGTTGCGGAGGAATGAGAGTCGCCCTCAACGAGGGAACAAAGGAAAACCCACGCTTCGGACTTCGCAAGTATCTGCGCTTCACCGACAATTCCGTCCTTACAATACATGGAGTAGGACAAGAAGAGGAGGGCATACAGCCACGCAACATAAAGACATATATGACTCCCGTGGATTGGGATCAGGACGGAGTGCTCGACCTCTTGGTAACATACGAGTATGCCGACAAGGGCGACTATCCTGTATTGTTCTATCGTGGCGTGAATACAAATCTCGGACTGCGCTTTGAGCGTCCAGTGCCTCTCTTTACCGCTGCCGACGGCACGAAGGCATTGCCCGGTTGCCAGCCTATGATTACCGTTGCCGACATTAACGGCGACGGAGTGAACGACATCGTGATGGGTCTGTCAGTGCCTACAGTTGCTACTGTTGAGGATCCCCTGTCGTCGAAGCGCACTGTGGCAGAAGAAATTGCATGGCAATGGACTCACAACCTTGGCATAGAGATGCCGGGCAAGGACGCAGGAGAATACTATATGTATCAGACATTCGACCAGCTGTGTGAAAGGGTAAAGAATAAATTCGAAAAGAGCTACTACCTTGGCAAGCTCGACGACTTGAAATATCTGACAATGCGCCATCGTGGCTTTGTGCTGGTGTTCTATGGAAAGAAAAACAGCCAAAAGGCTGTTGCGGCTTCCGAACTGAAAATTGAAGAGCCTAAGTCAAAGCCCACGCAAGCATTTGCCGACGGTACTGCCGAGGAACCACTGAGCTATCGTGTGGAGTGTAGAGATGAAGGAGCTGGCTGTTGGGAACTGTTCATCTACTTAAAGTTTAAGGACGGTTGGCACGGATTTGTTGACTGTCCTGCCACCGAACAGCAGGGAATGATACCGACAAAGGTGGAAATAGAAACTCCCGACGGCATCATATGCAACGGACAGATGAGCAAGCCGTACATGGGTAACGCCACGATGTATTTCGGCGAAGTGAAGTTTATGCAGGGCCTTTTCCGTCATAAAAACGCTGCAGAAAATAAAGTAAAGATAAAGGTGAGCTATCAGTCGTGCAACGACTCGATGTGCCTGCCGCCAACGGAACATATCATAGAATATAATCTTGAGGAAAAGAAATGAAATAACAATCATTTGAAACCTTAAAAAACAAAAAACAAAAAGCAATGACACATTGGAATAAACTTCCTGTAGTGATGGCATTGGCAACATTCTCTCTTGCTGCTTACGCCCAGTATCCAAAGGACAATCCTGCCGACGACAACTTCCGTACTGCGGGATTGCCTAAGTTGAAAACACTGAAGATGACCGACATCCCCGGTGCTCCCATTCTCTCGCAGCCAGTATATCTGGACGGTTCGGAGATGGAGATACGCACAGGAAAGCACGGACTGTGCTATCCTGCAATGTACGACTG
>JBJEKR010000096.1:0-3138 GCA_051878735.1 Prevotella sp. | reverse complement strand
GGCGAGGTGAACATCTGGGGAGCAAGCTACTCCATGCGCATCTGGCTCGACCCGCTGCGCATGGCACAGTATCGACTTACGCCACAGGACATTACTACAGTGCTCGCTGAACAGAATGTAGAGTCGCCAACGGGAACGCTGGGAGCTGAGAGCATCAACACTTTCCAATATGTGCTGAAATACCGTGGACGCTACGAGGAGGAGAAAGACTATGAGAACATGGTGATTAGGGCGATGCCTAACGGCGATGTGCTGCGACTGAAGGATGTGGCACGCGTGGAATTGGGTGCAGAGAACTACGCCCTGTTGAGCCAGACCGACGGACACCCTGGCGCAAACTGCATGATAGCGCAGACTTCTGGCTCCAATGCCAACGAGATAATAAACGAGATAGACCGTGTGGCGAGCGACATTTCCGAGGGCTTGCCAAAGGGAATGGTGCTGTCTGACATCATGAGTACCAAGGACTTCCTCGACGCATCAATAAAGAATGTGGTCATGACGCTTGCGCTTGCCATCGTCCTTGTCGTCGTGGTGGTATATCTGTTTCTCCACGACTTCCGCGCCACACTCATTCCCTCGCTTGCCATCATCGTATCGGTGATAGGCACGTTTGCCTTCATCTATGCCGCCGGATTCTCGCTCAATCTGCTGACGCTATTTGCCATTGTGTTAGTCATAGGCACGGTGGTAGATAATGCCATCGTCGTCGTCGAGGCTGTTCAGGCGAAGTTCGACCAAGGCTATACGTCGGCCTATAAGGCAACGGTAGATGCGCTGAAGGGACTGACCTCAGCTCTCGTCACCACCACCATTGTCTTTATGGCGGTGTTCATTCCTGTCTGCTTCATTGGCGGAACGACAGGAACTTTCTACACCCAGTTCGGTCTCACTATGGCTGTCGCCGTGGCTATCTCTCTTGTCAATGCTCTTACGTTCAGCCCTGCGCTTTGTTCTATAATAATGAGGAATAAGAAAAAGGGGGAGGGGAGACCCACCCCTAATTCCTCTCAGGGTAGGGGGAAAGGTGGAGGTGTAAGATATGCTTTATACACCTCGTTTGTTGCTTCAAAGGTAGTGCGCCGTCCTTGGATTGCCGTAGCAAGTGTGGTCGGAGCTGTCGTGTTGCTTGTGGTCTTGATGAATGTCACCAAGACAGGACTTGTGCCGCAGGAGGACATGGGAACAATAAACATAAACGTGCAGACTTCGCCGGGCAGCAGCCTTTCTGAGACGGAGCGCGTCATGAACCAGATAGAGCTTGCCATTCGCGACATTCCGCAGGTGAAGATCTATTCGCGCGTCACGGGTAAGGATGCTCGACATAACCAGTCGGCTTCGGCAGGATCATACACCATTCGTCTGAAACCGTGGGACGAGCGAAAGGGCAAGGGCGACGACATTCAGTCGGTGATGAACGAGATTTACCGCCGTACCGACAGCATCAAGGCCGCCACCATCCGTGTTTCCACAAACCCTATGATTTCTGGTTACGGCACAAGCGACGGCTTTGAACTTTACGTTCAAGACAAGAAGGGCGGTACGGTGGATGACCTCCTGAAATACACCAAGGATTTCATAGCAGCACTCAACAAGCGTCCCGAAGTGTCGCGTGCCTACACCACTTTCGACACGAAATATCCGCAGTTCCTTGTAGAGGTTGACGCTGCATTGTGTAAGCGAAACGGCGTGTCGCCCACTGATGTACTCTCCACTCTTGCGGGATATGTCGGAGGTAACTATTCGTCAAACCTCAACCGCTTCACCAAGCTCTATCGTGTCATGGTGCAAGCCTCGCCTGAGTTCCGACTTGACACTGAGGCACTTAACAATATTTTTGTCAGAAACAGTAGTGGTGAGATGTCGCCAATATCGCAGTATCTAACACTTTCCCGTGTCTATGGAAGCGAAAGTCTGTCGCGCTTCAATCTCTTCTCTGCTATTTCCGTATATGGAGCAGCAGCCGAGGGTTACAGCTCAGGTCAGGCAATAAAGGCTGTTGAGGAAGTGGCGGCAGAGACGTTGCCCGCCGGCTATGGTTATGAGTTTGGCGGTATGGCACGTGAGGAGTCGTCAACGGGAAATACAACGACAATAGTATTCATAATCTGCATCGTGTTCATCTATCTTATCCTTTGCGCCCTCTACGAGAGCCTGTTCATTCCGTTTGCCGTCATTCTCTCCGTTCCCTTCGGACTTGTCGGCAGTTTCATCTTCGCTCAGTTCTGGGGATTGGAGAACAACATATACATGCAGACGGGACTTATAATGCTCATCGGTTTGTTGTCTAAGACGGCAATCCTGCTCACTGAGTATGCCTCTACTCGCCGACGTGAGGGAATGACGATAGCCGCCGCAGCCATGGCAGCCGCCAAAGCTCGTACCCGTCCAATCCTCATGACGTCGCTGACAATGGTCTTTGGTATGCTTCCAATGATGTTCGCCTCTGGTGTAGGTGCCAACGGTAACATCTCCGTTGGTGTAAGCACCGTAGGCGGTATGCTTCTCGGCACAGTAGCGTTGCTTTTCGTAGTTCCCTCGTTGTTTGTGTTGATGCAAAGGACGGAAGAGAAATTAAAAATTAAGAATGAAGAATGAAGAATGAAGAGAAATTAAGAATTAAAAATTAAGAGAATATGTCATGGCATTTATGATGCACAACAATTTTTCTTAATTCTTAATTCTTAATTTCATTACAGTCTTCTACTTTTTGCCTCTTCCTCTTTGGTTCATACTTTCAAATTTTTTCTTTTGTTCATCGGTGAGTAGAGCATTCACTTCTTTGTTGAGCTTTTCGCGCTCGGTGCGCATCTGCTCACGCGAGTCCTGACCTGCCGCTTCACGCTTCTTTTGGAAGTCGGTGTAGAGTGCGGTGATCTTCTTTTTCTGGTCGCTGGTGAGGTTCAGCTCCTTTGACATTCTTTCTACTTGCTCCTCTGGAGTCATTCTTTGTTTGCCGCCACGCTGGGCTGACATGCTGCCGAAGCTAAAGAGTGCGATGGCAGCTACTAAAACGATTTTCTTCATAGTTTAATTTTTTATATTTTGTTGTGGTACAGTATATTGACGAGTATAATATATAAAGGTTTAATCAGCAAGGATAACAAATTATTGTGATTTAACAAATGGTATCACATT
>JBJEKR010000095.1:0-13846 GCA_051878735.1 Prevotella sp. | reverse complement strand
AATGTCGAGGAACTTCTTGCCGCCAAGGACAAGGAGATAATGACGGTGTAGGAAGAATTAAAAATTAAAAATTAAAAATTAAACTTCTTTGTACACTGGTTTAGTAATAAAGAATACAGGTAGCTGGTACACCGTCAAGATTGATGGCGGTGACCAGCTTATTGATTGTAAGATAAAGGGCAATTTCAGACTGAAGGGAATACGCAGCACCAACCCCGTGGCTGTGGGCGACCGCGTCACCATTGTGCCTAACGCCGAGGGAACGGCATTCATTACGGCAATAGAAGACCGACGGAACTACATCATTCGCAAGTCGTCGAACCTCTCGAAGCAGAGCCATATCATTGCCGCCAATGTCGATCAGGCGTTCCTCGTCGTCACCATCAATCGTCCTGCAACATCGACAACATTCATCGACCGCTTCCTCGCTTCCGCTGAGGCTTATCGGGTGCCGGTGACGCTGTTGTTCAACAAGACAGACCTGCTCGACGACGACGAGCAGCACTATCAGCAGATGATGATTGACCTCTACGAAACCGTGGGATATGACTGTCTCGCCATTTCTGCCGTTACGGGCGAGGGCATCGACAAGGTGAGGGAAGCGTTGCGAGGCAGGACTACGGTACTGAGTGGAAACAGTGGAGTGGGGAAATCGACACTCATCAACCGACTGTTGCCGGGAGTGAACCTTAAGACGGCGGAGATAAGCGACGCACACAACTCTGGAACGCACACCACGACGTTCAGCGAGATGATTCCGCTGCCCGATGGTGGCTACATCATAGATACTCCGGGAATAAAGGGCTTCGGCACGTTCGACATCGAGCCGGAGGAGCTGACGAGCTATTTCAAGGAGATATTCCACTTCTCGAAGGAATGTCGTTTCGGCAACTGTACCCATACGCATGAGCCTGGCTGTGCCGTGCTGAAAGCCGTTGAGGAACACTACATTGCCCAAAGTCGCTATCAGTCGTATCTGAGCATGATGGAGGATAAAGAGGAAGGCAAGTATAGGAAGAATTGAAGAATGGAAAGAATAGCAGTATTATTGTCTGGCGGCGTTGATAGTGCCGTTGTTGTCCACCAATTGGCGGAACAAGGCATCAAGCCAGACTGCTTCTACATAAAGATTGGTCCTGAGGAACAGGAGGAATGGGACTGCTCGTCGGAGGAAGACCTTGAGATGGCTACTGCCGTGGCGCGACGCTACGGTTGCAAGCTCGATGTGGTTGACTGTCATAAGGAATATTGGGACGAGGTGACGCGCTACACTATGGACAAGGTGCGTAGGGGCTTCACGCCCAATCCCGACGTGATGTGCAACCGACTGATAAAGTTCGGTGCCTTCGACCGCAAGATGGGACACGACTACGACTTCATTGCCACTGGTCATTATGCACAGACGGAAATGATAGACGGCGAGAAATGGCTAACGACAAGCCCCGATCCCGTGAAAGACCAAACCGACTTCCTTGCACAGATTTACGACTGGCAACTGAAGAAAGCCATTTTCCCCATCGGACACATGATGAAGGACGAGGTGCGCGAGATTGCCGAGCGTGAGCATCTCGTCAACGCCAAGCGCAAGGACTCGCAGGGCATCTGCTTCCTTGGAAAGATAAACTACAACGACTACATACGTCGCTATCTTGGCGAACAGCCGGGAGACGTGATAGAACTGGAGACGGGAAAGCGCATAGGAGAACATCGTGGGCTGTGGTTCCACACCATAGGACAGCGCAAGGGAATGGGCTTCGGCGGTGGCCCGTGGTTCGTGGTGAAGAAGGACATAGAGACAAACACGCTCTACGTCAGTCACGGCTACGACCCCGACACGGCATATAAGCGGGACTTCCCCGTCAACGACTTCCATTTCCTCACTGCCCGTGAGCTGCCCGAGGAAGTGACATTCAAGATTCGCCACACACCCGAATACCATCGTGCCAAAATAGAAAAAACATCCGGGGGACAGTACACAGTACATTCCCTCGACCGTATTCACGGCGTAGCCCCTGGCCAGTTCTGCGTTGTGTATGACGCAGAGCATCACAAGTGTTATGGCAGTGGCGAGATAACGCTATGAGCATATTTTGTAGCGAATTTTCAACAACGTCCACATGTATATATGAAAACAAAAAAATTATTATCGATTGCTTTCGTATGCTTGTTCCTTTGCATCTACGTCTCGTCATGTCACCAGAACGGGGACAAGACATCGGCTGCTGGAGTGGATAGCACCCACACATATCAATATATAAAAGCTATACACATCAGCAATCCACAGTTGGCTTTGAACATTTGCGACACTATGGAGGCAAATGGAGAGATGGAGCTGTTCTATCTCGACCATCTTCGCTCTGCCATTTATCACAATGGCTTGAAGATGACACGCCTGTCGCACTACTACGGATTGAGAGCCTTGGGCGACAAGCGGTTTGAGAAGATTGATCCCGAAAGCTATCTGTTTTGCCTGAGGCTTATGGCAGAGCAAGACTACAAGGACAGCCGTTATTTGAGTGCCATGAACCTATCACGCCAATGTGTTGACAAGGCACGCAAGTATGATTATCCTGAGACAGAAAACAAGATGCACCATCTTATCGGACGTTGCAATGTGATGATAGGCAACGAGGAGGCTGGATATAAGATGATGAACGAAGCCTGTGTCAAGGCATTGGATCTATTGAAAGAAAAGCCCGACCTGTATTCCGCTGACGAGATAGTGTTCGGATATGGCACCATGCTTGAGATGATGTTCAACCAGGGACATCCAGAGGAAGCACTTCCGTGCATATCCGAGATGGAGAGACGTATGGACATGGTGGAGAAGTCGGGACTGGTGCCTGAGAATATTCTTGACATGCGCCGATGTGCCATATACGCTCTTATCATGAAGATATATGACGCCACGGGAAATATCAAGATGGGGCAGCACTACTGTGATATGGCGGCAAATACAAAAACGGCTCAGGGTAACACAGGCGACTCCTTCTTCACGTACCATTATCTTGCCACCCGACAATACGGGAAACTGCTCGCCGTGACGAAGAATATACGCAAGTTTTTCCGGGAGATGCGCGACACCGTCAGCAACGACTATGCAGATCTCGTGCTCTTTAAGGAGCTTGAGGCATACGGTGCGATAGGCAACGACCGCAAGGCGAAGGAGATTGCACTGGAGATAATCACACTGAAGGATTCGTTGGCAAAACGCTCGCAAGGCAATGACCTGCTGCAGTTGTCGAAGATATACGAAACACAGGAGAAGGAACGTCTTCTCGTTGACCAAAACAGAAAGCTTGCCCGACAGAGTTTTGGCCTTTGGGCTGCCGTGGTGCTCCTGATACTTGCCTTCGCTTTCATAGCCCTCATGATATACTACAACCGCAAGATAAACAAGCGCAGCAAGGCTGCCGTGGGTACCATTAGTCGCCTTGTGGAGCAGCAGAATGAGCTGTCGAAGTTGCGCCCCGACGGCATCACCGACGGCGACACCGACAAGTTTGTGGGAGAGATGTGCTTCCGACAGGCTATCACCATGCTTGAGGACAAGGAGGAGAGGGAAGTCGAGGACATTGCCCGCGCCTGCGGCTACAAGGACGGGAAGACCTTCGTCAGACAGTTTGAGAGTCAGTATGGACTGACTCCGCAGGAGTATCGCAGGTGGAGCAAGATGACCCAAAAGGAAAATAATGAAGCCTCTGAGATGAAGACCTCGTTCATAAGGAACATGTCGCACGAGATACGTACTCCCCTCAACCAGATTTCAGGATTCGTGCAATTACTCACTGACCCCAACATCAATTTGGAGGGCAGTCAGAAGCAGGAGCTTAACAATATCATCATCGAGCAGACAGATCACATGACGAAAATGCTCAACGACCTAATCGAGATTTCCGAATACGAGAGCAGTGAGGACAAGCTGGAAATGACCGAAGTGTCTGTGAACGATATTCTTGCGGCTGCACGTGAGACATGCGCCGAAGCCTCGGCAGGAGTGACACTCGAATACTGCATGACCAGTGGGTCGGAGACCGTCACGACAAACCTTGGGGCTGTCGTGCGCATATTGGGCTGTATTGTAGATAATGCCATCAAGAACACTTCGTCGGGCAGCATCAGGGTTGAATATACCAAGAGTGGCGGCAAGGGCATTGTCAGCGTCACCGATACCGGACGAGGCATTCCCGCCGACAAAGCCGAGAAGATATTTGAGCGATTCTACAAGATAGACGAGTTCGTGCCTGGAGTGGGGCTTGGCCTTACTCTCTCGCGTGCCATAGCTGCAAAGATAGATGCCACCGTCTCACTCGACACATCATATTCAGGAGGAGCAAGATTCCTCATCGAATTATAGTCGAATCATAGGGACAGATACATTGCGACAGATACCGAAGTGTAAATAATTTCTGTAGGCATTTCGCTTTCGTGACGTTGTTGAGCGAGTATTAAAAAACAAGAAATAAATCCATGTTTTCTTCGCAAATACATATTTTTGTATTATCTTTGCACCAACCAAAGAATATGCGACAATGATAATAAGTATTGCGAACCCGATTTATGACGCTGTGTTCAAATACCTCATGGAGGACAACCGTGTAGCCAAGACAGTGCTTTCTGCCCTTCTCAAGAGGGAAGTTGCAGAGGTTGAAATGCGTAAGCATGAATATACCAACGGCACACGTGACAAGATATCCATGTTTAGGATAGACTTTGGTGCCAAGGTCAGGCAGGACGACGGCAGCCTGAAACTCGTACTGATAGAGCTTCAGAAGACTTGGCTTGAGACGGAAACGCTGCGTTTCCGTCAGTATCTCGGTACGCAATATGCCAATCCCGACAATATCCTAAAGGACGACAACCCCAACGGCTATGGCATACCGATGATAACCGTATATCTTCTCGGTCATCGCGTAGGTGATATAGAAGAGCCTGTTCTTTATGTAAATCACAAGTCATACGACTACGACGGTGTGGAGATAACCAAGGGTATGCCCGACCCGTTTGTCGAGAGCCTTATTCATGACAGTATAATCGTACAGATCCCTCTTCTTCACGGTCGTGTGAACAATCGTCTCGTAGAGGTTCTGAGTGTGTTCGACCAGACAAACAAGGACGGGAATAACCGTCAGGTATTGAATATTGATGAGGATACATATCGTGGAGATGCCGAGATGGAGCATATCCTACACCGCCTTCTCGCCGCAGCTTCCGACAGCAAGTTGCGTCAGGACATGAACGTTGAGGACGAATATTTCTCTGCCATTGAAACTCGCGATACAGCCATCATGAAGCGTGACCAGAGAATAGCTGAGCAAGACGCGCAGTTGGATGAGCAGTCAGCGCAGTTGGAGGAGCAACACGCAGCCTTGCTTATTTCAGCCAAAGCAATGAAGGCTGCTGGAATACCTATTGAACAAATTGCGGAAATGACAAGGCTTTCTATAGAAGAAATTTCAAGTATAGGATAGACTGATTTGATTTTGAAAAATCATAGGGAAAAAATCATAGGGACAGATACACCGACCCACAGGAGTGAATCCGTGTACCTGTCCTATTTATTCGTTGTCCGAACATACCTCGGCAGAGAAATCGCCTTTTTGCAGACGGATGGTCTTGTACCTTGGTTGTATCTCTGTCAGCATATATCGCTGATAGACAACGGAGGTTAATAATTCGGTGGCAATTTATCACATTTTAGGCTCGCATAGTTAAGACTTTATCTTGCCCCGACAAAGTGCAAACACAGTTGGCTTTGTTTGTCTGAGTTAATGAAATACATTTGAATAACGATACTATTTTTTACTTAGGATGTTACTATACACCACTAATTTTGCCTAATACGCTAATTCTATTGAAAATTTTACTCATAACATAGCGACTATTCCAATTATAATATGTATATTTGCACAATAAATCCAGTCAGAATGAATATGGAATCAAACGAGAAGCCCATTATCAACCGCATCAAAGTGGTTCTGGTGGAACAGAGAAGGACAAACAAATGGTTGGCAGACACTCTTGGAAAAGACTGCACAACAGTTTCAAAATGGTGTACCAATACAGCACAGCCCGGATTAGAAACTTTGGTAAAGATTGCAGAATGCCTGAATGTTGATGCCAGAGAATTGATTGTTCCTACAAAGAAATAACAACTGCGCTAAAAGAAAGATATATGGCAACATCAATAAATTTGTCAAAGATTACAAAAGTTGACCTTCGTGACTGCTGGCAGAATGAGGCAACAGATTTTACTCCTTGGCTTGCGACAGAGGAGAATATGTCTCTGCTTGCCGATGCTCTTGGAATGAACGAACTTGAAGTGAAAGCACAGGAAGAACATGTTGGTCCTTTCCGTGCGGATATTCTCTGTGTAGATTCAGGGACGGACAAATTGGTGTTGATAGAAAACCAATTGGAGAAGACTGACCATAACCATTTAGGGCAGATTCTGACATATGCAGCAGGGCTTGATGCTGTTACTATTATCTGGATTGCTGAACGCTTCACGGAAGAGCACAGAGCAGCCATTGACTGGTTGAATCGTATAACAGATAAAGAGTTTAACTTCTTTGGTGTAGAAATCGGCTTGATAAAGATAGGCAGCAGTCCTGCCGCTCCAATATTCAATGTGATAGCCAAGCCTAACGGCTGGTCAAAAGATGTCCGTACCTCGTCCAATCAGACTTCAAATGAGAATCGGACAGATGCGGAATTGTCAAGATATGAATTCTGGTCTGCATTCTGTGAGTACATGGCAAATAATCCTTCCAAGAAGTTTCGCACGCAATCCCCTTCTTACAGCCACTGGATGAATATCGCCATTGGTCGCTCCAATTTCCAGATATGCCTTCTTCTTAATTCGAGGGAGCAGAAGATCACTGTGCAGTTGTATATAGGTGATGACATTGACAAGAAGAACTTTGATGCTTTACTTGCATACAAGGATGAAGCAGAAACAGCAATTGGCGAAACATTGGACTGGAGGCGACTGGATGGAAAGAAGACATCAACAGTCGATTTGTATAAGAAATGTGATTTCACGAAGAAGTCATCCCAAGCAGAACTGTTTGAATGGCTGAAAGAATACACAGAAAGATTTGTTACTTTCTTCAAGCCTATCATAAAGAAACTATAATGGATTTCTTTTTATCATAGAACTTCCTATAATAAATGATTATGTGGAGATAATACTGTCAAGAACTATGAGCAAGAAAGATTTGACCGAAGAAGATATAAAGCTGCGTTATATCACACCTGCCATTAACAATGCAGGGTGGAAGAACGAGCATATCAGAATGGAATACTACTTTACTGACGGTAGAGTTATATTCCAAGGTAAGGTGCATGCACGCCAGACAGGAAAGAAGGCTGATTACCTCTTGTTTCATGCCGCCAACAAGCCCATTGCTATTGTCGAAGCGAAAGACAATAACAAGCCCCTTGGGGGAGGTATGCAACAGGCAATGGAATACGCTCAGATTCTTGACATTCCCTTTGCATATAGTTCTAATGGAGATGGTTTTCTGGAGCATGACTTTTTGACAGGGAAAGAAACCGAACTTACATTGGAACAGTTCCCGACTCCTGAGGAATTATATAAACGCTTGGTCGATGCCAAGCAGTTGAGTGGAGAAGCCTTGAAGATTGTAGAACAACCGTTCTATTCTGACCCCTATACCTACGAACCTCGATATTATCAGCGAATAGCTGCCGAACGTACCGTAGAGGCTATTGCCAAAGGCAAGGACAGGGTGCTGATAGTAATGGCGACAGGTACAGGAAAGACTATTACCGCTTTTCAGATTATCCATCGCCTGAAAGCCTCTGGTACAAAGAAAAAGATACTGTATCTTGCCGACCGTAACATTTTGATAGACCAGACAATGGTGCAGGACTTTAAGCCATTCAAAAAGGTCATGACCAAAGTACAAGGGGCTACCATAGATTCTGCCTACGAGGTGTATATGGCATTGTATCATCAATTGGTGTCTAATGAAGAAGGCGTGGAAGACCCCTTCTGCCAAGTTCAGCCAACTTTCTTCGACCTTATTATTGTTGACGAGTGCCATCGTGGGAGTGCAAAAGATGACAGTGCATGGCGTAAGGTGCTGGAGTATTTCAACTCTGCCACCCAAATCGGCATGACCGCTACACCCAAGGCTGAGACTGGAGCTAATAATCTTGATTATTTTGGTGAGCCAATATTTACCTATTCGCTTTTGCAAGGAATACAAGATGGTTTCCTCGCTCCTTACAGAGTTACCAACAGTTATATAAGCATAGACCTTCAGGGATTCAAACCTGATGACGATGAGAAAGACTTGCTGGGCAGAGATATAGCACAACGGTTATATGAACGCAAGGACATAGGTAGAGACATCGCTTTCACCAAACGTAGGGAGATTGTCGCAAAGCGTATCACCAAGATGCTGAAACAAATTGGCAGGATGACCAAGACCATCGTGTTCTGTACGGATATTGAAGAGGCTGAAGCCATGAGGAGCCTGTTGGTCAATTTGAATGCAGATTTGTGTAAAAAGGATGCACGCTACATCATGCGCATAACGGGTGATGATAATGTGGGGAAGAAACAGTTGGACAACTTCATTGATGTTGACCAACCCTACCCGACAGTTGTTACAACATCAGAACTGCTTGCTACGGGCGTGGACTGCAAGACCTGTGGGCTTATAGTCATTGACAAGGAAATAGGTTCCATGACGGAGTTTAAGCAAATCATTGGACGTGGCACCCGACTGAGAACTGACAAAGGGAAGTGGCATTTGGAGATATTGGATTTCCGCAATGCCACAGCGAAATTCAAAGACCCGAAATTCGATGGCGACCCAGAGCCCCCGCAAGGGAATAGTGGAAAGCCATACACCACACCAGAAGAACCGTCAAGTGTTGTCTCAGAGCCTCATGTCAAGTATCTTGTTGAGGGAGAGAAAATAGCAATAACTACTGAGATAGTCAGCATCCTCGGTGAAGATGGTAAAACCATGCGTACAGAAAGCATAACGGATTTCACACGCAAACAGATCAGGAAGCGTTATGCTACCTTGAACGACTTTGTCAAGAACTGGACAGAAGCGGAACGCAAGAAAGTCATTGTGGATGAGCTGAAGGACTATAGTGTTCTTGTGGGTGCTGTCAGGGAAAAGAATCCTGCCTTGGCACATGCCGACATTTTCGACGTGATATGTCATGTAGCCTTCGACCAGCCACCAGTGACAAGGCGCGAAAGGGCTAACAATGTCAAGAAACGCAATTACTTTGCCAAATATGAAGGGAAGGCGCGTGAGGTATTGGAGGCTCTTCTCGACAAATATGCTGATTATGGTATCTTGAACCTTGAAGACTCTGATATTCTTGATACTGCTCCATTCAACAAGATTGGCAAGCCGCAGAAAATCGTGAAACTGTTCGGCGGACTGGATAAGTTTGAACAGGCGCTGAAAGAACTTGAAAACGAAATATATAAAGTAGCATAAAGAAATGGCAGTAAACAATATAGTAAAGCGTCTGCAAAATATCATGCGACAAGACGCTGGTATCAATGGCGATGCACAGCGCATAGAGCAGATGACATGGATGTTTTTTCTGAAGGTGTATGACACACAAGAGGAAACGTGGGAATATAAGGCAAGCAAAGAGCACAAGCCCTTTGAGTCCATCATCCCCGAAGAATTGCGCTGGCGCAATTGGGCTATAGATGAAAAAGACGGCAATGCGCTGACAGGCGATGCCTTGCTCACGTTTATAAACGACAAACTTTTTCCCACGCTGAAGGGACTTGAAGTGACTCGTGAGACCCCTCGCAGCAAGGCTATCGTCAAAGAGGTGTTCGAGGACTTGAACCAATATATGAAGAACGGCATTCTGTTACGTCAGGTCATCAATGTCATCAACGAGATTGAGTTTGACGATGCTGAAGACCGCCACATGTTTGGTGACATCTATGAAGGAATACTCAAAGACCTTCAGTCTGCCGGTAATGCAGGTGAGTTCTACACACCGCGAGCTTTGACGGATTTCATCATACAACAACTTAACCCAGTGCTTGGCGAAACCGTTGGTGACTTCACATCAGGTACAGGCGGCTTCCTCACTTCGGCATTAAACTATCTACAGAAACAGGTACAGACCACGGATGACGGGCGGCTCTACCAGCAGTCTGTCATCGGACAAGAGTGGAAGCCTCTCCCTTACCTTCTATCCATCACCAATCTGCTCCTTCACGATGTGGAAGCTCCGAATATCCGCCATTGCGATTCGTTGGGCACGAAGATGTCTGACTTCAAGGAAACGGACAAGGTCAACGTGATTGCCATGAATCCACCCTACGGAGGAAGCACCGATGCAGCAGCCAAAAGCAATTTCCCGATGGAGTTTCGTTCGAGCGAGACGGCAGACCTTTTCATGGTGCTTATCATGTACAGGTTGAAGCGTGACGGACGTGCGGCAGTTATTGTTCCTGACGGTTTCCTCTTTGGAATGGATGGGGCAAAACTTGCCATCAAGCAAAAGATGCTCCGTGAGTTCAATCTTCACACCATCATCCGTCTGCCAGGCAGCATCTTCTCACCTTATACCAGTATCGCCACCAATATTCTGTTCTTTAATAACGAACGAGCTGATGGAGCGGAAGAAGGATTTTCTACTGACAAAACATGGTTCTATCGCCTTGACATGCCAGAAGGCTACAAGCACTTCTCAAAAACCAAGTCGATGAGACTTGAACATTGCCAGCCCATCTGTGACTGGTGGAACGACCGCAAGGAAATCTCTTCCGATGAGTTGGGAGAGAAGTCCCGCTGCTTCTCTGCCAAAGAATTGTTCGACATGGATTGCAATTTCGACCAATGCAAGTTCCCCAAAGACGAGGAAGAGATACTTCCACCTGCCGAACTCCTTGCCGACTACTTTAAGAAGCGCAAAGCTCTCGACCATGAGATAGACAAGACGCTGGCAGAGATACAGCGGATATTGGGAATTGAAATAACCAAGGAGTAGTTACCACTTAATTTGACGGACAATGAAAGATTTGACAGTTTCAAATATAGAACGCCAAAATGTACTCAACAACCGTTTTGCTGTTGACGAAATCCAAAAGCGACTTGAAATTTCAGGTATGCTTTTCGAAGGTGAGTATTGGTTGACTAAAAAAATGGTTGCTGATTTTTATGCTGTTGATGTATCTACTATAGATAGATACCTTGCGTCCAACAGCGATGAACTAAAGCATAACGGATATGTTTTATGTAAGGGTAAGTCGTTGAAAGAGTTTAAGTTGCAATTTGCTCACCTTATAAATGAGGCGAGCAAAACCACTCAACTGGGACTCTTTAATTTCAGGGCTTTCCTCAATATCGGCATGTTGCTTACGGAGAGTGAAAGGGCAAAAACTTTGCGTAGCATGATTCTTGATTTAGTCATTGCAACGATACATGAAAAAACTGGTGGAGGCACAAAGTTTATCAACAGAAGGGATGTCAACTACATTCCTGCTGCAATAACAGAGGAAAATTACCGCAGAAATCTCACTTCGGCAATCAGCCAATATGTGCAAGGGCATCAAACTTACAAATATGCGCAAGTGACTGACCTGATTTATAAAGCGGTATTTAAGGAGAATGCTAAAGAGTATCGTGAGATACTACGCCTTGACAGTAAAGACAATGTGCGCCACACACTGTATGCAGAAGTCCTGTTGGTGATTTCGTCTTTTGAGAATGGTGTAGGAGCAGCTATACAGGAACGATACAAGAAGAATGGTGAAATGAAGCTGACTATTGAGGAAGTTGAGCAGATTGTTGGTGAATTGGCAGAGCATCCGATGCAGAAGCCTTATCTCAATGACGCCAGAACCAAAATGGCTTCGCGCGATTTCAGTTTCCGTGATGCGTATCATGGAAATATTGCTGAATATCTTAAAGCTGTTACTCCAGAGGAATTTGAACGGTTCATCGGAGACCAATCGGTTGACTTCGACCATATCTTAGAGAGCAATAAAGATGTGCTCAAACGCTTAAAACAGGCAGAGGATGAATAACGAAATACAATATATTAGCTACGAAGAATCATTGATGGTCTATCGTAAGATGATAGATGCCAGTGATGGAGGATTTGCTGGGGTTCGGGATGAAGGTGGCATACTTGCCACATTGGACTTCATCCAGAATGACATGTACTATCCGACCTTTGCGGAAAAGCTCTCTTATCTGGTCTTCAAGTTCTGCTCAGGGCATTATTTCAATGATGGGAACAAGCGCATTGCCTTAACCTTAGGAGCATATTTTCTCCATAAAAATGGTTACCCATGGGAGGCTTGCATATTCATGCGCCAGTTGGAAGCTATAGTTTATCATGTAGCTGCTTCGCATATTGATCAAGACCTTCTATTGCGAATAATGACAGCATTCATGTCTGGAAAAGATTATGATGAAGAATTGAAGATTGACATTGCCAATGCAATGAGTAATGGAGAGTTAGGTATAAATGGTGAAGATTACAACAAAGAAGAATGACAATGAAGATAATTAAGAATATTCTGCTCATGCTCTGTTTGTGTTGGGGACTTACGGTCAATGCACAGACTGTCGGATATACATATAAGGCGCTTGCAGCCGAAGGTTGCAATATGAAGTACAGTGTGGCGAAACAGGACACAATGTATTCCATCGTTGCGACAGTACGCTCAGACAGAATGAATTTCCTCAGTGAACCAACAATGAAGATAAGGACATTTTCTGGAAAATACCTTGAATTAAAGGGGACAGTGATTGGTAATGGGAGCCAGTCAGCAGGTATTATCAGCGGCAACGTAGTAATACCTGTTACGGAGATAAGTTCTACCGCCCAGTTTCGGATTACTCCACAGCAATTTGAAATCTTGAATGAAGGTGTGGCAAAGATACGTCTGTCCATGACACCGATGAATCACGAGCGCACCTTTAAGAAAGACAAGATTGGAAAGAAACTCTATCAGTTCTACCAGAGGGAGAAGCAAAAGGATGAAAACTTCTAAATCAATTGGAACAGAATGAATGGCAAACAATTAAAAAACAGCATACTGCAATGGGCTATACAGGGAAAACTTGTGCCCCAAGACCCTAATGACGAACCTGCAAGCGTATTGCTTGAAAAGATCCGTCAGGAGAAAGAACGCTTGATCAAGGAGAAGAAAATCAAGCGAGACAAGAACGCATCTATCATCTACCGTGGTGAGGACAATTCCTATTATGAGAAGATGCTCGCTACTGGAGAGGTGAAGTGCATTGATGAGGAGATACCGTTTGAGGTGCCACAGGGGTGGGAATGGACAAGATTAAACAGTTATTCAGATGTAAGAGATGGTACGCATGATACACCGCAGTATGTAGCCAGTGGTTATCCGCTTATTACAAGTAAAGACTTTATTGGAGGATTATTTGATTTTTCTAAAACTAAGTATATTGATGAACAAACTTTTATTGAAATAAACAAACGATCAAATGTACAGATTGGTGATATATTGTTTTCTATGATTGGAGGTAACATTGGAAGTATGATTCTTATTACAAAAGATAATTACTTTGATATGGCAATCAAAAATGTGGCTCTATTTAAACAATATATTTACAATGATATCCTTATAGATTACTTATATTTCTATCTTCAATCACAAGTCGTAAGTATTAAAAATACAGCGTCTGGTGGAGCACAATCATTTGTGTCATTGAATATGTTGAGATGTTATTTAATGCCAATACCTCCATTAAATGAACAAAAGAGAATTATTGAAAAATATTGCTGTCCGGTAAAACTTTTATGCGCAAACAAAATTAGGGCTGACACTTCT
>JBJEKR010000094.1:0-13901 GCA_051878735.1 Prevotella sp. | reverse complement strand
AACCAAACTTTTGGAAAGAAAAGTTTAAATATTTAACAACTCTTTACATTCAAAGGGTGTAATTATTACCCTTATTCCCAATATACCTTATTATAATTACAGAGATTAATTAAGAATTAAGAATTAAAGTTCGTTGAGGCGGCACTGGGAGTGTGGGCGTCCCGCCCGCACCTCGCCAACGAGGTAATATTCCATTGCCGCTGATTTGCGCTGGGTAGTGCGCTGGGTGCGGGCGGGACGCCCACACTCCCAGTGCATTCGCGCAGCAAACTTTAATTTTTAATTCTTAATTGATTTCGCCTTAACTCACGTTATTGTTACCTTTTAGCATAAACCTTCATTATGTACTCCCTTGTCAGTCTTGCATCTTTTCCACTAAAAGTTTGGATATGTGAAATAAAAGGCGTAACTTTGCCCACATAAAAAACAAGAGGCAGGTTGTTATGAGAGAAACAGAAACGAAACAAACGACAATACTTATCCATGGCCGTCAGAGACTACACATGCTTACAGCAATATTGACACTAAGGCTTGTTCTGACAGCGACGACAATCCTTAGCGCCATAGGCAATGTATGTCACGCCGGCAACGACAGGTTCGGCTTCATACATTTCTCCAATACATATTTCAGCACGTCGCCCCAGATACTCTCCTTCCAATGCGACAGCATTGGAATAATGTGGATAGGCACGTCGGAAGGGCTTTACAGTTACGACGGCTACAGACATACACGACAATTCGAGCCTAGACATTTCAGCAACGTCAGAATCCATGCCATCTGCATGATGGCCGACACGATGTATCTCGGCACTGACAACGGTCTGCTGACATACAGCATGAGGAGCGGCGAGTATCGCATGGCAAGCAAGGACATGAAAGTCGTCCGTTGCCTTCTGGCCACCGGAACAGACATCATTGCAGGAACGGCCAACGGACTGTATCGCTACGACACGACGAGCGGTAAGGGTGCGAGGACAGGAAACATCGACAAGGGCGTTTATTCATTAGAGAAGAACGGCGACGCAATACTCGTAGGCACGATAAGCGGACTTTACAGCGTCAGCAATGGCAAGACCCAGGAGATTGTACTGAGAGTAGGCAAAAGGCCACTGGTCAACTCAATGCTCGCCGACAAGGGCCGTCGCTGCCTGTGGATAGGCACTGAGGGCAAGCTGTACAGAATGGACGACAACGGAATGAAACATATCGCCAGCCTTGAAGGCAACTCCGTCAAGTCCATCGCCATCAACGACGAAGGCAACCTGTTCGTAGGCACCGACAACGGGCTTTACAGCATCATGACCGACGGAACGACGACAGTCTCAAGACACAGCTCGACCAACCCGCGTTCCATAGCCAACAACATCGTCTGGGCACTGTATGTTGACAAATGGCAAAACCTGTGGGCAGGGACAGACAATGGCATGTCGATGACCAGCGGAAACTCATATTACAGCTTCAACACCACTGACGAGATAACAGGCCGCAACGACGGCAACTGCATACAAGCCATTCTAAAAGATAGCAGGGGAACACTGTGGGCTGGAGGCTCGAACGGACTGATCAGCTACAATGACGGGAAGTCTGTGTGGTACAACCAAAGCAATCCGGAGCATTACCTTTCCCACAACAGGATAAGGAAGATATACGAGGACAAAAGCGGCGACATTTGGGTGGCTTCCGACCACGGCATAAATCATCTGAACAACATGACCAAACGCTTCGACAACTATATTCTGTATGACAAGACAGGTAAGTATTCTACCACATGGGCATACGATATTCTGTGCGATGCGAGAAACAGGCTGTGGATTGCATCGTATATGGGAGGCGTGTTTGTCATAGACAAAGACAAGTTGCTGAAAAGCGACGGAAAATGCACTGCCGACCATCACATTGACGACTCTAAAGACAAGCTGCCTCATATACACATCGGACAGTTGGCTTTCGACCGCGACGGCAACGTGTGGGCAATGATGTACGACAACGGAGTGGCAAGAATCAACCCCGACAACCTCGAGACTACGGTCATCAAGAACACTATGCAGACCAAATGCATGACTACCGACGACGACGGCAACGTGTGGGTGGCCCTTGCCGACAAGGTGGTAAAGTTCAACGCCAAAGGCAAAAGACTTCACGAATATCACATAGACAATGCCGACGGCACGGAAATCATCAGGCATATATGCAGTGTTGGAAACGACATCTGGGTGTTCATCGGCAACCACGGCAAGATAATCACACAGTCAGGCAAGTGCCACGAGTTAATCATACCGCAGCTCGCCACCATGTCGTCATTCTGCAGCAAGACTAACGAGAACGTATATATCGGAGGCAACGACTGCATATTGAAGATGTATGTCAACACTGTCACTGCGGGTAAGCCCAAGGACAAGGTGTTCCTCTCGGAACTGTTGGTAAACGGCAAACTCTACAGGGGAGCAAAGGCCCTGAGAGCCACATACTCTGACAACGTAACGCTGAATCATGACGAGAACAACATGACATTCGAGCTTACTGACTTGCCATACGACAACCTTCCGTCACGCAGATACGCCTACAGGCTGGAAGGCAGCAGTGAGCAATGGAAACTCATTGGAGGCAGCGACATGAAGCTGACATACAACGGTCTGCCCTACGGAAAGTACAGGTTGGTAGTAAAGTCGCTCGACGACAACGGCACTCCGTCAGATGATCTGTATGAGTTGAAGATTAACATCCTGCCTCCGTGGTATCTTACGCTTTGGGCAAAGGCAGCCTACGCCCTCCTCATGCTCTGTCTGCTGCTGTGGGCAACGAACTTCTACATTGTCAGGCGCAACCTTAAACAGACACGTAAGGAGAAGGAAAACATCATACAGCAGTCATTGTCGCGAGCCAGATTCTACAACGACATATCGGAACGCTTGCTCTGCCAATTGCGACAGATGATTCCATCGATACAAGGCATCATGGTCACGTCTGACAGCACTGCACACAAGGAGTTGTCGATACTGAAGCGCAGTGCAGGCAACATAAACATGCTTGTTCATCAGGACCTGAGCGTCGATGGAATGTCACACACCACTCCGACGGCAAGGAACGAGGTTGACATTATTGAGTTCTGCACCTTATGGGCAAGGCACTCCGAAGGCGTAGTAATGACCACCAAGGCCTCTACCTCGTCGCTAATGCTCGACATTGACATCGTGAGGCTCGACTTCATCTTCTCGTCCATCATGGAGTATATTTATAATAAGGTAGAACACCCCGCCACGATACACATTGCCGTGGAACAGGAGGAAGGATGCCAGACAGCAACGATAACGATAGGCTGCGACAAGCTCTTCATTGCAGAGCCCGACAGACAGTTCATTTTCCAAAGATACCGCCAGCCTACCGACTCCACAACGGGAATGATGGAAATGCAGCCATTATACATCGCCAACGACTATGTCGAGGAGTGCAACGGCCACATGGCCGTCGAGGCTCTTCCCGACAACGGTATGAACATCACCATTGTCATGCCTTGTTTCTCTGCCAACATCAAGAAGGAGACAATCAGGAACGAGGCAACGAAAGATTCTGACGAAAAGCTGCTCCTTGAGGTGACGAGGGCAATAGAAGGGCACCTCGCCGACAGCGATTTCAACGTTAGCCGACTGCAAGAAGAACTGGGTGTCGGCGGCAAGCTGTTGGCAAGGAAAATAAAGAAGGCAACCGACAAGACACCAGTGGAATTTATCCGTCACATTAGGTTGCAAAAGGCGGCATACATGTTGAAGGAAGGAAAATTCAACGTCTCGGAAGTGATGTACATGGTAGGGTTCAGCAAACCCGGATATTTCTCAAAATGCTTTCATGACACATTCGGCATGACGCCCTCAGAATACATAAAAAGACAGCATTAAGAGCCGGGAAATGGTCTTTTGTCCTTTTTATGGCTAACAATGTCCAAAATTTAGCCTTTGTTTCGGTTGTTTCGTCCTACTTTTGCCGACGATTTTAATCAATAACCAAACAAATTAATTATATGGAACAAAAGACCTATTACAAGCTATGGTTCCTGCTTCTCGTTCTTTTCGCAATGACCACTGACGCCATTGCCCAAAACAAGACGATAAAAGGAATCGTTACAGACGCCGACAACGGCGAGCCGCTCATAGGTGCCACCGTGACGGCTCAGGATGTCAATGGAGGTGTAATCACTGACTTTGACGGAAACTTTACAATCGTTGTGCCTCAATCCACGCGCAAGCTCACATTTTCCTATGTTGGCTATACCAGCAAGGAGGTAGAGATAAAAGGAACGTCGTTGAATGTCAGGCTCACCCCAGACTCCAAGACACTGAATGAAGTGGTAGTGGTGGGTTATGGCGTACAGCGCAAGAGCGACCTCACGGGTTCGGTAAGCAACATAAGCTCAAAGGACTTCAACCAGGGTGTCGTAAACTCTCCCGAACAGCTCATCAACGGCAAGGTTAGCGGTGTTCAGATAGTCAACAGCGGTGGTTCTCCCTCTGCGGGAAGCACCATCCGCATCCGCGGCGGCGCATCGCTCAATGCCTCCAACGACCCGCTGATAGTACTCGACGGCGTACCTATGGAGGTTGGCGGTTCGGTTAGCGGAAGCGGCAACTTCCTCAGCCTCATAAACCCCAGCGACATCGAGAGCATGACCATCTTGAAGGATGCCTCTTCAACGGCGATATACGGTTCGCGTGCTTCCAACGGTGTCATAATCATCACCACGAAGAAGGGAACGAACTCAAAGAAGCCAAAGATAACCTTCTCAACCACCAACTCGCTCTCTACCAAGACGAAGACAGCCGACATGATTTCACGTGATGAGATGTATGCCCTTGTTAATGCCCAAGGCACCGACATACAGAAGTCACAGCTCAACGACAATGTAAACACCGACTGGAACGACCTTATCTTCAAGACGGCATTTGCCACAGACAACAATATCGGCGTGTCAGGGCAGATAGGCTCTGTACTGCCCTATCGCGTGTCGCTCGGATACAGCAATCAGGACGGTATTCTCCGCACCGACAACGTGACGAGATACACTACCAGCATCACGCTCTCGCCCACTCTTCTTGACAATCATCTCAAACTCGTGATAAACGGCAAGGGAACCTACAGCGACAACACCTTCGCCAACACGAGTGCCATCTGGGGCGGTGCCACGCACAACCCTTGCTCACCTGTATATTCCGGCAACGATGCCTTCCTCGGATATTACGAGGCAGCCGATGCCAATGGCATCCCCATCACCGGAGCCACGGGCAACCCACTCGGACTGCTCAACAACTACAGTTCGACGAGCGATGTGTATAGATATATAGGTAGCGTCGATGCCGACTACAGCCTGCACTTCCTTCCCGACCTGCACGTCCATGCCACTCTCGGCTACGACTACTCCAAGGGCGAGGGCAATATATACGTGCCAAAGGCAGCCTACCAGTACTACAACACAGGCGGTCGCAACTACAAGTATGGTCCACAGGAGAATGTCAACCGCCTTGCCACCATCTATCTCAATTACAGCAAGTATTTCGAGAATATCAAGAGCAACATCGACATAACGACGGGTTACGACTACCAATTCTGGAAATACACCAATGCCGCATACGAGGAACTGAACGACGAAGACCCCGCAACGGTGCAGGCTTCTGCCGCCGCCGATGACCAGCGCCATGTGCTGCTCTCTTACTACGGTAGAATCAACTACTCGTTTGACTCTAAATATCTGTTGAGCGTCAGCATGCGCCGCGACGGTTCTTCACGCTTTGCCAAGGACAATCGTTGGGGTACGTTCCCGTCAGTCGCACTGGGTTGGCGCATCAACGAGGAGAAGTTCATGAAACCGCTGAAGAACATTGTGAACAACCTGAAACTGAGGGTCAGCTACGGTGTTACGGGACAGCAGGACGGCATTGACAACTACAGCTATCTGCCTCTTTATACCGAGAGTATGGCGGGAGCACACTATATGTTCGGAGGAACCCCTATCCACACTTATCGCCCATCGGCCTACAACACCGACCTGAAATGGGAGACAACAAAGGCATTCAACGTGGGTCTTGACTTCGGACTGCTCGACGGACGCATTAGCGGTGCCATCGACTACTACAAGCGCAAGACCGAAGACCTGCTTGCCACTGTCCCCGTGGCCGCAGGAACCAACTTCGACAAGCAGATGCTCAGCAACGTGGGCAACATCGACAGCCACGGACTTGAGATTTCGCTTAACGCAAGTCCCGTACAGACGAATGACTGGGGCTGGGACGTAAGCCTCAACGCCACATATCAGAAGACCGAAATCACCAACCTGCGCCTCAACGACAGGGCGGAGTCACCGAACACTCTTGTGGGAGCCATCGAGTCGCACTACGTGCAGGTGCTCTCCGAAGGCTACGCCCCATACAGCTACTACGTATATAAGCAGATTTACGACGAGAATACCGGCAAGCCCATCGAGGGACTGTATGCCGACCTCAACGGCGACGGCACCGTTGACAGCAAGGACCTCTATCACTACCACTCACCAGCTCCCGACTGGATCTTCGGCTTCTCAACCAGCGTAAGATGGAAGAAGCTGACACTCTCCACCAGTCTGAGAGCCAATGTGGGCAACTACCTCTACAACGGTATGGCAATGAACACAGGCGCATGGGAAACAATGTCTTACAACGACTACCAGCTCAACCGCCTCAACAGCAGTTATCTGACAACAGGATTCCAGAAACGCCAGCATGAGTCGGACCTGTATGTTGAGAACGCATCGTTCCTAAAGATGGACAACATACAGCTGAGCTACAACTTCGGTCGGGTGTGCAAGTGGTTCTCCCTCAACGTGTCAGCCATGGTGCAGAACGTATTTACAATCACCAACTACACCGGTGTTGACCCTGAGAACGATTCGGGCATAGACATGAGCGTCTATCCGCGTCCGCGCATCTATTCGATGACCATAGGACTTGATTTCTAACCACATTCAGTAATCCATATAGATAAGACAAAAATGAAAAAGACATTATATAATATATTGATGACGGCAATGCTCGCATGGACAGCCACGTCATGTACAGGCGACCTCGACCAGATGCCGCATACCGACACACAGGTGACAGGCGAAGAGGCATACGCCTCGGCTGCCAGTTACAAGATGGTGCTTGCCAAGATATACGCATCGTACGTTATTGTGGGACAGGAACAGGGCGGCGGCAATGCCGACATGACGAGCAATAACGGGCACGACTTCCTGCGCTGCTTCTTCAATCTTCAGGAAGACCCCACCGACGAGGTGGCAAGCACATGGCTATCAGGCGATAAGGTTGAGGGACTGACCTATATGACATGGGATGCCAACGACCCTTGGGTGGCTGATGCCTATTACAGACTATACTACACCATTGCCCTGAGCAACGAGTTTCTCAGACATGCCGACGACGGTTCTATCGGCGGTTTCGGCGAACAGGAAAAGAAGGAGATTGCGACATACAAGGCAGAGGCAAGGTTCCTGCGCGCCCTCGCCTACTACTATGTCCTCGACCTCTTCGGCCAAGGCCCGTTTGTGGACGAGACCATGCCTGTGGGTGCCTACACTCCTGAGAGATATTCTAACAGCCAACTCTTCGACTTCATCGAGAGCGAACTGAAGGACATTGCCGAGAACGGTCTTGCCAGTGCCTCGTCACTCGAATATGGCAGGGCTTCAAGCGCAGCCGCATGGGGATTGCTTGCAAAGCTGTATCTCAATGCCGAGGTTTATAGTGCAGGCAACCACTACACCGACTGCATCTCTGCCTGCAAGAAGGTGATGGAGGGCGGATTCAGTCTTGAAAGCGACTATTCAAAGCTCTTCAACGCCGACAACCACAAGCGCACCAACGAGATCATATTCTCCTTTGTCGTTGACGGCGAAAACACCGTGACATGGGGAGCGACGACACTGATTGTTTGCGGACAGTGCGGTAACTCCAGCACCCAGGATCCGACAAAATACGGACTTACAAACGGTTGGGGAATGTTCCGTGTCAGGGGCGAGTTGCCTAACCTGTTCGACAATATCGACAGTCCCGCCGACAGCCGCTGCATGTTCTACACCGACAGTCAGACTCAGTGGTTCACAAAGGCCATCGACGACCAGACACAGGGCTATTTCAGCGAGAAGTTCACCAACCTCACCGATGCCGGCGAGGCAGCCTGCAACTCGGGAGCAGTGGGCGTGAGCACCGACTTCCCCATCCTGCGCCTTGCCGACGTGTATCTCATGTTGGCAGAAGCCTCACTCAGAGGCGGCCAAGGAGCTACAAGGGCTGATGCCTTGGGATATGTCAACAAGCTCAGGGAGAGGGCATACGGCAATGGCGACGGCAATATCAACGACGCACAGCTCGACCTCGACTTCATCCTCGACGAGAGGGCACGCGAACTTTATCTGGAATGTTGCCGTCGTACCGACCTCATCCGCTACGGGAAGTTCACTGGCGGAAGCTATATATGGCAATGGAAGGGCGGCATACTCGACGGAAAGGCTACCGACGCCAAGTACAACATCTATCCGATACCTACCGCCGAACTGTCGGCCAACCCTAACCTCAGTAACGAAAACTATTAAAGCATAACGCACAATGAAGAATATTATTTCACATATAATGATGGCTCTTGCAGTGGCTTCGCTTGCAGCCTGCGACAAGGACGGTGACATCATCACCACCGGAGGAGCGGAGAAGATAACGCTCATCGGCAACACGGAAGACATCATACTCAGTGCCGACAACAAGGATGCTTTGGCACTGACACTAAACTGGAACGACAACAGCAAGCTGGCGACCAGCGACCCTAACGTGCTTGCACCCGACAACGCCACCACCAACATGATACAGATGGCTGCCGACGAGACTTTCGCCACAGTAGTAGAGCAGCTTGCCGACGGAGGTGCCATATCGGCACAATTCACCGTTGACCAACTCAACTCAATAGCAGGTCGTGTAGGGTTGCCTGGCGACGTGTCTTCACCTCTTTACATTCGCATAAAGTCAACTCTTGCCAACAATATCGCGCCTGACTACAGTAATACGCTCGTAGTCAATGTCACTCCGTTCACCATCGACATGACAGTGGGATATGTGCTGACATCAAAGTTGGAGGACAGTGGCGCACGACTATCGTCGCCTGAGTCCAACGGCATCTACAAGGGATTCCTCGGTGTGTCAAGCTGGTATAACTTCTATTTGCAGGAAGGCAGCGGCGTGACATGGGGTAACGACGGTGTGACAGGCACGCCATTCCTCATCAGCAGCGAGGACACGAAGTGGAACTTCTGGTTCCCAGGTCTCGAAGGTTGCTACTACACTATCGTTGACACCCAGAAGAAGGAGTGGTCGGCACTGCTCATATCAAGCCTCACAGTCAGCGGCGACATCAGCGGCGACATGACGTTCAACCGCAAGACCAACCAGTGGACTCTCACGTTCAACTCCGCAAATACAGGTAACGCTACAATACGACTGAATGGCAATGCCGCACAGTACAACGTACAGACCAGCACCGACGATGCTGCCGCCATAGCCCATACGGTGAGCTTCGGACAGAACGGCGACGCTCTCTCCTTCGCCATCGACTCTGAGTCGGGAGACATAACCGTCAACGTGCCACAGACAGGCGAGACAACACTGACCGTTGATCTCAACGACCCAAACAAATGGCTTATCTTTGCTGGCGCCGGAACGGAAGAGCCGGAACCCGTGGCTCCGTTGCTCTATATGTCGGGCATTGACGACGGTATAAGCGGCTCATGGACCTTCGACAACTATCTGCGCCTGTGCAACGAGGATGAACTGGCATACGCTGGAGCCTGCAACGTCAACTCCCTCTGGGGCTATCTGCTCTACAAGGAGGCAGAGAACTGGGGCAGCAACATCGGTCTCGGCGAGGGCGATGCCGCCTCGGGATCTCTCGTCACCGGCAGCAGTACGAACCTTCCTGCACCCGAACCGGGCCTCCATCTCATCTATGCCTCTCTCTCGTCAATGAGCTATTACACCTTTGCCATCAACAGCGTGCAGATTACCGGCATCAACGACAATTGGGACCTCAACGATATGGAGGCAACAGAGACGCTGGGAACCTACAAGGCCACCATCGACGTGACGGCTTCCACACCATGGGGCTTCCAAATCATACTCAACTCCGACTGGGGTGCAAAATTCGGAGGTGGCGACGGTGTCCTCACTTATCTTGGTGGAAACATTCCTCTTGACGATTCATACATAGGAAAGACAATTACCGTAACCGTTGACCTTTGCAAGGGCAACTATACAATAGAATAAAAGATGAAAAAAATGCTTCTTAACATTATGCTTATGTCGCTCACCCTTATGGGTGCAGCGGCATGCAGCGACGAGTGCAACCCCAAGAGTACAATGCCTGAGGTTGACGAGGCCGTGAGATTCGAACGTGGAGAATTTGCCAAGGGCGCTGACGTGAGTTGGATAACACAGATGGAGAGCGAAGGCTACAAGTTCTACAATGCCGACGGCAAGGAAATGGAATGTATGCAACTGCTGCGCGACTGCTGTGGAGTGAACTCCATAAGACTGCGCGTGTGGGTTAATCCTACTGAGGGTTGGAACAACATACAGGACGTGCTCGTAAAGGCACGAAGGGCCGACCGCCTCGGTATGCGCCTGATGATTGACTTCCATTTCAGCGACACATGGGCAGACCCAGGCCATCAGCTACCGCCGGCGGCATGGGCTGACTACGACATTCAGCAACTGAAATCTGCCGTTGCCAATCATGTCACCGACATGCTTCAACTTCTAAAGGACTACAACATCGAGCCGGAATGGGTGCAGATAGGCAACGAGACACGCAACGGAATGATGCTGCCCGTAGGCGACCTGTCGAACGGCGACAACTTCGCCCAGTTGCTAAACTCCGGCTATGATGCCGTGAAGGCGATATTTGCCGATGCAAAGGTGATAGTGCACCTCGACGGTGGCGACAATCTCTACCTTTACACCAAGATGTTCGACAATCTGAAAGCCAACGGCGGCAAGTACGACCTCGTGGGCATGTCACTTTATCCCACAAATGACGACTGGCGCACTTGCGTTGACAATTGCCTTGCCAACATCAACACCATAAAGTCAAAATACGGCACCAACGTCATGCTCTGCGAGATTGGCATGGACTATGACCAGGCAGAATCATGCCGCGATGCAATATCAAGGCTCATGACCGAAGGTCAGCAGACGGGCAACCTTGAAGGTATCTTCTATTGGGAACCGGAAGCACCAGCCGGCTACAACGGAGGCTACAACAAAGGCTGTTTTGCCGACGGCAAACCGACGGTGGCGCTTGATGGGTTTAGTGAAGACAACAAGGGGAAATAAAAAATTAAGAATTAAGAATTAAAAATTAAGAATTAAGGCGAAGCCCCCTCCAGCTCCCCCAAGGGGGAGTGATGGCTGCGCACAGTGTAGGCGGTAACGGGGTTCTCCCCAAGGGAAATTAAGAAACGAAGTTCGACGAAGTCAATTAAGAATTAAAAATTAAGAATTAAGAATTAAGAAACGAAGTTCGGCGACCGAAGGGAAAGCCAATTGCTGTGCACAGTGGAAGCGGTTATGTGGCTCTCCCCCTTGGGGGAGTTGGAGGGGGCTTCGCCTTAATTTTTAATTCTTAATTTTTTCTCTCCCCTTGGGGAGTGGGAAAGTAAGAATTAAAAATCGTTCAATCTTCAAATGTCAACCTCCAACGTATTGCCATTCAGAGTCACCTTTTTGTCAACAATGGCGTTGAGGCGGTCTATGATTGACTCAAGCGGTTCGCTGCGGTCGGCAATGAAGCGCATGTGTTTGGTGAGCGACTCGGGATGCTGACATACGACGCAGACATTGTAACTGCGGCCTATCGCCACAAGAATGTCGTGGAGCGTGGCATTGTCGAAATAGAAATAGCCATCGCGCCATTGGACGTAAGGCTCGGTGTCAACCTCGGTTATGTCGAAGCTGCCGTCGGCTGTAGGCATTGCCTGACGGCCGGGCGAGAGCAGAACCCTGCTGTTGCCCTTGGCTATCTGCACGCTGCCGCTGACAAGAGTGATCTGAGGTGTCGTGTCCTCGTATGCCGACACTACAAACTCCGTGCCGAGTACGGTGGTGGTGACATCGGCGGCACTGACGACAAACGGATGGCTGGGGTCGCGCTGCACGCTGAAATATGCCTGTCCTTCGAGCATCACCTCGCGAGTGTCACCAACAAACCTTTGCGGGAATTTTAGTCGGCTGCCAGGGTAGAGCCATACCTGACTGCCATCGGGCAACGTAAGATGTGCGCTCTTGCCTGTCGGCACTTGCAACGTTACCCTCTCGTCTGCCTCGCACTCTGCAAGCAGGGCGTTGACATCAATTTCTGTGTCAACAACGGTGTTGCCTTTCTTCACTTCCGCCAATGTCTTTTTGTCCTCGTCGGCGGTCAATGTTATGTTGCTTGCCACCTTGTCGGCAACAAATACGTGGTTCTCGTCGGTGTGTCCCGAAGTCTCGACCTTTGCCGTTGGCAAGAACAACAGCAGGCACGCAACGGCGGCGGCAACGGCAAGTCCACCCAATCCCCAGATGGGAGATAAGCGTGCAATGCGTCTGCCTTGCGTCTTTCGGGAACGTTGTCTTTTCATGCGCTCCAGCCTTCCCTCAATGTCCAAGGGTCGTTCGCCAAGCATGGCTATGGCATGACGCGCAAGCAGATAGTCGTCGGCAAGTTGTTTATTGCCAAGAAGACCATCTTTTTGCTCATCGGTCAGTTCAGAGTCAGCCTCTAAAAGTTCCAAAAGCTGTTCCTCTTCGGTTGTTATCTGTTCTATCGTTTCTTCTGTCATACTATTAAAACGCATAAGTCATAAAATAGGTTATGCTTTTAGCGAATTTTAATTCTTCACTCTTAATTTTTAATTCTTAATTCCCTCAGCATCCTCAACGCCCTCACCACGTGTTTCTTCACCGTTTCGGTGCTTATCGCCATTTCCTCTGCCACTTCGCGGTATTTCTTTCCGTCAACATAGCATCGGGTGAAAATGGCACGGGTGGTCGTCGGCAGCATTTCGAGAGCCTTCTCCACATGGCGGCAACGTTCCTCAAACTCTATCGGGTCGTCGTCGGTGGTTGATGTGGAGCAAAGCTGAATGTGCAGCTCGACATAGTTGCGATGGCGTTCCTGATGACGCAGCCAGTCGAGGCACTTGTTCTTCACATTTACAAAGAGCCACGACCTCGCCGCCTTGCGTTCAATCTGGGCAAAGTGCCTCCACGCGTCTTCATAGGCTGAAGACACGATGTCGTCGCACTCGTTGGCATCGTCGATGTATTGACGTGCGTAGTAGTAGAGTTGCGAATAGTAGAGACGGAAGATTTCGTCAAACTCTGCCTGATTGTCCATCCAAATTGTTATGAAAGAAAAAAAATGTGGGTGCAAAGGTAAGAATTATTTATGATATTAAGACTTTTTTATGCAAAAATCAACCAAAACAGCATTTTTTTTCGAGAAAACCGTAACCTATTTTGCTTTATGGACGTTCAAACTGAAACGTACTAACAATAAAACATAATAAGGTATGAAACAATGCAGACATCTGTTGCTCACATTGCTCTTGCTTATGGCGGCGTTGCCCATTGCCGCCCAGACGGGAACAGTGACGTTGAGCTTCGACGATGAACCACTGCCTTCGGCTTTCAAGAAGTTGGAGAAGGCATCTGACTACAAGATTTCGTTCGTTTACTCCGATGTTGAAAAGTATCGGGTCAGCGGACAAGTGAAGAACAAGCCCTTCGAGGCAGCCCTGCAGTTTCTGCTTAGCGGCAAACCGCTGAGCTACGAGATTAAGGGCAAGTTTGTTGACATCA
>JBJEKR010000093.1:0-3180 GCA_051878735.1 Prevotella sp. | reverse complement strand
GTGAAGCCAGCAATCGACGAAGTCAATTAAGAGTTATGAATACGAATAAGAATTCCTACATTATTATATATAGCGCGGTGCTTGTAATCATCGTCGCTTTCCTGCTCGCCTTCATCTTCCAGGCTCTGAAGCCAATGCAGGATGTCAATGTGGCACTTGACAAGAAGAAGCAGATACTGGCTTCGCTCAATATACGCGACCTTGCCAACGACGAGGCTGAGGCAAAGTATGGCGAAGTGGTGAAGCAAGAAGTTACCGTAGGCGAAGGACTGATGCTCTACGACTGCCAAGTGGATGGTAAGCAGAAATATGTCATACCAGTGAAAGGTATGGGACTCTGGGGCCCAATTTGGGGATATGTTGCACTCGACGACGACAAGAACACCGTCTATGGCGCATATTTCAACCACGACAGCGAGACAGCCGGACTTGGTGCCGAGATAAAGGACAGCAAGGCATGGCAAGACCAGTTCCGCGGCAAAAAGATTTTCTCTGCCGACGGAAATTCTATTGCCATTGCAGTGAAGAAGAAGGCAGACGTGAAGAACCCAGCGTCGGAGTGCGATGCCGTAACAGGTGCCACACTGACTTCCGACGGCGTTAGCCTCATGCTTCAGGAGTCGTTTGCTAAATACAAGAGTTTTCTTAAAAAATAGTGGAATCGGAGCAATGGAATATAATGGAAGAAAGGTAATGTCTTTAACTCCTTAAACTCCATTAACTCCTTTTACTCCCTAAAAAGAATAAGTAAATATGAGTTTATTTTCTAAAGAGAATAAAGAGGTGTTCAGCAAACCGCTGAATCTCGACCACCCGATATTGGTGCAGGTGCTCGGCATCTGTTCGGCTCTCGCCGTGACAGCACAGCTTGAGCCTGCCATCGTCATGGGTTTGGCAGTTACCGTTATCACGGCATTTGCCAATGTCATCATCTCGCTCATCCGCAAGACCATACCAATGCGAATCCGCATCGTCGTGCAGCTTGTGGTTGTGGCAGCTCTCGTTACCATCGTAAGCCAGATTCTGAAGGCTTTTGCCTACGATGTCAGCGTGCAACTTTCGGTGTACGTGGGACTTATCATCACCAACTGTATCCTCATGGGTCGTCTTGAGGCGTTCGCCATGATGAACAAGCCTTGGCCCAGTTTCATCGACGGTATCAGCAACGGTCTTGGCTATGCCATGATTCTCGTCATTGTGGGTGGCGTGCGTGAGTTCTTGGGAAGAGGCTCGCTCCTCGGCTTCCAGATTCTTCCGCAGTCGTTCTACGACTTTGGTTATGTCAACAACGGTATGATGACCATGCCTGCCATGGCACTCATCCTGCTTGGTTGCGTCATCTGGGTACATCGTGCGTACTTCTTCAAAGAGAAATAACTCTTTGAGGAAATTAAGAATTAAGAATTAAGAATTAAGAATTAAAAATTAAAAATTCCGCGACAATGAACTTTAATCCTTTAATTCTTTAATCCTTTAATTTTAATATGAAATATTAAACAAAATGGAACATACAATTAGTCTATTCTTCAGGTCCATTTTCGTGGACAATATGATATTCGCCTTCTTCCTCGGCATGTGTTCGTTCCTTGCCGTTTCGAAGAATGTGAAGACTTCGCTTGGACTTGGACTCGCCGTGACCTTCGTGCTTATGGTGACAGTGCCGGTTGATTACCTGCTACAGACAAGAATTCTTGGTCCCGACTGCCTCGTTGAGGGCGTTGACCTTTCTTATCTGAGCTTCATTCTCTTCATTGCCGTCATTGCGGGCATTGTGCAGCTTGTGGAGATGATCGTCGAGCGTTATTCGCCCTCGCTATATGCTGCATTGGGTATCTTCCTGCCGCTGATTGCCGTGAACTGTGCCATCATGGGTGCATCGCTCTTCATGCAGCAGCGCATCAATCTCGATCCCTCGAACTCGCAGTACATCGGCAGCCTTTGGGATGCTCTCGTCTATGCCTTCGGCTCTGGTCTTGGCTGGACGCTTGCCATCGTGGCTATGGGTGCCATTCGTGAAAAGATGGAGTACAGCGATGTGCCAAAGCCTCTACAGGGTCTCGGCATCACATTCATTACAGTTGGACTCATGGCAATGGCCATGATGTGCTTCTCAGGTCTTAAAATCTAAAGTTGGGGAGGATATAGCATTATGATACAGTTTATATTGGTTAGTATCGGAGTGTTTCTCACACTGATTCTGCTCCTCGTCGTTGTCTTGCTTGTGGCAAAGAACTATCTCTCGCCAAGCGGAAACGTGAACATCACCATCAACGGCGACCGCACCATTTCCGTGGGTCAGGGCAGCAGCCTTATGACTACACTCAACGAGAACGGCATCTTCCTGCCTTCAGCATGTGGCGGCAAGGCTTCTTGCGGACAGTGCAAAGTGCAAGTGCTCGAAGGTGGCGGCGAAATTCTCGACAGCGAAAAGCCTCACTTCACCAGAAAGGAAATAAAGGACAACTGGCGACTTGGTTGCCAGTGTAAGGTGAAGAGCGACATGAACATACGCGTGCCGGAGAGCGTGCTCGGAGTGAAGGAATACGAGTGTACCGTTATCTCCAATAAGAATGTGGCAACGTTTATCAAGGAGTTCAAGGTGCAGCTGCCGAAGGGCGCACACATGGACTTCCTGCCAGGTTCATATGCGCAGATAAAGATTCCTACATTCTCTATCGACTACGACAAGGACATCGACAAGTCGCTCATTGGCGACGAATATTTGCCATCTTGGCAGAAGTTCGGACTGTTCCCGCTGAAGTGCGTCAACACAGAGCCAACAATCCGCGCTTACTCAATGGCAAACTATCCTGCCGAGGGCGACGTGTTCATGCTCACTGTCCGCATCGCCACACCTCCATTCAAGCCCGATCGTTCAGGCTTCATGGAAGTCAATTCAGGTATCGCCTCGTCTTACATCTTCACGTTGAAGCCGGGCGACAAGGTAGTCATGAGTGGTCCTTACGGCGACTTCCACCCACACTTCGACTCGAAGAAGGAAATGATTTGGGTTGGCGGTGGCGCAGGTATGGCTCCATTGCGTGCCCAGATTATGCACATGACGAAGACGCTGCACACCACCGACCGTGAGATGCACTATTTCTATGGAGCGCGCGCCTTGAACGAGGTGTTCTATCTCGACGACTTCCTCGGCTTGGAGAAGGAATATCCAAACTTCCA
>JBJEKR010000092.1:0-3202 GCA_051878735.1 Prevotella sp. | reverse complement strand
TCCACCACCCCGACATTGCCGGAGTCAAAAAGCACACATCGCAGTCCGTCCCTCGTATCAAGAACCTTTTGAATACTCATTTCCATAGGTTTATCAGTTTGATTATCGTAACACGTGAGTCCTCACGTAATAAGGTAATTGTGTCATCACAAGACACCATAATTTTGACGAACAGGCACGCAAGATGCCTATTCACCTAAAAAAATAACAAAAAAGAATATTGTTTTTCTGCATTATCTCACCTAAGACAAAATCAACGACTTCGGCGTCCCATCTTGTCAAACGCAAAAAGACGTTTGCCCCCCAGAATTGTCATTGAATTCTATTATTTCCATTTAGAAAACGAAAAATAATTCTTTAATATCATCAAAGTATGCTTGACAAATTTCGCCATACAATCAGTCAAAAATACATCTTATTATATCATTAGGAACATCAAATGATGACATCCCGATAAAATGTTCTCTCATTATCTTAGTTTCTACCTTACTTAGAGGATATTTTTTCAGCAGGGGTTTTACAATTTCTGAATCATACAACTCAACATTAGCATCCATTGTGGCATACATCTCTCTGAATTTCTTCACAAAGGACAGCAAATTTTCATCACTTCTATCTGTCCCTTTAAAGAGGACATAGAAATTTTCAACTTTAGGTTTGTGATTTGAATCAATTATTTTGTATTCATTCTCTTTCAAAGCGTTCTCAATTTTTCGATGTAACGAAAACGACAATCGTGCATTAAAATCGTATGAATCTGGTAATGGAGTCATTTCATAAATGGCAACGTCCCTTCCTTGCAAACCTTCAACTATACGTTGCCTGTGTTTCTCTGTCATTCTAAAGCCTATATATATAGCTTTTAACGCTGCCCTATTATAGGACTTCACTCCAGACTTGTCATACACCAATCTAAACTCTCTTTCACGTTCCCAATCAGCACCTTTTGTACCAAGCATTTTCTGTAACAACACCTTTTCCGAGGAAACATCAGTTACATCTACGACAGGGATGTTTTTTTGATAGTTGACAAATATTCTGTTGACAAGCCATGGAAATTGTTCGTTTTGGAGCAATTTGTCAATGTCGTATGCGACACAAAAGCCAGCATACTCTCCAGCGTAAAGCGACCAAAGCAAATTGTTGTTAGGATAATCTCTTTCATCCAAAGCCATGGAATAAATACCCACACCTTTAATGGTGTTTTTCAAATCCTGCCACCTCCCTTTGATGGTTGACACATCATAATTATTAGATACTGCTATCTTATCCAATTGTTTGTCAATACCATCAAAATACTTTCCTTAAGAGCAGTCATTCAGTTTGTCTAACGGAGATGCATATAATTGATCCGCCAACAACATTTCAATGTCCCTACACTTGTCTTCTTCGTCTTTACAAGCTCTGTATTTAAATGCTATCATATCTTTTCGTTTGCACATCTTAAAACAAGAGGAAAAATCCTTCAATCCCTCCTTCCGGGCATCTTGTCTATCAGCTGCTCGTACACTAACGAATATGCTTTGAATGGATCGAACTGTATCTCTGGACGGAGTAGAGACGTTACGTCTTCCAGAAACTCTTCGTCCTGCATCTTCAGTTCTATGTTCTGTACAAACTCTTTGTACGAAGGTGCCTTTTCCGCAACAAACTCAATATACCTGCTATAGCAATCCAGCACCTGCTGGGCATCAAGTTCACGAGCCGTCAATGCCATGTAGAGGTCGAACAAGTCGCGCCCCTTCTTACGCTGGTATAGCGCACGAACCTTTGTGCCCACCAACTCCTCAATGTGATAAGTGGTCAGCATGGCTTCGCCCGCAAACCAGCCATTCTCCATAGTGAAAGGCATCTCCTGCAGACCCAACACATTGAAATGTTCAAAGCAATTTATTTCCACCTTCAGGCGAATCTGCTGAATAGGAGGAATTTCCGACTCCACACGGAACAGCAACTTGTTACTATGCTTCTTCTGTTGGGTCGTACGGTTCGGCAACCATTCCAACACCTCGCCAAGACGAAACATGATAGGCTTGATTGGTCCAGGATTAATCTGCACAAGGTCGATATCCTCACTATATCTCGGCTGAGGTTGCAGAAACAGCTTATGCAGAGCTGTTCCACCACGGAAAGCCAAATTCTCCCTAAGAAAATCATCACTAAAGATGCTCACCAAAGCGCGACAAATAATCAAGTCCTGCTCAACCATCAAAGGATTCGACCAAGGCACCACTTCGTGCCACTCATTGATATACAATTCAGGAATCATATTTCGTCAATTTCAAGTTCATAATTTTCAATCACCTTCCAGCGTTCATCTATAGGCATATCGTCCGTCACCGGAACCGTCTGCTTCAATGGCACCTTCCTGACTGTTTTGCCCGTCTGCTTCATTAGGATATAGAGAGATTTCGCCTGTTCATGCTCTTCCATCAGGTCAAGAATGAATCCTAACCGCTGAATTGTAGCTACACTGAAATATGACAGCAGAGACAATTTACTCTCGTCCCACCTTGTCCGCTCACAAAGCTCAATAAGCAATTCTGCTGCACGACTCAGTCCTCCTACTTTCTTGCTTTCCGCCACAACATCCAAAGCCGTCAATTCTGCGTCAGCTACAGTCATATAGCCCGATTGCGTCTTCACTTTGTGTGTGAACTCCAGAGGCAGATTTTGCCTAAGCGTAAACTCCAACTTTGTTCCATTCTTCACTCCCGAACGTATCGGGCCGCCATTCACCATCGTCTGAAACACCATTGCCATTTGATGCGAAGCACCATTGAAGGCTGCTGCAGAAAGGTGTGACACATAGTAGTCGCGTCCGAGAAAAGCCATCAGTCTATCAATGTAGAACGAAGGAGGTACCACTCCCTTTAGCTTATATTCCGTAGCAACCACTACATAGAAATTCTGCCAAGGCGACATGATAGTCCCTTTGGCTTCAAGCCTTTGCAGGCTCCTATTCACACTGACCTCCTTGATAGATAGTCCCAAATCCAGCACATCCTGCTTCGTAAACATATATCGTCCACGAATCATCTGTTCATCCACCCAATGCTGTATGTCTGATATTTCAACACCTGTACTCATATTTGTATTTCAGAAGCACAAAGTCACCATTATGGTCGCTTTTCGCTTTTCACCTACAAAAATAGACAAAATTCTTCAATCCACCAAACAAATTTCTGAAAATCTGCATATT
>JBJEKR010000091.1:0-3214 GCA_051878735.1 Prevotella sp. | reverse complement strand
CACTAAAATTAATATTATTCACAAATAACAAAAAATTTAAAATTATTAATTATGGCAACAAAAACAAATGCTGCGGCCCCAGCAAAGAAATCATCGGGCTTTAAAGGTGTAAAGAACGCTTTTGTGATTCTCGTTATCTGCTGTATAGCAGCTTACAGCTTCTATTTCGGCGTACTCGGTAATCCTTCTAACTTCGCAGGCGGCGACACTGCAGGTCACCCACTGAACATGATGGGTATCGTTTATAAGGGAGGTATCGTTGTAGGTGTGATCCTCACTCTTCTGCTTTCTGTTATCTGCCTCGGTGTAGAGCGCTACTTCGCTCTCCGTTCAGCATTCGGTACAATGAGCCTTGGCAAGTTCACAAAGCAGATTAAGGAGCTCATCAAGGCCGGCAAGTTCGACGATGCTGTTGCTCTCTGCAACAAGATGAAGGGCTCTGTAGCCAACGTTGTTCTCGCTTCTATTTCAGCTTACAAGGACGTAGAAGGCAACACAACATTGAAGAAGGCTCAGAAGATCTCAAAGATCCAGCAGGCTCACGAGGAGGCTACTCAGCTCGAGATGCCAACTCTCCAGATGAACCTTCCTATCGTAGCTACCATCGTTACACTCGGTACTCTTACCGCTCTCTTCGGTACTGTGCTCGGTATGATCAACTCGTTCCAGGCTCTGTCTGCTGGTGGTGGTGCTGACTCTATGGCTCTGTCTGCCGGTATTTCTGAGGCTCTTGTGAACACAGCTTCTGGTATTTTGACATCTTGGTTCGCCGTTGTTATCTACAACTTCTTCACAAACAAGATCGACAAGCTGACATACGCACTCGACGAGGTTGGTTATACTATTGCCGCAACTTACGACGTAAATCACGAGGAGGCTTAATTGTTTTACCTTTTAATTAAGTATTATAATTATGGGTAAAATAAAAATACAGAAAAAAGACATCTGGATTGACATGACCCCAATGTCTGACGTGATGACCCTGCTTCTGTGCTTCTTTATGTTGACATCAACATTCCTGCAGCCAGAACCTATAAAGGTCAACACGCCAAGCTCGGTGTCGGAAGTCAAGGTGCCTGAAAAGGATGTCTTCAACATTCTGGTTGGACCAGATGGAAAGATATTCGTCGGCACTGACAACAAGAACGACATGGTGGCGATCATGCAAGCTGTGACAGACAAGTTCGGCGTCCAGCTGAACGCTACGCAGCTCAAGAAGTTCAAGGAAGAGGCAATGATTGGCGCCCCTCTCGCAAAGTTTGGCGACTACCTCAACCTTCCTTCTGAGAAGATGCCAGAGGCAATCCAGAAGCTTGGAGTCCCCACCGATAGTATCGATGGTGGAATGAGTGAATTTCAGGAGTGGGTAAAGGCCGCTCGTGACAATAATCCTGACGTGAAGATCGCCATCAAGTGCGATGCCACTACGCCATACAAGACCGTAAAGGCCGTTATGTCGGAACTTCAGGACATGAACGAGAACCGTTACCAGCTTATTACGAATCTTAAAACGTCATCGGAGGACTAAAACATGGCTAAGAAACAAGCAAGTAAGCAGAAGAAAAAGAACACCAGAGTCGATTTCACTCCTATGGTGGACATGATGATGCTTCTTATCACGTTCTTCATGCTGTGTACCACTCTGAGCAAGCCTCAGGCTATGCAGTTGACGATGCCAAGCAACGACAAGAACGTGCAGGATGAGGACAAGTCGGCAGCAAAGGCTTCCCACACCATCACAATCATTCTTGCTGGCAATGACAAGATTTATCATATTGACGGACTTCCCAACTATGAGGATCCTAATTGTCTGAAAGAGACTACTTGGGGCAAGAATGGTATCCGTAAGGTGCTCATCGAGCACGTTACAGAGGAAGGAATCGCTCCTGTAGCAAAGATTATGGTAGCCAAGAACGAACTCGACAAGAAGAAGCTCGCCAACACAAAGATGACTGACGAGCAGTACCAGAAAGAGTTGACAGAACTCAAGAACGGTAACCTTCCTACCGAGAAAGTTCCTACACTGACTATCATTATCAAGGCTCTTGACACTGCTTCTTACAAGAACATGGTTGACGCTCTCGACGAGATGCAGATTTGCAGCATCGGTAAGTACGTCATCGATAAGGTTAATGACAACGACATGAAGCTCTTGAGCTTGAAAGGCGTTAAGTAACTAACAATTTAAACTGAAAGAACAATGTCAAAAGTAGATCTTATAGATAATAGTTGGGTTGATCTTGTCTTTGAAGGAAGAAACCAGGCCTTCGGAGCGTATCAGCTTCGCAAGGAAACTGGCAAGCGCAACGTAAAGTCCATGCTGTTGGTTTTCGCAGCAATCATAATTATTATGGTTGCAGTATGGGCTAAGGTTGCCATTGAGAATGCTTTCCCAAAGAAGGTCGCCATGGAGACTGATGTCGAACTCTCACAGCTTGCTCAGAAGAAGGAAGCTAAGGTTGAGAAGAAGGCACCGGTTAAGGTTGAAGAGCAGAAGGTCGTTGAGAAGGTGAAGAGTTCTGTGAAGTTTACTCCTCCTGTCATCAAGAAGGACGACGAGGTTAAGCCTGAAGAGGAGCTTAAGTCACAGGAAGACCTTAACAAGACCAACACTGCCATCGGTTCGTTCGACGTTAAGGGTAACGACGAGGCTGGAGGTGAGGTGCTCAAGGCTAAGGAAGTGATTGCTCAGCCAGAGCCACCAAAGGAAGAGGAAACCAAGATTTTCGAGGTCGTTGAGCAGATGCCTTCGTTCCCAGGCGGACAGGCTGCACTCTTCGAGTTCCTCTCCAAGAACATCCGCTATCCGGTTGTTGCTGAGGAGAACGGTATTCAAGGTCGTGTTATCGTGACATTCGTGGTTGAGCGTGACGGTTCTATTACCGACGTTCGCGTAGCCAAGTCTGTTGACCCATCACTCGACAAGGAGGCCGTACGTGTAACAAAGAGCATGCCTCGTTGGAATCCTGGTATGCAGAACGGTGGTCCAGTGCGTGTGAAGTTCACATTGCCTGTAACCTTCAGATTGCAGTAATAATTTAATTACAGTAATATGACGAAAAACAGCCTCAACATATTAGTTGGACTGACTCTCATTTTAGGTTTGTTGCTGTCATGCAGCAGCAAACCTAAAAATGGTAGGACTGATACTTATTCAAAGGGAGAGATTTCATTCGCTTCCGATGATAGTTTCAGTCCTATCATCGAAGAACAA
>JBJEKR010000090.1:0-53130 GCA_051878735.1 Prevotella sp. | reverse complement strand
CCGCTAGCTCAGTCGGTAGAGCACAACACTTTTAATGTTGGGGTCTTGGGTTCGAACCCCAAGCGGATCACTGACAACACGTCAAGGGAGTCTATTAGGCTCCCTTTTTTCGTGCCTAATATTTCCATGAAGCCATATTGGTTGTTGCCGACAGCTTTATTACACTGGAAAGGGAAAGGTGAACCTTGGTGATTGACAACGGAAAAAACTGTATCCGATAGATTCTGTTATGTTTCTTCTTGCCACGTAAGGAGAAGAATAGTGAAAGATGTAACATTCGATAAAGTTTGTGTTACATTTCGTTTACACCTTTTATATGTTATTATAGTACCTTTGCACCGAATTTTTCAAAAGTGCAAGAACAAATCCAAGTATTAACAAATATAGAAGTATTAAAAACAATGAAAGCAAAAGGTATTCTTATTGTTGTATTACTTTCGTTCATAGTCGTTTTGAGCAATGCCCAAACCCAACTGCCAGACCTTCGGGTCCAGGGCAAGAACCTCGTGGACGAAAATGGCAATACTGTTGTGCTTCATGGTGTAATGGATACTCCAAACCGCTATTTCAACAACTGGCGATGGCAGTCGTGGAAAGCCACTTACGGCGACGATGACGTTCAGCCCTGTCTTGACTATTTCGACAAGCTATTCACTGCCATCACCGACCACGAGCAGGGAGCCTATTGCACTGTGTTCCGACTTCACCTCGACCCATGCTGGACCAACGATCCGAGCAAGACGCAGGTAGGAGATGGCGGCGAGCAAAACATCAGTCAGTTTTCATCGACAAGACTGACGCGCTATTGGAAATCGCTCTACTCCAAAATCATGGAGAGTGCACTCGCCCACGGACTCTACGTCATTCTGCGTCCGCCTGGCGTGTGTCCTAACACTATAAAGGTGGGCGACGAGTATCAGCAGTATCTAACGACTGTGTGGGGCACAATCTGTGCTGCCAACGTGCTGAAGAACAACGCCGGCAAGGTGAGCATCGAGCTTGCCAACGAACCTATCAATGTTAGGTTGGCCGACGGTTCAGAGTCGAAGAATGCGCTCCACGACTTTTTCCAGCCTGTGGTTGACGTAATCCGCGAAAAAGGTTTCACAGGCATAATTTGGGTGCCTGGCTCAGGCTGGCAGTCGCAGTATGCCGACTATGCCGCCACCCCAATCCTCGACAACAACTTCGGCTATGCCGTCCATGTCTATCCAGGATGGTATGGGGCAAGCGACAACTCATATAACCACCAGAATTTCATCAACCAGTTTCATGCACAGGTGCCCGTCGTGGATACCAATCCCATCATGGTCACTGAGATTGACTGGAGTCCTGAGAACCCCGACGGCGAAGGCAAGTATAACGAGTGGGGTGAATGGGTGAAGCCCAACTACGGAACGTGGGGCACAGCCTCCACAAGCAAATGGGGCAACGCATGGAAAGCCGTACACGACCATTATGGCAACATCGGCATGACCCTCACTTCCACCGACGACCTCATTGACATCGACGAGTATCTGGCTTCGGGCAAGGTACAGCCAAACTTTAGCAATGCAAAGGCAAATGGACTCTACGAGGAGTGTTGCGCCTACACCTGTTTTCAGTGGTACAAGGCGTTTTACGAGGCACAGACGGCTGGCATAGAGAGCATTGAAGACGACTATCCTTCCCCACTTCTTCCTCCCCACTCCACCAAGTTCTACGACCTTCAAGGCCGTCCCGTTGGCTCAAATTACCGCGGCATTTGTATCAAAAGTACCGATGAAATGGCGAAAAAAGGGAAGAAAGGCGTAAAATGTAACATACGATAAAGTATGTGTAACATTTCGTTGCATTTTATTAACGTAATTGACGTAACTTTGCAGCCGAAGTTAAAGAACCGCAATCAAGTACTAATTAATTATAATAACTAACGCATGTTCCAAAATTCTAAGTGACATGAGACAAAAGCAACCAACTATCAAAAGGACAGTCGCACTGCTCCTCATGCTGTTTGCGATGTGCATCGGAGCATCTGCCCAGCAGAAGGGCATACAGATTTCCGGTAAACTGACCGACGCAGCAGGCGAGGAACTCATCGGCGCATCTGTCTTTGTAAAGGGCAACACTGCCAATGGCACAGTGTCTGACCTGAGTGGAGATTTCAAGCTCACAGTCCCTTCAGAGAACTCTGTCATCGTATTCTCATACGTCGGCATGGTGACGAAGGAAATCAAGGTGGGTAAGAAACGAGTATTTAACGTGACTCTTGCCGAGGACAACCAGCTCACCGAAGTCGTTGTCGTAGGTTACGGTCAGCAGAAGAAGGCCTCAGTGGTGGGTGCCATCACGCAGACTACTGGCAAGGTGCTTGAGCGAGCAGCCGGTATCAGCGACCTTGGAGCCGCCCTTACGGGTAACCTCCCCGGTGTGGTAACGACAGCGTCAAGCGGTATGCCTGGTGAGGAGGAACCGCAGATTGTCATCCGTGGCGCATCGTCATGGAACAACAGTTCGCCTCTTGTACTTGTAGATGGTATCGAGCGCCCGATGAGTTCTGTGGAAATGTCGTCTGTTGCCACAATCTCCGTACTGAAGGATGCCTCCGCCACTGCCGTCTATGGTGTGAAGGGTGCCAATGGTGTTATCCTTATTACTACCAAGCGTGGACAGGAAGGCAAGGCACAAATCAGCGCGTCTGCCAATGCCGTGATGAAGATTCCTTCAAAGTTGCCAGACAAATTGGACTCTTATGACGGTTTGATTGCCCGCAACACGGCAATTGAGCATGAGTTGAACCTTGCTCCCGACAACTTCGCACAGTACATGAAGCCGATGAGCTTCATCGAGAATTACCGCAATCAGGACGGTAAGGTTGACGAGTTCGGCAACCTCTATTCCGAGCGTTATCCCAACGTAGATTGGCAGGATGCCCTGTTCAAGGACTACACGATGTCGTACAATGCCAATGTCAATGTGTCTGGTGGTACGAAGTTCGTGAAGTATTTCGCTGCCGTTGACTTCGTTAACGAGGGTGACCTCTATCGCGAGTTCCCAAGCGGCCGTAACTATAACACAGGTTATGCCTACAACCGCATCAACTTCCGTTCCAACCTCGACTTCAACGTGACAAAGACAACCGTCTTTAAGGTGAACCTCTCAGGCTCAAATGCAACACGCAAGTCGCCTTGGAGCAACAGCGTGAACAGCGACTGGCAGATTTCACAGCAGTGGTCGGGTGTCTATAACATCGGTCCTGACGTGTTCGTGCCTCTCTATTCTGACGGTTCTTGGGGTTATCTGCCTCACGGAACAAACGTAACTAACTCTGCTCAGAATATTGCTACTGGTGGTCAGCAGACAGTAACCACAACCCGTCTGAACACCGACTTCGTGCTTGAGCAGAACCTCGACTTCATCACCAAGGGACTCAACCTTCGTGGTATGGTTTCATGGGACAACGTGTTTATTGAGGGAAAGCGTGGCATCAACGACCTCTATACACCAGTACAGCTCAAGTGGATTGACCCTGAGTCAGGTACATTATATTATAAGCAATCGTATGAGGCTTACGACCATTATGACTATGCAGTGGGCAACAAATGGACTACAAGTGGCGGCGAGGTGGACAACAAAGAAACACAGCGCAACCTCAACTATCAGCTTCAGCTCAACTGGGCACGTCAGTTTGGCAAGCACAACGTCACTGCCATGGGACTTTGGGGTCGCCAGGAATATGCTAAAGGCTCCATGATTCCTTCTTATCGTGAGGACTGGGTGTTCCGTGCAACTTACGACTTCAACACACGCTATTTCGTGGAGTACAACGGTGCATACAACGGTTCGGAGAAATTCTCCTCTGACAACCGTTTCGCTTTCTTCCAGTCAGGAGCCGTAGGATGGATGATCTCCGACGAGCCATTCATGAAGTGGTTCCGCGACAAGAAGATTATCGACATGCTCAAAGTGCGTGCCTCTTACGGTGAGATTGGTGACGACAACGTCGGCGACCGTTTCCTCTATCAGACACAGTGGGCAATGGGAGGCGGAGTGAACGGTGCCTCTTATCTCGACGTCAACCAGGGCAAATCGCCTTACACATGGTACAGGGAGAGCGTTGTCGGCAACACCGACATCCACTGGGAGAAGGTGAAGAAGACCAACTTCGGTATCGACTACGGTATTCTCGGTGGTCTCATTGCTGGTAACGTCGAAATCTTCAAGGACAAGCGCGTCGATATTCTCGTCAATGGTTCCGACCGTGCCGTGCCAAGTTACTATGGTGCCAAGCCAGCATGGATAAACAAAGGTGAGGTAGAAACCAACGGTTATGAAATTGAGCTTCGCTTCAACAAGACCTTTGCCAACAAGCTCCACCTGTGGGCAAACTTGAATATGACTCATGCCGAGAACAAGGTGATAGTCAAGGACGATGCTCCGCTGAAGCCAGCTTATCAGCGTGCTGCCGGTTATGCCATCGGTCAGACACACGCCCACCTCGACCGTGGCATGATGCAAACTTACGATGACATCTACGGTTCGCCCAAACACAACAAAAGCGACAACCAAAAGTTGCCCGGTGACTACTATATCGTTGACTTCAACGGCGATGGTGTGATAGACGACAACGACACCGCTCCTGTAGGCTACACAGGAACCCCAGAGAACACCTATAACGCGACAATCGGATTCGAATACAAGGGATTCTCGATGTTCGCACAGTTCTATGGCGTTACCAATGTTACGCGTGACGTTACGATGATAAGCCTCTCAGACCCTAACCAGACCAACGTTTACGATCAGGGCACATGGTGGAGCACAGACCATCTGAATGCCGATGTGGTTACTCCTCGTTTCACATCAACTCCTTCGTACTATCATGGTACACAGTATCTTTGCGACGGTAGCTATATCCGTCTGAAGAACGTTGAGGTGGCCTACACTTGGACTGACGGCTGGATTAAGAAGTTAGGTCTCAACGACCTAAAGGTCTTCATCAGCGGCAACAACCTCTGGTTGTGGACTCGCATGCCTGACGACCGTGAGTCGAACTTCTCAAGCTATGGTGGTGCTACAGGAGCATACCCAACAATGAAGCGTATCAACTTCGGTATCAAATTTAATCTCTAAAAAATGAAATCGGAAATGAAAAACTTTTTAAATAAATATATATATAAAGGTGTAATGACATTCGCCTTGGTAGCCGGTTTCTCCTCATGTACCGACTATCTCGACAAGAATCCCGACTCGGATGTTGACGGCGATGCCATCTTCACCGACTTCACCCATTTCCAGGGATTTGTTGAGCTAAACTACAACTGCATCCCTAACAAGGAGTCAAATTTCTGGTGCTGTACATTCAACTGGGGTGACGACGAAATAATGAACGCCGGTCTTGGCGACTCTCACCTTACCCACCAGATGGATCTCGGCAACTACCGCGATTGGTATAGCAATTCACAGACTTTCCTTCATTCAGGTAGTCTCGATGCAACAAGCTCAGACAAGTTCGCTCACTCGTTGGAGCACGCATGGTTCTGCATCCGCCACTGCAACATCGGTCTGGAGAATCTTGACAGGTTCCAGGGTTCGACTGACGAGAAGAATGTCATTGAGGGACAGCTCCTGTTCTTCCGTGCATGGTGGCACAATGAGCTTATGAACTTTTTCGGAGGTCTGCCATACATTGACAAGGCATTTGAGCCAAGTGACGAACTGAATCTGCCGCGCCTCTCCTTCCAGGAGTGTGCAGAGAAGTGTGCAGAGGACTATCGTCGTGCCGCCGACCTGTTGCCTGCCAATTGGGATAACCACCCTGCCGGCTTGCGCACCAAGGGACACAACGACCTGCGCATCACAAAGGCTTGTGCGCTTGGTTATCTTGGAAAGGTGCTGCTTTGGGCAGCTTCTCCGTTCAATGTTCATGGCGCATCAACAGGTTCGGGCAACTTGACCCTTACCTACCAGTATGACGCAGCATTGGCAAAGCGTGCGGCTGACGCCCTTGGCGAGGCACTTAGCCTTATTGAGGGTGGCACAACCCCATACGCTCTCGCAGAGTATGCTTATTCTGACATTTACAACCACACGATGGACAAGAATGCCAGCACGACCAACTACTCCGACATCTTCTACACCACAGGTAAGAACTGGCAGATGCCTGGAACAGTTGAGGCAATCATGCGTGGCCCTATGCCAGATGTCAACGGTTCAAACTGGAACTTTGCAAAGCTGTGGGGACCGAAGATAAACGGTCTTGTTGAGCACGACGCCGTTATTCACATGCCTACCGCCAACTACATCAACTATGCCTACGGTATGGCAAACGGTCTGCCTCTGACCGACCCAGAGTCCGGCTTCGACCCGACACATCCGTTCAAGGACCGCGACCCTCGATTCTATCATGACATCATGTTCGACGGCTTCAAGTTCATCAACAACGACCCGAGCAAGGACGATGCCATCTACCAGTACCTGCCGTTGCAGTCGGCTAACGGAACAGATCCCGACGCAGAGAAGATGCGTGACCCGAACAACGGTTCGCGTACAGGATATTTCTGCCAGAAGCTCGTTCCTCACCAGTGCAACAAGTACGACGGAATGTATAACTGGGGTGGTGCTCTGCAAACCTATCTTCCTTATATGCGTGTTGCCGACATCTATCTGATGTATGCTGAGGCAGGAGCAGCCGCAGCAGGCGCAAGCTACAGGAGCAACAATTACAGCAAGACCGCCGTTGATGCCATCAACGTGTTGCGCGACCGCGTGGGTGCCGCCCATGTTGCCGACAAGTTTACTGCCGACCAGAAGAAGTTCATCGACGAAGTTCGCCGCGAGCGTGCCTGCGAGCTTGCCTTCGAGGGTTTCCGTTGGAACGACCTTCAGCGTTGGCTGCTGCTCACCGAGTATCCTTACAACATCAAGACCTCTCAGGAGTTCCGTCGTGTAGGCAATTTCGACTACAAGAAGAACGACCCACGTGATGCCGAGGTGACAGGATGGAGCGAGGAGGTTATCGTTGAGCGTCAGTTCAGCAAGCAGCACTATCTGTTCCCATTCACTAACGACGATGTCTATCTCTATGCAGACTTCGGACAGAACCCCGGATGGTAAAGGTAACATAAATTAATTGAAAACGAAAGAATAATTATGAACAAGATATCAAATAATCTTCTCGCGCTTCTTGCCATCTGTGCTGTTGCCACACCGGCATCGGCTCAGGAGACGGCTGAAGACAGCACTCTTGTCAATGTTGCTTTCCGCAAGGTCGCAAAACAGGACATCATGGGTGGTGTATCGACCGTCAATGTCAGAGAATTGATGGAGAAGAACTACAATACCTATAGTCTTGACAACATGCAGGGCTATGTGTCCGGTTACAATGGAGCCGGAATGTGGGGATATACCGACCAGCTTGTACTTATCGACGGTGTGCCCCGTGAAGCCAACAACGTAAAGCCCGACGAGATAGAGTCAATCACCTTCCTCAAGGGAGCGCAGGCTGTCGTACTCTATGGCAGCAAGGCGGCAAATGGTGCCATACTCATCACCACAAAGCGCGGAAGGGTGAACAACGGACTTTCGGTAAACGTCCGTGCAAACACTGGTTGGAATGTGGCAAAGTCCTATCCAGAGTATCTCGGTTCTGCCGAATACATGAACTTGTATAATGAGGCGCGTGCCAACGACGGACTTGACCCTCTTTATAGTCAGGAGACCATTGCAAAGTATGCCTCTGGTGCTAATCCCTACCGTTATCCCGACGTAGAGTTCTACTCTTCTGAGTTCATCAAGAAGAGCTACAACCGCACCGATGTGACAGCCGAGATAGAGGGCGGCAACGATCGTGCCAAGTTCTATTCCAACGTGAGCTACTACCGTCAGGGCGATTTTCTGAAGTTCGGCGAGGCGAAGAACAACTATGTTGACCGCTTCAATGTTCGCGGTAACGTCGATGTGAAGCTCAACAAACACATCAATGCATACGTCAACGCCAATGCCACTTACTATAACTCCAAGTCGGCTAACGGCGGTTCGTATTGGTCGGCAGCCGCAACATTCCGTCCCAACCGTGTGGCTCCGCTGATTCCTCTGTCCTATATTGACGAGAATGCGCTTCAGGCAACGACCCTGATAGGTACGACAAAGAACTACGTCAACGGCTGCTTCCTCGGAGGTTCACAGACCGACCTCAGCAACATCTTCGCCGACTACTATTTCGCCGGCAAGAACACATGGACAAGCCGCCAGTTCCAGTTTGACGCAGGTGTCGATGTTGACCTCAGTTCGGTTACGAAGGGACTCAGCTTCCACACGATGGTGGCTGTCGATTACCGTACCGCCTACACCACGTCGTTCGACGACTCTTACGCCACATTCACTCCGACTTGGAGCGAGTATAACGGCAAGGACGTAATTGTTGCCCTCAATACCTATGATACTGTTGACAAGCACTCTGGTTCACAGAACATCTCCGGCTCTTACGACAACCAGACGATTGCTTTCAACGCCCACTTCGACTATGCACGCACATTCGCCGACATTCACAATGTAAGTGCAATGCTCGTAGCCAACGGCTATCAGCAGTCAGAATCAGGAGTATATCACAAGGTGTCGAACGCAAACCTCGGTCTTCAGCTCGGTTATAACTACGACCGCAAGTATTACGCCGACTTCGCCATTGCCGCCCCTTGGTCAGCCAAGCTCCCCGAAGGCAAGCGTGCAGGCTTTTCGCCATCGCTCACTCTTGGCTGGAACATTGCCGGTGAGGACTTCATGAAGGACAGCGCATTCAACGAACTCGTGCTTAGTGCAAGCTACAGTAACCTGGTGACCGACCTCGGCATCGACGACTACTATATGTATCTCGGCGCTTACCAGAGTGGCGGTTGGTGGGACTGGAACGGTCTTTCCGGACACTCAGGCGTACAGTCAAAGCGTGGCGGTAACGATGATCTCGGCTATATCCACCGCAAGGAGTTCTCTGTCAACCTCCGTGGTTCGCTGCTCGACCGTGCCCTCTCTTTCGACGCTTCGTTCTTCATTAGTAAGATGACAGGACAGATCATCACGGCTTCAAACCAGATGCCAAGCTACTTCATGGTATATTATCCAGAGTCATCCTTCCGTCCTTACATCAACTTCAACGACGACAAACGCACCGGTTTCGACATCTCTCTCAATTACAAGAAGGATTTTGGCGACTTCGGTTTCCAGGTTGGTGCCAACTACACCTACTACACCACTAAGGCAACCAAGCGCGACGACACCAACTATGCCGATGCCTATCAGTATCGTCAGGGCAAGCCTCTCGACACTATCTGGGGATATGAGTGCCTTGGATTCTTCCAGGACGAGGCAGACATCGCAGCTTCTGCCGACCAATCGTATTTCGGTCAGACCATCGCCCCTGGCGACTTGAAATATAAGGACCAGAACAACGACGGCGTGATTGACAACAAGGACCAGGTGGAACTCGGCAAGGGTGGCTGGTATGGCGCACCTTCAACTCTCGGTCTCAATGTTACGTTGAAATACAAGAACTTCACTCTCTTCGTGCTCGGCACAGGCAGCTTCGGCGCAAATGGCGTTCGCAACAACAGCTACTGGTGGGTGAAGGGTGAGGACAAGTATTCGGCAGCAGTGCGCGACCGCTGGACTCCAGAGACAGCCAGCACAGCTACATATCCTCGTCTGACTACAGGTAACGGTGCCAACAACTTCGTGACCTCAGACTTCTGGATGTACTCGACATCTCGTTTCGACCTCAACAAGGTACAGCTCACATACGACTTCGACAAGAAGCTCTTCGGCAACAGCTTTGTCAAGGGAGTGCAGGTCTATGTAAGCGGCAACAGTCTCCTTACCATAGCCAAGGAGCGCGAGATTCTTGAAATGAGTGTTGGATCATCTCCTCAGACACGTTTCTATAATCTTGGTTTCAAAGTTGCATTTTAAAAGAATTAAGAATTAAGAGTTAAGAATTAAGAGTTAAGAGTTATTCTCGCTTCGCTGCGATTTGAGAATTCAGAATTGAATAATTGAAAATTGCTCGAAGAGCAACAATTGACTTCGTCGAACTTCGTTTCAAAATTCAAAACTCAAAATTCAAAAATAATAAAGAAGAAAATATGAAACTGAAAAATATAATCCTAATTAGCGCAGCAACGATGGCTCTCGCTTCGTGCGACGACCTCTTCGAACCGGCTAACGAGAACAACCAGGACATCTCGTCAATGTATAAGGATGCCGACTTTGCCCGTGGTGTGCTCGACAATGCCTATCTCGTGCTGCCATATAGCGACATGCCACAGTCCGACCTTGCCACTGACGACGCAGTGTCGAACGATGCTACCAACAGCTATAAGAAAATGGCTACCGGAGCTTGGGCGGCAGACATGAACCCAGTGAGCAGATGGGACGATGCGTTCCATGCCATACAGTATTGTAATCTCATGATTGCCAATGCCGACAAGGTGGAGTGGTCTTACACCGACGAGAGCGTCAACCAGATGTTCATCGACAACTATCTCGGCAATGCCTACGCACTGCGTGGCCTGCACCATTTCTATGCCCTCCGTGCCCATGCTGGTATGGCAGAGAAGGATGGCGAAATCCTCGGCATACCTATGCACCTTGAATATGTTGATGGAAACGCCGACTTCAACGAGTCGCGTCTGACATTCAAGGAGTGCTACGACCTTATCATGGCCGACTGGAACAAGGCACTGGAATATCTTCCAGAGCAGTACAAGACAATCAGCGACGCTTCTCAGATTCCTGCCAAATACACCAGCATAGGTGCTGACATGACAGGATACAACAAGGCATTTGGCGACCATCACCGTGGTAAGATTGACGGTCGCATCATCGCTGCTTTCAAGGCTCAGCTTGCCATTCTCGCAGCATCTCCCGCCTACAGTAAGGCAGGTGCCTGCACATACGCAGAAGCGGCGAAGTTGGCAGCCGACTGTCTCGCCAAGTTCGGAGGTCTTGCAAACATGCAGAGCGACGGTTGGAGAATCTTCGACAACACAACGTTCCTCAACAATTTCGGAGCTGCCGATGATGCACCGTCGGAAATCATCTGGCGTGCAAACATCAACAAGACCCAAAGCTACGAGACAAACAACTATCCTCCTTCAATTTTCGGTAGCGGTCGTGTTAACCCGACACAGAACCTCGTCGATGCATTCCCCATGGACAATGGTATGCCTATCACAGCAGCAGGTTCGGGATATGACGCGAACAACCCTTACGAGGGACGCGACCCACGTCTGAAGATGTACATCCTCGTCAACGGTGCGACAATGGGACACAACAACACTGTCATCAACACCGCACAGGATTCACCGACACTTGACGGTATAAACAAGGAGAACGGCAAGTCAACTGTCACAGGCTATTATCTGAGAAAGCTCCTGCGTTCTGACGTTAACTGCAACGACGGTTCTTCAACGTTCAACCACTTGCAGCTCCGCATTCGCGCAACAGAGATATTCCTCGATTATGCCGAGGCTGCCAACGAGGCAGAAGGCCCGAAGGCAAAGGTCGGCGGTGCCGATTACTCTGCATACGATGTTATCAAGGCTCTCCGTAGCCGTGTGGGCATTGGCGACATCAACGGCGAAGACCCATACCTTGAGGAGTGTGCCGCAACGAAGGAAAAGATGCGCGAGTTTATCCGCAACGAGCGTCGCCTTGAACTTTGCTTCGAGAACAACCGCTTCTGGGATTTGCGCCGCTGGTTGGCACCTCTTAACGAAACTGCCAAGGGCGTGAACATCACGACAAATGCTGACGGCACCCTTAACTATAAGGTAATAGACGTAGAGAAGCGTAACTACGAGGACTATATGTACTATTGTCCGATACCTTACTCAGAGACTTTGAAGTGGAGTAATCTCCTGCAAAACTATGGATGGTAGTTGGGAAATTAAGAATTAAGAGTTAAAAATTAAGAGTTATGAAAATAAATAAGTTCTTTAAATATATGTCAGCCGCAGTCTTGGCATTGGGCTTCGCCTCTTGCGAGAACGGCGACAACGAGTTCCCTGATTATGAGGAGCAGACTGTATATTTCCCATATCAGTATCCTGTCCGTACACTCGTAATGGGAGACGATGAATATGACACTACGCTCGACAAAGAGCACAAGTGTAAGATAATGGCCACCTTCGGCGGCTCCTACAATGGATCCAACGGCAGTGTGCAGGTGGCTGTTGACAATAGCCTTGTAAATGGACTTACCTTTGCCGACGGCACTCCTGTCAAGGCAATGCCTGAAAGCTACTATACGCTTTCTACCACCAACCTGGCGTTCAATGGCACATATAACGGATCTACAGAGGTGCAGCTTACCGATGCCTTCTTTAATGACCCCGATGGTGCAAATGGTGTGTATGTCATTCCTTTGGTGATGACAACCCAGACGGGATTCACACGAATCCTCACAGGCACACCTAATGAAGAGGGTGCTACTCCCTGGCGCTTGGACGAAAGTGCATGGAAAGTTAAGCCAATGGACTATGTACTGTATTGCGTGAAGTATCTCAACAAATACTCAGGCTATTGGCTTGCTGAAGGCAAGGACGTGATAAACGACGAGGTCGGTCAGAAGACACAGGAGCGCAAGGCTGCATCGGTAGAGAAGCGCAACGTGATTCAGATCAAGACAAAGTCGCTCTCACAGTCAATCCTCACGGTCAGCTATTCCTTCGAATATTGGGGAAAAGATGCTGACGGCAACGATAAGGTTATGACCAAGACTCTCACCGCAGACATTCTGCTCACCTTCGACGGCTCTGACAACTGCACCATCACTTCAGCCACTGAAGGCGTAACAGCCACAGGCACGGGCAAGTGGGAGGACGACGGAGCCAAGAAAGCATGGAACGAGAAAGACCGCGACATGATTGACCTCTCGTATAAGGTTGACTTCGGTGGTGGCTTTACGGCAGAAACTACCGACAATCTCATTTGGCAGCGCTCAGGTGTGACCGTAGAGGAGTTTTCACCGATTTACAATAAGTAAAAACATTAGTGACAATGAAAAGCAAATTAATAATCACGGCATTTGGAGCCATGCTATTGGCTTCGTGTGCTGATACTTGGGACCGAGTATATGATGGTGGCAATCCGCAAAAGGAAGGATATGAATACCTGTCTGAATATGCTACATTGAAGGACTACGTTGACCGCTCAAAGTATCCTAACTTCAAGTTGGGATTGGCTATTGCCGCAAGCGACTACAACAATCAGGAACTCGTCTATGCCCTCGCCAACTCCAACTTCGACGAGCTGGTCACCGGCAATGCCATGAAGATGGCATCGTGTGTAGATGAAAAGGGAAACATGAGCTTCGGCACCGTTACGGAGTTCGTCAACAATGCAACAAATGCAGGAATGAACGTCTATGGCCATACCCTTGCATGGCACTCACAGCAGCCCATCAAGTGGCTCAGCTCGCTTATCGCCGACAAGGAGTTGGAGGTTGATCCCAATGCAAAGAATGAAGTGGAAGACAAGGTCAAGAACTTTTCTGAAGACACCAAGTTCCCTTATTATGTGATGGGTTATGAGCCTGATATCATCAATGGTGTGCTCACAAGCTACTGTCCGGATTCATGGCACCAGTATTTCGTGATTGACGGTGTTGCCACTAAGGCTAATACCGACTACAAGATTACGGCAATGATCCGTGCTTCCAAGGACCATGAAATCAATGTGCAGTTTGGTAACTGGGGCGCCCTTGGCGAGAAGAAGATGCAAATCTCTACCGAATGGGAGGAGAAGTCGGTAACCATCAATTCCGGCGACAACACCAGTTCGTTCTCTGTGTTCCAGCCAGGCGTATTTGACGGAACAGTAGAAATACAGTGGGTAAAGGTTACTCATGGCGAGGCACCTGTGTTTGAGGTGTTCACCGACCAGCTCACCAATGGCGAGATGGCAGTGGGACAGTCGATGGACAACTTCGTCGTTCGCGAACCCGGTAAGGCAGATGTTGCCGGCAGTCCTATCTCTGGTGGTCCGGAAGGCAAGAACTGCATTAAGATAACCTCTACTGCCAATCCCGCAAACTCTTGGGACACCCAGTTCTTCATCTACACTCCCGACAGGTCTTGGTCTGGTGGTGAAGAATACAAGATTTCGTTCTGGTACAAGGCTTCTGAGGCTGCCACCAGTGAGACACAGTGCCATGGAGAGCCTGGAGGCTACAAGCACTGGCAGATGTTGCCAAGCAACCCCAGCTTCACAACCGAATGGCAGTATTACGAGAAGAAGGGAACCATACCTGCAGAAGGTGACGGCATGAAGTCGATAGCGTTCAACCTCAATGTCAACAAGAACCAAGTAGATTACTACTTCGCCGACATCCATTGGTACACTATCTCATCAGGCAATACCATTCCTCTCACTGCCGAGGAGAAGAAGGACACGCTCGCTTGGGCAATGGACAAGTGGATTGGAGCTATGATGACCGCCTGTGATGGTAAGGTTAAGGCTTGGGACGTTGTAAACGAGGCTATCTCTGGAGGCAATGCTGACAGTGAGGGTGTGTTTGCACTCCAGCACTCCGAGGGCTATAAGCCCGGCGGCACATGGGACGTAGGCGGCGATGCCTTCTACTGGCAGGACTACCTTGGCGACCTCGACTATGTTCGTACTGCAGTGGCAAGCGCTCGCAAGCACTTCGAGGCTAATGGTGGCACTCCAAGCGACTTGAAGCTGTTCGTCAACGACTATAACCTGGAAAGCGACTGGGACAACAACGGCAAGGTGAAGAGTCTCATTGCATGGATTAAGCGTTGGGAGGCCGACGGCGTGACGAAGATCGACGGTATCGGCACTCAGATGCACATCTCCTGCTACATGAATCCTCAGACTCAGGAGAGCAAGAAGAAGCACATCACACAGATGTTTGAGCTGATAGCCGCCTCTGGCAAGCTCTGCCGAGTTTCTGAACTTGACATGGGATTGGTCGATGCCAACGGCAATACCGTAAAGACAGCCGACGTCACCGAGGAGCAGCACAAGGCAATGGCAGACCTGTACAAGTTCGTCGTATCGGAATATCTCCGCATCATTCCTGCCGACCAGCAGTGGGGCATCTGCCAGTGGTGCGCCACCGACGCACCAGCCAGTGGCGGTTGGCGCGGAGGCGAGCCTGTAGGCCTTTGGGATGCCAACTACTACCGCAAGCACACCTATGCCGGCTTTGCCGACGGTTTGCAGGGTAAGTAGTATGCAAAATGGAAAGCAATTAGGTTTTTATTAATACTTCAAAGGGGATAAATGTTTATCCAAACATGGGCTGCGTCGGGAGACACGGCCCATGTTACATTTTCTTCTTCAAATGTTTGGAGGTTTAGAGAATAATGCGTATCTTTGCAAACAATATAATTGCGTGGCATTTTGACTTCTGATATTCCCTGCGAAAAAATGATAGATGAATATTTGGAAGAAAAATATAGGATATGAGAATCTTCTGTGACACCAATATTGTTATAGAAATGGTTGAAGAAAGATCTCAGGCAGAATTAGTCATATTGAGATTTTAAGTCCCCTTCAATTTGTTAATAAATACATGCGTTAGAGATAATGTTTAATTAACTATTGAAAAGTGAATGTCAAAATAAGATTTTTTGTATTAGGCCTAATTGGGCTGTTGGTGATACCGACCGCATGCAGCGGGAACAGGGATGCGGCGGAAAGCGTCGGTGACATGCCTGGGATTTATCCCGACTATTGCGGGGTGACCATTCCGTCGAACATCGCTCCCCTGAATTTCTGTATGGAGGATGATGGCTATTCTTCTATGGAAGTACATGTTCAAGGTTCCGTCAAGGGAGAAATGGAATGTTCTGGCGAGTATGCCGACTTTGACATTGACGAGTGGCATAAGTTGACGACCGACAACAAGGGAGGAAAACTATCCATTACGGTTTCTGCCGAGAAAGACGGAAAGTGGGTGCGCTTCCTTCCGTTTGACATATATGTCAGCAATAAGCCAATAAAGGAATGGGGAATCACTTACAGGTTGGTGGCCCCGGGATATGAGATTTATGGCAAGCAGGGAATATTCCAGCGCTGCCTGTCCGACTTCACAGAGAGTGCCATATACAGGACTACAGAGGTGACGGGAACATGTGTAAACTGCCATACCCCAAATGCAACGAATCCCGACGACTTTGTCATGCACATACGTGGAGAGAAAGGGGCTACGATAATACGCCATAACGGAAAGGACGAATACATGAAATCAAGAAACGATTCCATAGGCGGGCCGATGGTGTTCCCTTGTTGGCATCCTACAGGAAAGTATATTGCTTTCAGTACCAACGAGACACAGCAAATATTCCATGTTACGGCTAAAAAGCGCATAGAGTATTTTGATACGAAGTCAGATATCTTTATCTATAACCCGAAGACCCATAGTGCGATTGTCGATGCAAGACTTGCCACTAAGGATCAGATGGAGAACTGTCCTGTGTTCTCTCCCGACGGTCGGACACTATATTATATCACCGTCCCGTATCTTGACCCGAAGAAATACTACGACAAGAGCCGTTACAGTCTTTGCCGAATAGGTTTTAACTCTAATACAGGTACGTTGGGCGAGCGGGTGGACACCCTCATTAGTGCCGAGGCGATGGGCAAGAGCATTTCGTGGCCTCGACCCTCATACGACGGACGGTATCTGATGTTCACTGCCCTCGACTATGGCTATTTCTCTATATGGCATCCAGAGTCCGACCTTTGGCTGCTTGATTTGAAGACACTTCGTTCGTGGCCCCTGACGGACGCCAACAGCGATGATACCGACAGCTTCCACAACTGGAGCAAGAGTGGAGGCTGGTTCCTGTTTACCAGTCGCCGTGATGATGCTCTTTACACTCGCATATATCTTGCCATGGTCGATAGTCATGGTCGTTCCACCAAGCCTTTCCTACTGCCGCAGCGCAAGCCCAGGGAGGACAATCTGCTAAGGATGTTTTCATACAACACTCCCGACTTTACGCAGAAGAAGGTTGAGATAGAGGATATGCGTCATTATATCAACAGTATGAAACGAGTGGAATGGGGAGTGAAAATGAAGAATGAAGAGTGAAGAATGAAGAATTAAAAATTAAGAATTAAGAATTAAAAATGAAGAATGAAGAATGAAGAATTAAAAATTAAGAATTAAGAATTAAGAATTAAGAGTGAAGAGTGAATGAGTAGAGTAGATAAGACAAAGTTTATAGTCGCAATAGGATTTGTATTGATGTCGTTCTTGTTTTGGCGATACGCTTATCCTTGTGCATTGGCATACCACGAGCAGATGCAGCTGTTCCTTTGGAATGTCGATTATCTGATGGAACGGATAGTCGAGCCGGGAGGTGTTGCCCGCTATTTGGCGGAGATGATAGTGCAGCATTATGTAAACCTTTCTCTCGGTGCATTGCTCCTCTCGTTGCTGATGCTTCTTATGCAGCAGTTCACGTGGCTTCTGCAAAAACGTTGTGGAGTGAAGGGTACGATGCGCAATTTCCTTTTGTCGTTTACGACTCCCATCATTGTATGGACATTGATGGGCGACAAGGACTTGATGACCACCTTTTCCGTGGCGCTTGTTATGACATTAGGAATGATGGTTCTCACCCCACACAAGCGTAATCTTGCCGCAAGTTATTCCTTGTTTGTGGCAGTTGTCGGCTATTGGTTAGTTGGTCCATTAGCCATTGTTGGAGCTATCTGCATTATGTGCCGTCTTGTGATTGGAAGTGTGAGCAAGTTCCGTGCGCTGTCATTCACATTGCTTGTCGCTCTTGTGGGAGTTGCGGAGCTGACTTTCAGTTATTCGCTGTTGCCTTATCCCTTTACGAGGATTGTACGCGGAATCGACTATTATCGTGATCCCGAGGTGTTCCTTCCCCGCGAATGGTTTACCTCTGATATTTACGATCAGCTGGAGTATTCCATGCTTGTGCGTCAGCAGGAATGGGGAGAGATTGTCGCCAAGGCTTCCGGAAAAATGCCGTCCGCACCTGCCAGTGTCGCCGCCGTGCGACTGGCGCAATGGAAGAAGGGAATGATAAGCAATGAGGAGATGACAGAGTTTGTTTCCATATACAGCAACCTCGACAATCCGACAAACATCTTGATGAAAAGCGATTTGTACTATTATCTTGGAATGGTAAACGCCTCGCGCCGGTTTGCCTTCGAGTACAAGCAGCTCGTTGGCAACAACAACCAGAGCGGTCGCGTCATCAGGCGACTGGCAGAAACAGAGCTTGTAAGCGGTCATTGTCGTTTAGCAAGAAAATATCTCTATGTACTTCGCGATGCCACATATTATCGCCGTTGGGCAGAAAAGACACTTCCTTTGACACATAATCCCAAACTCGTTGAGTCACATCCTGTTTACGGTCCTCTCAGCAAGAGCTTTCCGAAGAAGGAGCCTGAGCAAGTAGTAGGTGTGAAGAAAGATTAGTTCAAGTTACGAAAAGAATATCCTTGTTATTGTTTGCAATTATGAATACAAGACATTTGATATTGGTAGGCCTGATAGTTTTGTTTACAGGCTGTGCCGGAAAGAGGGAGGCGGCGGAAAGTGTAGATGCGTTGCCGAAGATTTTTCCCGACTATTGCGACGTGACCATTCCGTCGAACATTGCCCCACTGAACTTCATGATGGAGGATGTAGAGCATATTCAGGCACGCTTCTGTCTTGAAGGAGAAGAACTCGCAACGGTATGTGGCAGCGAGGGTGTTGTTGACATTCCTATTGGCGAATGGCGCAACATGACGAGAAAGGCTGCTGGAAAGAGACTTAACGTGGAGGTGTCGGCATGGAACAAGGAAAAGCCTGACGGAGTGAGATACAAGGCGTTCGACATAGCTGTCGCCATTGACACCATTGACCCCTACATTGCCTACCGACTGATAGAGCCAGGCTATGAGGCTTGGCGACAGATGGGAATCTATGAGCGCGACATGTCGTCGTTTGAAGAATATGAAATAGTATCGAACAAAACCACAAAGAGTGCCTGCATCAACTGCCACCACTTCGACCGTCGTTCGTCGAGGCGCATGATGTTTCACGCCCGTGGCGAGAATGGCGGAACAATATTCCTTGAGAATGGCAAGACACGCAAGGTGAAACCCGAGAAGAGTGCAGTCTATCCTGCGTGGCATCCAGAGGGAAGATACATTGCCTTTGCTTCCAATGTCACTCGCCAGTCATTCTACGGTCAGGGACGTCAGCCAATTGAGGTTTACGACAGAAGCTCAGACCTTATAATTTACGACACGCAGACAGATCGTATCGTTACAGACTCTCGATTCAATAACGATGAGAAGATGGAGACCTTCCCTTCATGGTCGCCCAACGGCAAGTGGCTATATTTCTGTTCTGCCACGTCGAAAGACATGCCCGACGAACGCAAAGACCTTCACTACAACATAGTGCGTGTGGCTTTCGACAGCAAGAGCTGTTCGTTTGGCGAAAAGATTGACACCGTTTATAATGCAATGCATGACGGCGGCAGTGCGTCTTTCCCACGAGTGTCGCCCGACGGACGCTTTCTCTGTTTCACGCTTTCGGAGTACGGCACGTTTCCTATATGGCACAACGAGGCAGACCTTGTGATGCTTGACATGACAGAAGGCAAGCCTGTGGATGTTTCGATATGGAACGACCGCGACAACACGGAGAGTTTTCATTCATGGTCGGCAAACGGACGATGGATGTTGTTCTCGTCGAGAAGGCTGGATGGTCGCTATACGCGTCTTTACATAGGTTATTTCGGCAGTGACGGCAAAGCCTGCAAGCCCTTCCTGTTGCCTCAGAAAGACCCACGCCTGAATACACTTCGACTGAAGTCATTCAATGTCCCGGAGTTTGTCGATGGCAAGATTGAGATGCCAGAGTCAACAGTAGAGCTTTTCAAGTGTCCAGACAAGCTTATTCAATGAATCGAGTTACACAAAAAATGCAAAGAAAATGAAGCTTCCAAAGATATCCCTTCCACTTCTAATGATTATTTATCTTGTGGTGTTGTTTATTGGGCTGTGGTTCGTGTGGTACCATTGCTACTACTATGTGCTGTTGTGGCTTGAGGGTTACAGCTATTATTCCGACCTTTCAGACCTAACATTCCTTGCCTCGACATTACCCGACGACATCTGCAAGATAATCGGTTCCTATCTGCTTCAGTTCTACTATTATCCTGTGGCGGGCGCAGCAATACAGGCGACATTCCCGATGCTGATAATGCTCTGCGGAATGTGGGTGACAGTGCGTTTGTTCCGCAATGCGAAGGGACTTCTTTGGCTGTCGCTTATTCCCGTAGTAGTGTTTTTATTCCATCAGTTTTGGGACACCTCGCTAAAGGACTCCATTCTCTGGTGTGCCGCAAGCCTTGCACTCGCAATAGTGGTTGAACTTGCCACCTTACGCCATCGTCAGCCTCTGCACTTGCCTTCGTTTCTTGGCAATAAGCTGTTGTCGGCGGTAGCGTCGTTGGCTCTGTTCGGTCTTTCGGTATATAACCTTGGATTCAAGGACGAGAGGAACTATATCCACCATTACTATTGCCAGCTCGAATATCTTGCCAACGAACGGCAATGGGATGAGCTGCTTCGTGTCGTTACCCCGCGACATGCACAGGAGAGCTTTATAGCCCGCAGATATGCATTGCTGGCTCTAAATGCGAAAGGACTTCTGGCTGAGAAAATGTTCACTTACGGAGTAATGTCCGACGCGGACTTCCTTTTCGTTGACCGCGACGAGCCTCTCTGTCACAGCTTCAATGCAGTACTCTTCCGTGAACTTGGTATGCCCAACGAGGTGATACACCACTCTTTTCAAGAACAGGCGCAGTCGAATTTCGGCATCAGTTTCAACATTCTCCGCCGCCTTACAGAAACCTGCCTTGAGACCAAGAACTATCCTTTAGCAAAAAAATACCTCGACATACTGAGTCATTCCACCGTAATGAAGCATTGGGCAGAGGAGCACCGTCCACAGCTTGAGGCTATAAGGCATGCGAAACCGAACTATGAGATTAATGGCGAACAGTTCTTCTCCAACGACTTCCTTGTCACTATGGGTGCCATGTGCGACCGCTATCCCCAAAACCGAATGTATGCCGACTATCTCCTCTGTGGGCTTTTGGCACGAAAGGACGGCAATGAATTCTATCCAGCTTTTCAAATCGTTGCAAGCCGACAGTACGCTCATGGCGAACGTCTTCCCCATTACTACGAGGAAGCATTGATGCTTTTAGCTCCCCAGAAGCCTGAGATAATGGAGAAATACAATATCAGCAAGGAGGTGCGCGAGGCATTTTTTGACGCAATGAGGATGGTGAAAGCCGGCGAGACAGGTCGCTTAAAGACCATTATCCCCAACTCCTATTGGGCGTATTTCTTCTAATCAAACATTCTTTGCCGTGCAAATAAGACACGATTATTACCTACTGTAGATTGACGGCAAACACTATGGGCTTATCAATATTTGCAGTTTGACGTTTTATGTTGACTACTTTTCCTCTTGTTTATTAAACAATAATGGAGTTGACAGACAAAATCACACAAAATGTGCAAAAAAAACGTTTTTTTATTGTTAATACAAGAAAAAACACTATCTTTGCAGAAGATAAGCTGCATCTCGGCAAAACAATCAAGCAAGCTTGTTGATTTTGCTCTCGATTTGCATTATCTTTCCAGAAGATAAGCTGCATCTCGGCATAATTGCTCAAGCAAGCTTGGCAAGTTCTGCTCTCGATTTGCATTATCTTTGCAACCAAATCCTAAAATAAGGCAAGAATTCACGAACTTCATTATAAACTAAATAACACATTAGATGGAAAAGAAACTTCTTCTTGGAGACGAAGCGATTGCACTTGGCGCAATACACGCCGGATTGAGCGGAGTGTATGCCTATCCCGGCACTCCTTCGACAGAGATTACCGAGTTCATCCAAAACAACCCGTTAGCCAAAGAGCGCAGAATACACTCGCGCTGGTGTACCAATGAAAAAACAGCAATGGAGGCGGCACTGGGAATGTCATACGCCGGAAAGCGTGCCTTGGTGTGCATGAAGCACGTCGGCATGAACGTATGCGCCGATGCCTTCATCAACAGCGCCATTACTGGAGTGCAGGGCGGACTGGTGGTGCTTGCCGCCGACGATCCTTCGATGCATTCGAGCCAGAACGAGCAGGACTCGCGCTTCTACGGCAAGTTTGCGCTGATTCCAGTGTTCGAGCCTTCAAACCAGCAGGAGGCTTACGACATGATGGGCGTTGCCTTCGACTACTCTGAGGCGATAAAGGAGCCAGTGCTACTGCGTGTCGTGACGCGTCTCGCCCACTCCCGTGCGGCAGTGACGGTTAGGGAGCCACGCGAAGAGAACGGCATAAACATTTCGACCGACGCCTGGGTGCTGCTGCCTGGCATCGCACGCAAGAAATACGACGCGCTGATCGGCAAGCAGGACGAGATGCTGATGGCAAGCAACACGTCGGCGTTCAACAAGAGCGAATACAGCGACAGCGACAACAAGGAAGAAAAGACGGGCATCGTGGCTTGTGGCATTGGCTACAACTATGTGAAGGAAGCCATCGCACAACTGCCAGAAGAGAAGCGCGCTCTATATAATATAGAAAAGGTGTCGCAATATCCGCTGCCCGAACAGCGCATACAGATGTTGGCACGCGAGAGCGGCAAGTTGCTCGTTGTGGAAGACGGACAACCTGTTGTGGAAGAGGCTGTGAAGGGAATACTCGGCACAGGCTACACCGTGACGGGACGACTGACAGGAACACTACCACGCACTGGCGAGCTGACGCCCGACTGCGTAGCGGCTGCCATCGGCGTGAAACAGCCGGAAACACTGCCCGCAGCAAAGAATCTCGCCGCACGTCCACCACAACTCTGCCAAGGCTGCGGCCACCGCGACGTGTATGCCGCACTGAACAAGGTGGCAGAGGAATATCCCGATCACCGCATCTTCGGCGACATCGGCTGCTACACTCTCGGTGCTCTGCCTCCATTCAAGGCATTGTCGAGCTGTGTTGACATGGGAGCCTCGATAACAATGGCAAAGGGAGCTGCCGATGCAGGACTATTTCCTTCCATTGCCGTGATAGGCGACTCTACCTTCACCCATTCGGGAATGACAGGCTTATTGGACGCTGTGAACGACAAGTCGAACATCACCGTGATTATCTCCGACAACCTTACCACTGGCATGACGGGCGGACAAGATTCTGCCGGCACAAACAAGTTTGAGGCAATCTGCATCGGACTTGGCGTTGAGCCAGAGCACGTTCGCGTGGTAGTGCCTCTGCCGAAGAACATGGAGGAGATTACGCGCACCATACGCGAAGAGATTGAATACAACGGTGTTTCAGTAATCATTCCAAGAAGAGAGTGCATCCAAACGGCAGCACGACATGCGAGGGAGAAGAAGAAAATTAAGAATTAAGAATTAAAAATTAAGAGTTAAGAATTAAAAATTAAGAGTTAAGAATTAAAAATTAAGAAACGAAGTTCGGCGAAAGTCAATTAAGAATTAAGAATTGCTGCGCGAACCGAACGCAGAGCCAAGCTCGCTTGAGCTATGCTGAACCGATGGAGCAGCGAGAGGAGAGCCAAGCTCGCTTGGGCTATCCCGAGTCGCGACAGAGGAAGACAAAGTCAAAGTGAAGCCAGCAATCGACGAAGTCAATTAAGAAACGAAGTTCGACGAAAGTCAATTAAAAAATTAAAGTTTTGAAAAAGGATATAATACTTTGCGGTGTGGGAGGACAAGGCATCCTTTCTATCGCTACAATAATAGGCGAGGCAGCGACAAAGGCGAACATCAACCTGAAACAGGCTGAGGTACACGGAATGAGCCAAAGAGGTGGCGACGTACAGTCGAACCTGCGCCTCTCGACAGAGACAATCTACAGCGACTTGATTCAGAAAGGCGGCGCTGACGTGATAATCTCCATGGAACCGATGGAGGCACTGCGCTACTTGCCTTATCTCGCCAAGGATGGCGTGATAGTGACGAGCAACAAACCTTTCGTCAACATTCCAAACTATCCGGAGGAGCAAGCTCTGTTCGATGAGCTGAACTCGCTGCCCAACAAGGTGGTGATGCTCGACATAGAGAACGTGGCAAAGGAGGCTGGTTCAGCACGTTCCGCCAACGTAGTGCTGCTCGGAATGGCAGCGAAATACATCGAGATAGTTTCATCAGAAGCCCTGCGCAACGCCGTAACCACGATATTCGCCCGAAAAGGCGAAGCCGTGGTGGAAGCAAACCTAAAGGCGTTTGATATGGGAAGTTCAGTTGACAAGTAAAACGAGTTGACGAGTAAACAAGTTGATTTCAGTTGACGAGTTGATAGATGACAGTTGCAATACAAATAACTTGTTTACTTGTCAACTGGTCAACTCGTCAACTATCTAAAATAAAACTATGTACAGAAGACCACTACCTGACTGGAAATCAGAATACCTCGACCCTGAGTTGGAAACCATGTCGAGGGAGGAGATTGAGGCATTGCAGGTGAAGCGACTGAAAGCTACAGTAGAGCACTGCATGAACAATCCCGTGTATAAGGAACGACTGGAAAAGACTGGCGTCACGGCTGAAAGCATTACAAGCGTTGACGACATACGCCGCCTGCCCTTCACCACAAAGCAAGACCTGCGCGACACTTATCCCTTCGGCCTTGCATCAGTGCCGCTGACAGAGTGCGTGCGCTTGCACTCCTCGTCGGGTACGACAGGCAATCCGACCGTTATACTGCACACACAGAAAGATCTTGATGAGTGGGCAAACCAAGTGGCACGTAATCTCTGGATGGTTGGCTTGCGCCCCGACGACGTGTTCCAGAACTCGTCGGGCTACGGAATGTTTACCGGTGGACTTGGATTCCAATACGGAGCCGAACGCATCGGCATGCTCACCGTACCTGCCGCTGCGGGCAACTCGCTCAGACAGATAAAGTTCATGACCGACTTCGGAACGACTGCCGTCCACGCCGTTCCTTCCTACGTCACTCGTCTGCACGAGGTGATGGTGGAGCAAGGCATAGACCCACGTCGTGACACTCGTCTGCGCGTGCTTGCCATCGGTGCAGAGCCGCACTCTGAGGAACAGCGCAGGCGCATTGAAGAAATGATGGGCGTGAAGGCTTACAACTCCTTCGGCATGTCGGAGATGTGCGGTCCCGGTGTGGGCTTCGAGTGCAAGGAGCAAAACGGCTTGCACTTCTGGGAAGACTACTACATCGTGGAGATTGTCAATCCCGAAACCCTTGAGCCTGTTCCCGACGGCGAGATCGGCGAGCTGGTTCTCACCACGCTCAACCGCGAGGCAATGCCGCTGCTGCGCTACCGAACACGCGACTTGACGAGAGTCCTCGGACGCTCATGTCCTTGCGGCAGAAACCATGTAAGGCTCGACCGTATGCGCGGACGCTCTGACGACATGATGGTGCTTCGTGGCGTAAACATCTTCCCGATACAGATTGAGAAGATACTGATGCAGTTCAAGGAGTTGGCAAACAACTATCTCATAACGCTGACCACCGACGAGAACAACGACAACATGACGGTAGAGGTGGAACTCGAACAGCTCTTCACCGACGACTTCCAGCGCCTCACCGCCTTGCAGAAGCAGATAACTCGCGCCCTAAAGGACGAGATCCTGCTCACTCCTATCGTAAAGCTCGTACCAAAAGGCACACTGCCCGTAAGCGAAGGAAAGGCCGTGAGAGTTGTGGATAAGAGAACGGTGTACAAGTAATCAGTTGACAAGTGGAGTTCAGTTGACAAGTAAACAAGTTGACAAGTAAACAAGTTATGTGCGAAAGCGGTAACAACTCGTCAACTCGTCAACTTGTTTACTTGTCAACTAAAAAAAAATACAACTATGACAATAAAACAGCTATCAATCTTCATGGAGAACCGCAGCGGCGCACTGCTACGCGTTCTTGAGATGCTGCGCGACAATGGCATCAGCATCGTAGTGAGCACTTTGGGCGATACCGACGGCTTCGGCATCTATCGCGTCATCTGCGACAACACCGAAAAGGCATTCAAACTGCTACGCGACAAGAATATCTCAGCAACAATAACCAACGTCTATGCCATCCGCCTTGCCACAAACCAACCCGGAGCGGCAGCGGAAATAGTGGAAAAGATAACCAAGGCGGGAGTGACCATAAAATACATGTACTCATTCATGTTTGAAGGCAACGGTATCGTGGTACTGAAAGTCGATGACAACGACAAGGCAGAGGAAATTGTAATGCTGAACAAACTGGATTATATAACTGAAGAAGAACTGAAATAATTTTAGTTAAGGAAGAGGACCACCTTAAACTACAAGAAGTCGATTACTTGCGAAGCATAACTAAAATATAAACAAATGAAAAGACCTACAACAATCGTTGCGGCACTGATGATGGCGGCAACAATGACCTGGGCGGAAACAACCAGTCCGCCAGAGACAAACGACGAGAAAGACCTGAAGTACTGGGCGGAAGCCGTGGCTTCGAGAGTGAAGGTGACCGGCTACGCACAGGCAGGCTACACAGCAACGATGCCCGAAGAAGGGCAGAACACAAACACATTCGACATGAAGCGTGCAATACTCATGGTGGCAGCAAACATAACGCCGGAGTTCTACGCTTTCTTCATGCACGACTTCAAGAGCAAGGACATGCAGGAGTACTACCTTGAATACCGACCATCAAAGGCTTTCAACGTGCGCTTCGGACAGTCGAAGATTGAGCTGTCTATGGAGAACCCGATGTCGCCAACAGTGCTTGAGAGCATCGGTCCGATGTCGCAAAGTGTGTATTGGCTCTGCGGTGCCGATCCGTTGATGGGCAACCCCGCAGGACGCGACCTCGGACTGATGGCTTACGGCGACCTGTTCAAGGGAAAGCTGCGCTATGTGCTTGAGGTGGTCAACGGTGGACAGACAAACACTGCCGACAGAGACAACCGCAAGAACGTGATAGGAAAGTTGGAGTTCAGGCCCGACCCGCGCTTCCGCGCCTCTGTGTCGGGACAGCTCGGCTACGGCTGCGCAGTAAAGGCATCGGACTATAACCTCACGGTGATGGAAGGCGAGACATACCGCCAAAACCGCTATGCCGTGGGCATGGAATGGAAATCGAAGAAGAGCGGCACAGACTACCACAAAAACCGCTGCGCGATGATACGTACTGAGGCGCTTGGCGGCAAGGACGGCGACTGCGGCAGCTTCGGTGCCTACATCTCGACGGCAATTCCCGTGTACAAGGGACTTGACGTAGTGGCAATGGCAGACTACATGAACTACAACACAGACGCCAAAATAAAGAAGACAAACCTCATGGCAGGACTTCAGTACTGGATATTCAAGAAATGCCGCCTCCAGGCGCAATACACATACAGCCTTCGAAGCGACGCGATGAAGGCTCTGCAAGGCGACAACCAAAGCATCATTCAGACACAAGTACAAGTAGCATTTTAGGAATAGGAGAAGCCCCCTCCAGCTCCCCCAAGGGGGAGAGACGAAGTCACTGAGGCTCAGACTAATGTCTTTAACTCCCTGAACTCCTTTAACTCCTTTAACTCCTTTAACTTCCCAACAATAAAAGATATGTTTATAAAGATAATTTTGACAATCATATTCCTCTGCGTCACGGTGGCAGTAGGAGTTTACTCACGCAAGCAGGCGAAGTCGGTTGACGGCTTTGTTCTCGGCGGTCGTTCCGTTGGTCCTTGGCTCACAGCCTTTGCCTACGGCACGTCTTATTTCTCTGCCGTGGTTTTCGTTGGATATGCAGGACAGTTCGGCTGGAAATACGGAATGTCGGCATCGTGGATTGGCGTGGGCAACGCCATCATCGGTTCGCTGTTGGCTTGGCTCGTGCTGGGCAAGCGCACAAAGCAGATGACTCAACACATACAAAGTCGCACCATGCCCGACTTCTTCGGCACACGATATGCCGACGAGGGACTGCGCGTTGCGGCTTCGATAATCGCCTTCATCTTCCTCATTCCCTACACCGCCGGCGTGTATATGGGAATCTCGAAACTCTTTGAGATGGGATTTGGCATTCCTTACGAATACTGCGCCATGATAATGGCTCTGCTCACCGCCTTCTACGTCATTCTTGGCGGATATAAGGCGACGGCGATAAACGACTTCATTCAGGGCATCATCATGCTCTTCGGAATAACGACGGTGATTGCTGTGGTGCTGAACAACCAAGGCGGACTGATGGAAGCCGTGGCAAAGATGGGCGATGCCGTGCCTACTGCACACGACCTTGAAGACAAGTCGGGACTGTTCGCCAACTTCCAGGCTGGCGACTTCGCTTCGTGGTTCGGTCCTGCACCGCTGAGTCTGCTCGGCGTTGTCGTTCTGACCTCGCTCGGCACTTGGGGACTGCCACAGATGGTGGGCAAGTTCTATTCCATCACCGACGAGTCGGCAATACGTCGTGGCACGATCATCTCAACGATTTTCGCCCTTGTGGTGTCGGGTGGCTGCTATTTCCTCGGAGGCTTCGGTCGCCTGTTCCCAGAGCCAGCCTTCAGTCTCGAAAAACATAAGTACGCTTACGACAGCATCGTTCCCTCGATGCTTGAGACTCTTCCCGACGTGCTCATCGCCCTTGTGGTTCTCCTCGTTCTCTCGGCATCAATGTCAACCCTCGCCTCGTTGGTTCTCACCTCGTCATCGACAATGACCCTCGACCTCATCTATCGCGACAAGAAGTCGCAGGAGGGCGAAGTGGAAGGCGGCGAGATTGACGACATCGTGGCAGAGAAGATAGAACGCCGCAAGGTTCTCGTGATGCGAGTGCTGATAGTGTTCTTCATCGTTCTCTCGCTGATGATAGCCCTCAACCCGCCGCAGTTCATCGCCCAGCTGATGGGCATTTCGTGGGGAGCCCTTGCGGGTGCTTTCCTCGCTCCATTCCTCCTTGGACTTTATTGGAAGGGCGTGACACGCATTGCCGTTTGGGCTTGCTTCGTTTGGGGCGTTGGACTGACGGTAGTAAACATGATGCTCGGCAACGCACTGATGAACCCCATCGACTGCGGTGCCGTGGCAATGGTTGGCGGCTTCGCCGTAGTTGCAATTGTCAGCCTTTTCACACCAAAGATGAAACACGAAACAGTAAACGAGATATTCAAATGCTACAAATAAAATTAAGAATTAAAAATTAAAAATTAAGAAACGAAGTTCGGCGACCAAAGGGAAAGCCAATTGCTGCGCGAACCGAACGCAGAGCCAAGCTCGCTTGAGCTATGCTGAACCGATGGAGCAGCGAGAGGAGAGCCAAGCTCGCTTGGGCTATCCCGAGTCGCGACAGAGGAAGACAAAGTCAAAGTGAAGCCAGTAATCGACGAAGTCAATTAAGAAAAAAAGTTTTGGTAGTATGAATGATTTAAAGGAATTCCTAAACAAAGGCGACCGCTTTGCCGCCACCAACGGGATGCAGCTCACCGAGGTTCGCGAAGGCTATGCACGCGCCGAGATGAAGGTGGAGCAGCGACACCTCAACGGTGCCGGAGTCTGCCAAGGTGGAGCTTACTTCACCCTTGCCGACCTTGCCTTTGCCGCCGTGACGAACTCTCGCGGCAACGTCACCCTCGGCATACAGAATAGCATCACCTTCCTGCAGTCGGCACACGAGGGCGACAGCCTCATTGCCGAGGCATACGAGACATTCAACCACCATCGCCTCCCCTTCTGCGAGATACGCATCACCAACCAAAACGGTGACCTTCTGTGCATAGTAACGGGGTCGGCGTATAGGACGAAAAAGGAATGGAACAATAATAATCAATAATTTAAGGTTCGCATGTATTCGTAATCTCCCGATTGTAGGGGCAGACCGAAGCCCCCTCCAGCTCCCCCAAGGGGGAGAGAGAAGTCGAAGGTGAAGACCCGATTGTAGGGGCAGACCGATGTGTCTGCCCGATGTCGGAACGACATTCCTCCGCCGATTTTGTGCCCTCCGCTGTGGTACGGCTTTCAGCCGTCGGGCAGACACATCGGTCTGCCCCTACAGACGGCGGTATTGTTACTTGCGAAAAAACTTAAATCAATAACAATAAAAAAAACTATGATTTTAAACAGAGCAATGGAATGTATGGACCGCGAGTCCATGCGCAAACTACAAACAGAACGTCTTACCAAGACCGTAAAGACATGTTATGAAAAGGTACCTTTCTACCGCCGCAAGATGGACAAGATGGGCATCAAGCCAGAAGACATCAAGTCGATTGACGACATCCACCGTCTGCCATTCACGACGAAACACGACCTGCGCGACGAATATCCTTTCGGCCTGCAGGCTGTTCCACAGAGCGAGGTGGTGAGAATCCACGCCTCATCAGGTACAACGGGAAAACCCGTCGTAGGAACATACACGAAGAACGACATCGCAATGTGGGCTGAAGGCGCAGCACGTGTCATGGCTGCCGGTGGCGTGACAAAAGGCGACATCGTACAGATAAGCTATGGCTACGGACTCTTCACCGGTGGACTTGGCGCACACGACGCAGCAGGACTGCTCGGTGCCGTTCAGCTGCCTACATCAGCAGGAAACTCTGATAAGCAGATAATGCTGATGAAAGACTTTGGTTCATCGGTTCTCTGCTGCACACCATCATACGCACTGCACCTTGCAGAGGTTATCGAGAAGAGCGACAGCGTGAAGAAAGAAGACCTGAAGCTGCGCGTCGGCTTCTTCGGCGCAGAGCCTTGGACAGAGGGAATGCGCAAGGAGCTGCAGGAGCGACTGGGCATCAAGGCCATCGACATCTACGGACTCACCGAGATGTGCGGTCCTGGCGTAGGTGGCGAGTGCGAGTGCCAGAACGGTACACACCTGTGGGAGGATATGTTCTTCCCAGAAATCATCAACCCCGACACACTGGAGCCCTGCGAGCCGGGAGAGTTCGGCGAACTTGTGTTCACATCACTCTGCAAGGAGGCAATGCCTATCATCCGCTACCGCACACGCGACCTCACACGCCTCATCTACGACAAGTGCGAGTGTGGACGTACGGCAGTGCGCATGGACCGCATCCTCGGTCGCTCAGACGACATGATGATCATCCGTGGCGTAAACGTGTTCCCAAGCCAGATAGAGACCTGTCTCACCGAGTTCCCAGCATTCACGGCACAGTATTTCATCACCGTGGATCGCAAGAACAACGAGGACACCTTCGACCTCGACGTGGAGCTTCGCAGCGAGTTCTTCTCTCCAAACCCATCGAAGCAGATGCCATACATCAAGCCTCTCTACGACCGCATCGTGTCGATGGTGGGCATTAAGCCAAACATCCACATCAAGGAGCCAGGACAGATCCAACGCTCGATAGGAAAGGCAAAGCACGTTAACGACAAGAGAAACTTTAAGAATTAAAAATTAAAAATTAAGAATTAAGAATTAAGAATTAAAAATCGGGAATAATTAAAAATTAAGAAAAATAGTATCTGCGCATCATAAACGCTGTGACATATTCTCTTAATTTTTAATTCTTAATTTAAAAGCGTATGACAACACCATTAGATTATAAAATAGTGACCGAAGCCATCGAGCAGATGGGGCTCGGCGACTTTTCACAAGCTACCATAAGAGACATACAAAGCCTGTCGAGAACCCTTGAGGAAAAGACGGGAGAGACGGTCATTCACCTTGAGATGGGCGTGCCGGGACTGAAGCCTTCAGAGATAGCCCTGAAAGCCGAACAGGAGGCTCTCGCCAACGGCTGCGCCACCATCTATCCGCCAAACGGAGGAATACCACGAATAAAGAACGCCGCATCGCAGTTTGTAAAGGCATTCATCGGCATAGACATCGACCCGCTCTGCTGCATACCTACCACAGGTTCAATGCAAGGCACCTTCGCCACCTTCACCATCTGGAAACACTCGTCGGTAGCAAACGAGAAGGGCGAGCCTACGGTGCTGTTCATCGACCCTGGCTTCCCCGTGCAGACCACACAGTGCGAGGTCATCGGCATAAAGCACATCGGACTCGACATCCACGACTACCGCGGCAAGGAACTAATTGCGAAATTGGAAGAAATAATAGCCGAGCACAACATCTGCGGCATTGTCTATTCCAACCCCAACAACCCGTCGTGGGTTTGCTTCAACGAAGAGGAACTGGAGGGAATAGGAAAGTTGGCAACGAAATACGACTTCATAGTGCTTGAAGATCTCGCATATTTCGCAATGGACTTCCGTCGCGACCTCTCCCACCCCTTCGAGGCTCCCTATCAGGCCACGGTGGCACGCTACACCGACAACTACATGCTGTCGGTCTCGGGCTCAAAGGCATTCTCTTATGCAGGTCAGCGCATCGGCGTTTGCTGCATCAGCAACAAACTCTATCACCGCGTCTATCCATCGCTACAGGAGAACTTCGGCGTAGGCGAGTTCGGCAACTTCTTCGCCAACCGTCTGATGTACACCTTCTCAAGCGGCACGACACACAGCGTGCAGCACGCCATGGCAGCACTGATGGAAGCCGCCTGCAACGGTTCCTACCGTTTCCTCGACGACGTGAAGGAATACGGTCGCCGTGCCAAGTTCATGAAGGAAGTGTTGCTCTCCAACGGTTTTTATCTTGTATATGACAACGACCTCGGAGCGCCACTCGCCGACGGCTTCTATTTCACCGTGCAATATCCGGGAATGAACGACCTTCAGTTGACCCGCGAACTGATGTACTACGGCATCGCCGTCTATCCGCTCGACACAATGGGCTCTACGCAACAAGGCGTCCGCATCTGCACCTCGTTCTTCTCCAACGATCTCCAGCCGCTGTTCAAGGAAAGAATCGAGGCGTTTAGGGCAAACAACAAAGTTCTGTAGGGGCCGCCCCCATCCCACCTTAGGGATGGGGCACCTTTTTTATACACCATTGAAAAGCACGAAAAGCAAGCGTACGTCAACATTCGACTGTCGCAACAATTTAATCAGCTTTGCCTTCTGTTTTTTCACGGCAAACAACGTTATTCCCAGCATGTCAGCTATTTCCTTGTTCTTCAGTCCTTTTTCGAAACTCAACTCAACGAGCAAACGATATTTTTCGGGCAATCGGTCGATAGCGTCGTAAAGTCGGTCCATGGTTTCCTGCACTATTAGCACGTCGTGCGGATCGTGTTCATAGCCGAATGTATTGGTGCATTTCTCCAAATATGCCTCATGCACCTTATGTTTTCTAAGCAAATTTATGGCATCGTTATGTACACAGGCGTAAAGGAAGAACTTCAAATGATTGTCAGAAGCAAACTCCTTCCGTTTCATATAAGCTTTCATGATAGCTTCCTGCACACAATCCTCAGCCAAGAAGGCATATTGCAATCCAAGAGAATTTGTGGCAAAGGTAAGCAATCCCGGAAAGAAACGCTCATACAGAGTGTCAACCTTCCCTCTTGCGAAATCATCTATTACCATAGTTAACGCCATATTGCTGTTTTTCTGCAAAAATAACCATTATACAGAAAAGTAATTGATTTCGTTTCCATAATTTAGCATTTTTTAAGTTATACCTTTTGGTTTTTTGTTTGTAATAGTAATAAAAGGCAACAGAATCTAAAAAAATAACATTTATGGAAACGAATGAAAGGGCGCAACACATAGTTGAGCTAATGCTAAAGCGTATAACACAGAGCATCAGCAAGGCTGAGAGTGAGGAACTTGAAAAGTGGCGAGCGACGCGAAAGCAGAACGAAGCCGCTTACCGACGGTGCATGGACTATGCCTTCCTTGAAATGGAATACAAGAGCAGGAAGGCAATAGACATTGCCAAACCAATGGAAGAAATGCAGCGCAGAATAACCAGTATGGAGAGTCGAAAGCGCAAGACCACTATATGGCGTATCGCAGCAGCCGCTGTATTTATTGGAATTACCATGCTATGCGTATGGAATGTTCTTACTCCAAAAGAGCAATTGCCGCACGAGGCAGGCATTGTGCCTGGGCATGTGGAGGCTACAATAAGAAAAGGAACCGGTGAGGCTGTAAAACTTGGCAGCGACGCAAAAAAGAACAAGGAAATCCTTGACTTGATGGCATCAGCCGAAAAAGGGACACCAATGGAGATATCAACCCCAAGAGGAGGAGAATTTAAAGTGACTCTTGATGACGGAACTGAGATTTGGCTTAACGCACAGTCGAAGGTTATCTATCCAGATAGTTTTGACGAAAGCGAACGTAGGATTAAAGTTGACGGAGAGGTGTATTTGAAAGTAGCACACGATATTGAAAGACCTTTTTATGTAGAGACAGGTGGTCAGGTTGTAAGAGTATTAGGCACAGAGTTTAACATCAAGTCGTATGAAGAGGACAAAGACATCTATACAACACTTGTCAACGGTAGCATCTCTCTCTCTTCCGCTGACACAAAAGACGCAGAGTTGATACTTTCGCCTGGCCATCAAGCCTCTTTCAACAAACAAACGCATAGTGCGAATGTTAGTCAAGTAGATACTTATGTAACCACAAGCTGGCGCCATGGAAAGTTCGTGTTCCAAGACCAAAGTTTGGAAAAGATAATGCAGTCACTTAGCCGTTGGTACGACTTTGATTTCATATTCGAAGACGAAAGTCTCAAGAATACAGTGTTTATGGGAAGTGTTCCACGTAGTTCTGACTTTACTCATGTACTCTCTATGCTTGAGAAGAGTGGTGGTTTGCACTTTAAGGTTGATGGAAAGAAAGTAATAATAAAAAACAAATGAGATGAAAATAAAAGCAAAACGTTTCATTGCCATCATTTGCATCTTGATGGCATACGCATCGCTCGCCAATGCGCAACAGATAAGCGTATCGTACAACAAGAAGTCGTTTGAACAAGTTGTTGGCGACTTAAGGAAAAAAACTGGCTATGAGTTCCTATACCAACAACAATTGGTGAAAGACAAACCGTTGATATCTTTCTCCATGAAGAAGGCATACCTAAAGGATATCCTTGACCACCTGTGCTATCAAATAGTAGGAATTGACTATGAGATAAGCAGAAATACGGTTATATTCAAGAAACCCGAAGTACCTAAGAAGGGCAAGAATAGGGCGTTGAAGGGCATTGTGGTTGACCAGGAGGGGAAGCCGTTGCCTGGTGTAACGATAAAGAGCAAAGACGGTAAAACGGCAACGACATCCTTTGGAGACGGAACCTTTGGCATGGACATTCCTGACAGCCCTCTCGAAAGACTAATATTCTCGTTTGTGGGAATGAAGACCATTGAAAAGGCTATTGGTAATGAAAAAGTGTTGAAGGTGGTAATGGAGGAGTCGGAAGAGCTGCTACAGGAGGTTGTCTCGATTGGCTATTCCGTCATTCCGAAAGACCGTGCGACAGGTGCAATAGACATCGTTTCAAAAGAGCAGTTGTCACATCCCACCACAGACCTGTCAACTCAACTCATTGGCTCTGTGGCAGGATTGGCAAGCAAACTTGATGCCGACGGCAAGCCGACTTTTGAGATACGCGGACAGACTTCGCTCTATGCCGACGCCCAGCCATTGCTCGTCGTTGACGGCTTTGCCATTGAGGGTGGATTCGAGAACATCAACCCCAACGACATTGAAAGCGTAACGGTTCTGAAAGATGCCGCAGCCGCCTCTATTTGGGGAGCACGCTCTGCCAATGGTGTCATCGTGGTAACGACAAAGAAAGGTAAGGGAAAAGACAAACTGAACATAGAATTCAACAGCTTTATCAAAGTAGGGTCAAAACTTGACTTGGACTATTCCAATCCTCTTGCATCGTCGTCGGAAACAGTGGACTACGAAAGCAAGGCTTACGGACGCTGGGGAGCCATATCAAACAACGGCTCGCTGATGATGGACTACGCCAAAGCCTTTTCGCAGGCCTTGACTGCCATTAACGAGAACCAATTGGGGAACATAAGCCAACAAGAGCTGGACGCTACACTCAGCAAACTGCGCGGGCAAGACAATAGAGACCAGATAAGAGACAATCTACTTGCCGTTCCCCTGACGCAACAATACAACCTGTCCATCTCGTCGTCAACGAATAAGGCACACAATTACATATCGCTTATGTACTCAAGGAATCAGACAAAATTCAAGAACAGCCATGGCGATAACTATATGTTCAACTTCCGCAATTCCACACAGATTGCGAAATGGCTCGACCTCTCATTGTCTGCCATGATCCATTACAAACGTGACGACAACAGCGGTAGTTCTCTGTCAACAATCCAGAAACTTTCGCCTTACGACATGCTTCTGGATGCAAGCGGCAACACTACGGACATCATAAACTCATACTACAAGCCAATAATAGACACTCAAGTTCCCAAAGACGATTTCCCCTATTCAGACTGGAGTTACAATCCCATCACGGAGATGAACAACCGCAGTATCATAAGCAAAGACCTAAACATGCGTTATCAGGCGGGATTGACATTTAAGTTGCTTGATGGACTAACTTTCGACACGAGGATACAATACGAGACGGACAGAACCGTAAACAATTCCGTTTACAACGAAGCCACCTTTTTTGTGCGAAACATCGTAAACACTTCGTCAACCTGGAACAAAACGGCCGGTACGGTAACGCAAAATGTTACTGAAGGAGCCATAAAGGACGAAAGCAAGGTTGTGGCAAACAGCTATAACTTCAGAAACCAGTTGAATTTCAACAGAGAGTTTCACCGTCATGCCATCAATGCGTTGGTGGGTACGGAAATAAGCCACAGCACTACGGAGGGAACCGTATATCCGACAGTCTATGGCTATGACGAAGATAGGCTTACCGTTGGCGGATTCCCCAATGGCGTTACCGTAAGGGACTGGATGTACAATAGCTACACATTCAACTACCAAACCCATTTCACGTCAAGGACAACGCGCTATTTCTCTTTATATGCCAATGCGGCTTATACTTTCGACAAGAAATATTCCTTGTCGGCAAGCATAAGGACAGACGCGTCTAACCTAATTACCGACGACCCTAAATATAGGTATTCACCATTCTGGTCGATAGGCGGAAAATGGAACCTGACGGAAGAGAAGTTCATGCAACAATACAAATGGGTAAACAACCTTGTAATGAGACTGACATACGGATACAACGGAAATGTTGACACATCAACCTCCGTACTGCCATTAATCTCCATCAGTTCCAATCCTGATATATATACGAACGAATATCACGCCACAATACAGAGTTACGGCAATCCATCCCTACGCTGGGAGAAAGTGAGAAGCATAAACTGGGGAGTTGACTTCTCGCTGTTAAACAACAAACTATTTGGAAAGGTTGACTTCTATCACAAGCAAGGAAAAGACCTACTGGCTGTGGTTTCAACACCGTCACTTCATGGCACGACACAACAGAAGATAAACAATGCTGAGATGACCAACAAAGGCATCGAACTGACATTGGGAACAAATCTGAACCTTGGCGATTTCCTCTGGACAAACAAGGCAACCTTTGCTTATAACACCAACAAAATAACAAAGCTGTTCCGCGAAAACTATTACGTATCCGACCTGTGCTACGGAGGAACGGGGGCATACGTCGAGGACATGAATTCCAACACGCTGTGGGCATTCACTTATGGCGGTGTGGAAAATGTGGGCAGCGAGGAGCAGCCCGACTGGCAACCCGTGATAATCGACAATTCTGACGGCACGTCCTATTCCTTTGCTGGTAGCCTACCCTATGGCGACGGAACAAAGATAATGGTGGCACAGGGAACCACCGTCGCTCCCTACACGGCAAGCCTGAGTAGCAGTCTTGTTTATAAGAATTGCGAGCTGTCGCTGATGATGACAGGAAAATTTGGACATAAATTCCGTCACCATTCGTTCAACTATCCCGTCATAAAAGGCAAGACGCTGCCTAATGCCAGATATGCAGAAGTCGCTTCGTGCGATCCCTCGCAGATGGTTCCGCTACCGATCAACGACGAAGAGATAATGTACTACAACTGGAGTTCGTTCTATCCCTATCTTGACTATCTGACAGACAATGCCATGACGATAAGAATGCAAGAAATATATCTTGCCTATCACCTCCCAAAGAGAATACTTGATGGAATTGGCATATCGGGACTTAAATTATACATGCAGGGCAACAACCTCTTCAACATCGTGAACAACAAGTATGGCGAAGACCCTGAGAATCCCTTGGGAACATATAAACTACAACCACAATACACATTTGGCCTTACAATTACATTATGATGAAAACAATGAGACATAACATATTTTTCTGCGCCATTGCACTAATGGTCACAACGACAACCATGCAATCGTGCGACGACTATCTTGACGTGCTGCCTTCAAAGAGCACATCACTGCCAGTGACGACAGTAGAGCAACTCGACGCCATGCTTGCCAACTACTCCGACTTCTGCGACGAGTATGACTTGGCTTCGCTTTGCTGCCACGACGACTTTGAGTTTCCCATCGAACTGTACGATGCCGTACCAATGTTCTTCAGCAGTCCAAACTCCATATTAAGAGGCTATCTATGGGATTACGACAATCTTGCCGATGCCAATGCGGACACCTTCTGGAGCGGAAACGGGAACAAGACAGGAGAATACACAAAACTGTTCCGTGCCAACATGGTACTCGACTATATTGACAATGTGGAGGGAAGCAATTCCGATAAACAACGACTCATAGCCGAAGCACACTTCATCAGAGCATATTCAACATGGAACTTGGCGCAGGAATACTGTCTGCCGTATTCCTCAAGAAACCTGCACGAACCAGGCATTCCACTGAAACGTTCAACAAGCTTTGAAGAGTCTTCCGTGCGTGCGACTTTGGAAGAGACATACGCCTTCATCGAGAGCGAACTGGAGGAGGCATTGAAGTGCAATACGCCTCTGATGCAGGACGGAATACAGAAGATATGGCGTGCCAACACAGCCGCTATAAACGGCTTTGCAGCACGTTTCTATCTTAGCATCAACAACTACAGCAAGGCACTGGAGCATGCAGAAAAAGCCCTCAACGAACATTCCCGACTCGTTGACTACAACACGGAAGTGAACTGTGGCGACAACCTTGGATTCGGCCTCAACTTTCCATCAACGTTTCTTCTCGACAACTACGATTTCACTGGCAAGCTGTCGTGGGGAGAGAGCCTTTACTTCCGCACTCTCACAGCCATCAACGTTGACATGATGTTCTTCCCAAGCAGAAGTCTGATGGAACTTTACGACAAGGATCATGACTTGAGATACATGTACCATTTTCAACATGAGATAATTCCCATAATGTACCGCTCATCATATCCTTACCCCGTGTATCTCTTTTGGACTCTCAACCAGATTCCAAGTGGTCCTTCGACGGCAGAAATGATTCTAATAAAGGCTGAATGCCAAGCCCGACAAAACGACTGGCAACAAGCCTTGGCAACGGTAAACCAGCTTAGAGCGAAGCGCATGGTTCCAGGATCATGGGTGGAGATGAAAGCATCGAGCCGTGAGGAAGCCATACGCAATATCATTGACGAGCGCCGACGCGAAATGCCTTTCGCACAACGTTGGCACGACATTAGAAGATACAACAATAATGACGAGGCATTTGACGACGTTCAGACCGTCAGCAGGACCTTTTATGAAATAACGACATCTTCCATTATTAACGAAGCGTCTCCAATTACATACACCTTGGAGAAAGATTCAAGAAAGTATGCTCTCCCGATAAACAACAAAGAGATTGAACTTTCTAACGGACAAATAAAACAAAACATTTATTAATCATGAAAACGATTAGAAGAGCATTTTTTCTGTTAGCCATATCTTCATGCATGGCAGCAGAGGCAGGAGTAGTAATGTCGGGCAAGATTTCAAATGAGACCGACAAAGTAATCACAATGTATTGCTGGAAAGACGGCAACAGACATAGCGATACATTATTGGTGGATAAAAAAGGGAAGTACTCATATTCATTCCAACAAGGGGTGACAGACTATTTCTTGAAAGTTGGGGATTGGGTAATGCCCATCTATGGTACAGACAACGACAAATTGTCGGCAGACATTGTTGTGGACAAGAAAAAGGTTGATGTAAAATTCAGAGGCAGCCATGCCGCTGAGAACAACTACCTCTGTATGCTGGCGAAGCTACAGAATTTTTCCATGACAATCAACACAAGTCAATACATTAGCTTCAAGGCTTATGCCGAGGAGGTTGACAAGCTATGCCTACAAACGAGGTCAATGCTTGGTGACGTCAAGGAAAAAAGCATTTTTGAAACCACAACCCCTATACTTGAGAAAGCTCCCAACTACATCAAACTTGACTTCGCGAGAATATACAAGGACAACAGCGCAAAACTATCTGCAGACGCTGATTTCAAAACATACATCGACACTCTGAATCTCAGTGACTCACAGCATGTTGACTTCAATATCGCTTACCAAGTGCTCAACGAACGACTGCCTCTGAAAAAAGACACGACAGATTTTCAGCGCGATGTGGAAATAATGTATGCACTCAAGAAATTTGTTGGCGAAAGTCTTATCAACGAGTATTCCACGAAACTGATAAGATGGAGAATGGGAGGAGGAAGACAAAAAGAAATGGAGCAGCTTTTCAAAGCATATACAGACGTATGCAACGACAAAAATATAATAGAATCCATAAAAGCAGATTACAAAACGTATATGGCTGCAATTGCTGTTTGTAACGGTTCGGAGGCTCCTGACTGCAAGATATATGACACGGAGGGGAATGTCACATCCCTAAGTGATATGCGAGGAAAAATGCTGTTCATTGATGTATGGGCTACATGGTGCGGTCCCTGCAAGCGGGAAATCCCTCATTTTGCCAAGTTATACGACTTGTTCAAGGACTCAAAAGACATTGAATTCATAAGCATTTCTGTCGATACTAACAAAAAAGCATGGAAAAACATGGTGGAGAAAGACAAACACGAGTGGAAACAATATATTGAAACTACCGAGGCCGACTCTGACTTCTCCCAAAAATTTGGCATTGAAATGATTCCACGCTTTATAATAATTGACAAGAATGGTATAGTCAGGGATATTAATTTTCTTCGTCCCTCTAACCCCAAGAGTGAGGAAACTCTAAAGAAAATGATAGCGTCATTTTCATAAAAATGAGTAAAAGGTTGTGATTGTCGGGAAACAGAAATATTTGTTTTGACACAATCACAACCTTTCACTTTACTATCTATTCACTCTTCAGCCTAATTTTCTTAGTCTTATATCTCTCACTCGCAACCTCCAACACAACGTCAGACGGAGCGGTTCCGGCACGGAGGATTACCAACGCCGAACCCATGAAGAGGTTGCGCTCGGTGCCTACGGCAAGTTCGTCAGACTGGATGTTGCCATTGTCAACGGCTACTATCTCGGCGTCGCCACTGACCTTGAATGTCAGCTTCTCGTCGGCACTGAGCACACGGCGACCTTTCTTGTCAACGGCAATGATGCGAACGTGCTGCAGGTCGTTGCCGTCGGCATGCCACGTCTGCTTGTCGGCAACGACTTGCAGTGCCACAGCCTTGCCTGTGGTCAGCAAGCTATGACGCGCTATCTCCTTTCCGTCGTTGCGTGCCACGGCCGTTATCGTTCCCGGCTTATATACAATGCCGTCCCAGCGTATGCGGTTGCGCCGCTTCGGGTCGCTCACGTTCTGCTTCGTGCCGAGGCTCTTGCCGTTCATCAGCAGCTCCACCTCGTCGCCGTTGGTGTAGGTGTAGAGCGAAACGGTGTCGCCCTCGGTGCGGTTCCAGTTCTCAGAGAGCTTTCCTACTGCAATATCCACGCCGTTCCACATCATCTTTCCCTTGCCTTCCTCTATTACAGCAATGTGTGCCGTAGGCTCATCGGAGAAGAAACTCTTGACGAAATAGGCATCGGGCTTTGGCTGCAATGCGATGTCGAACACGCCTTGATTCCAGCCCTTCACCGGCCAGCCCATGCTCTCGCCGAGATAGTCGATTGCTCCCCAATAGGCAAGACCGACGACGCGGTCGAGATCCATCTCGAAATAGTTTGGTCCCATTGCAGCCGTGCTTGCCTCGCTCTGGTAGAAAATCTTTTCGGGGTAACGGCGACCGTCGCCTGGGAAATACATGTAGCGATAGTTGTAGGCGGCAATGTCGGTCACCAATGCAAGCGGAGCGGGCAGTGAGTCGGTCTCAAGACTGCGGTAGCGTGGGTGCATGGCTACGGTGACGAGGCGGGTGTCGTCGTAGCGGCGCAGCAGTTCGCGCTGCAACTTGTATGCCGTCACGCCCCAGTCGTTGAACGGCAGGTTGGCATACTGCTGAAGCTCGTTGCCAAGACTCCAAAGAACTACCGACGGGTGGTTGCGGTCGCGCTTTATGAACTCCGGCACGTCCTTCTGCCAAAGACACTCCCACGCCACACGTCCACCGGCATACTGCGTGAGCCACTTGTCGTAAAGCTCGTCAACGACGAGCAGTCCGAGGCGGTCGCAGAGGTGCAGGAAATCCTCGCTGTATGGATTGTGCGACGTGCGCACATGGTTGAAACCGAAGTCCTTCATCAGCTTCAGACGCTTCTCTATGGCACGCGGATAGGCGGCGGCACCAAGTGCGCCAAGCGTGTGGTGGTTTGCCCAGCCCTTCAACAGCACCTTCTCGCCGTTGAGAAGCAAGCCACGCTCAGGCGTGAACTCTACCGTGCGCACGCCAAACGACTCACTGACACGGTCAACGGCATTGCCCTCGCCGTCAAAGACCGTCACCTCGGCAATATATAAATAAGGTGACTCGCACGACCACAGCTTCGCGTCCTCAATGGTTATCGGCTTCAGTTCATACTCACGCTGCCTCCACTTTGGAGTGTAAGCCACATCTTCACGTTGCTGCGCCACGACATTTCCCTCGGCATCGAGAATCCTAACCTCAACGGGCAGGCGTTCAGCCTTGCCCAAGCAAGCAATCTCAGCCTTTATGCGCACCTCCTTGTTATCCACGGTGCGGATAAAGAGCGGATGGCGGGGGAAGTAAGTCTTCGAGTCGGTGACGATTATGTTCACGTCGCGATAGAGTCCACCTCCAGTGTACCAGCGCGAGTTGTTCGGTTGCTGCGTGTTTGCCTTAACTATAATCTCGTTTGTCTCGCCGTACTTGAGCAGTTTGGACACGTCGATGTCGAAACCAAGATAACCGTAGTCCGTTCCTCCGACGTGCTGTCCGTTCACCCAAACGTCGCCCACGAGCATTATGCCCTGGAAGTCGAGCATGACGCGGCGACCGCGCCACTCCTCGGGAGCCGTCAGTAGCCTGCGATACCAGCCCACGTTCATCTCCTTGAAGCCTCGTGGACTCAGTCGGCTACGCACGTTGCTGCCTGCGTCGCTGTTGTCGGGACGTTCCGAAGCGTCTGGCTCCACCCACGGCTGCCCTATCAGGAAGTCGTGCGGCAGATTGACAGTCTCCGTAGCAGCGTCCTTCACTTTCTCTATTCCCGACAGTTCGCCAAGATGGAACTGCCAGCCACGGTCGAGGCTTATCGTGTCTCTCTCGGCTGCAACCGCTCTGCCAACGAGCATAGCCATAGCAGCGAATAAAACTATTTTTTTCATAATTTATGCTTATAAAGTAACTGAAGTTTTGCAGGCATTCGTAATCTCCCGATTGTAGGGGCAGACCGAAGCCCCCTCCAGCTCCCCCAAGGGGGAGAGAACCCGATGTCGGAACGACATACATCCACCGATTTAGCCATCCGTGGTACGCCTTGCGGCGTCGGGCAGACACATCGGTCTGCCCCTACAATCGGGTCTTCCTCTTTCGTTGTGTCCCCATTGGGGGAGTCGGACTCAAATCCGCCGTCTGTAGGGGCAGACCGATGTGTCTGCCCGATGTCGGAACGACATTCCCCGCCGATTTTGTGTCCTCCGCTGTGGTACGGCTTTCAGCCGTCGGGCAGACACATCGGTCTGCCCCTACAATCGGGGTTCCTCTTCCGTTCCCTCCCCCTTGGGGGAGTTGGAGGGGGCTTCTCTTAATTCTTAATTTTTAATTCTTAATTTCCATACGGCTTCGTCGTATCAATGTCCTCTGCCGCATACCACACGAAGGCATCGGGATCGTCGGGCTGTGCCGGATCGTAGTCTTTCCAATCATCCCGCAACGACTTCACTATTGGCAGATCAATCTGTTTCATTCCCATCACCACCATCTTTGCCACCTCGTATGCTCCGTAAGGATTGAAGTGCGTGTTGTCGGCAAGAGGCTCCTTCTGTCCGGGGAACGTGTTGGCAGGATAGTGCACGAGCGAGCGTTTGCTGCCCTCGTAGCCTAAGGCCTCGAAGAATGTGCGCGTCATGTCGTGCAGCTCTATTACAGGCACATTCTCGCGGCGTGCCACCTCGCGCATTGCATCGGGATAGTCGCCGTGGGTCTCCTGTATCTTCGTGTGCGTAGCCTCGTCAAACGAGCGGCGTTGTGTCGGTGTCAGAAAGACTATCGTTCCTCCCTTTGCCCTCACCCTGTCGATGAAAATCTTCAGGTTGTGCGCGAAGTTATACCAAGCTCCGCTGCCTGGCCTACGCTCCTTTTGGTCGTTGTGACCAAACTCGCAGAACACATAGTCGCCCTTCTTCATCTGTTCAATCACCTGGTCGAGTCGGTTGTGGGCTATGAACGAACTTGTTGACAGTCCGCTCTCGGCGTGGTTGGCAATGGCGATGTCGCTGTTGAACCATCGTGTCACCATCTGCCCCCAGCTTGTGTATGGCTCATTGGTCTGGTCAACCACGGTAGAGTTTCCACAAAGGAACACTGTCGTCGCCGTTGTGTCGCGCTCTATTCTCACCTGCTTCACTGTCGGTGCGGCTCCAGTGAACTCCAGAGTCAGGCAGTCGTCCCATGTTCGCGTACCTTTCTCTCGATCATGGATTGCCACTTTCTTTCCGTCGGCAATGTATGGTGTGCGCTTGTTCACGATGAACTCCACCGTCTTGAACTCTCCACGCTTCGTTGCCGTCTCGTCAACCATCAGTCGGCGGCTCTCAGCCCTTACCACTGTCCTTCCTGCCTTTTTCTTCGCCCCAAGTACAACGGTCACCTTATAATTTCCGTCGGGGACCTCTGCCGAGAAGTAGAACGGCGCATTGTCTTTCGTAGCCTTGCCGCTCAGGTCAGCCACCACGGGCTGAGTCATCAGCAGACAGCGAGCCAGACTGCCGCCATTGCCCAACGTACCGTTTCTCATTGTCGAGTTACCGATCAGAAAGAGAACGGGATTGTTCCCCTTGCGGCTCGTACCAGCAGGAATGCGGGCTGTCTTGGCCTTGTTGAGACTGTCGAGGGTGTTGTCCACCACCTTGTTGACATCCTCCATAGGCTTGACCACCTGCGCCGATGCAAATGAAGCCGAAAGCAACACGACCACCCCCAAAAACAATTTTTTATTCATTTACGTTATACAGTTTTTAGTTTTATTCGTAAGTTGTATTTGAGATTTACTGTGCAAAGTTACAAAACCTTTCCCTCAATAAACATAAATATTTGATTTTTTTCTTTAGTTTTTTGTTCGCTCAGGGAGTTTGATGAAGAAGTTGCATTAAGCGGAGCGAAAAAAATCGTGATACTGGCGGCAGATGCATTCCTGCATTGATAGCAAAATATTTTTATCTTCCATTGGTCGAATTAATTCTATTCAGCGTACTCGGAGCCTTAAACCTGTCCATTTCCGCTTTGCTGAACACCCAAGGCGAATTGATGTTGACACAGGCTTTCATGATGATGATCCTGACTCCTACAACATACCAGACAAGCATGAAGGCAATTCCCGACACCCAATCCCAAACTGAAACCATTTGATGACTGTAGATATAGATGATGTACGCAATCATGACGGGAACATGACCGAGCAGGACGGCAGCAAGACCTGCATTGTAGAATCTTCTGAGCATGATGTTGTTGTACACACCGTGCATGAGAAGCTGCGCAATGCCTCCGAACAAGATGGGTGCCAAACCGAACCAAATGGCGTTCGGCCAAATGATAGGCGGAACATAAAGGACAACTACACTAAGCCAATTGGTGAGGAGTGCTGTCATGCGGTTTAGCGGATAGCGGTCGGGGCATGGGCTGTCTTTCATTGCAAACATGGTGTTGCAGAACTTGGGGAAGCCGCCTGGCAAACGGAATTCCTCGAACACATGAAGGTTGATGACTGCGAAATTCAGGACCGCAAGCAAACGGAGTGTTGACAAGTTGCGCCAGAAAACAAAGGCAACTATCAACGCCAACAGACCTACTGCGCCATTGATGTTATACCAATTGCGCATCAAGAATGACTCATTGAAATTCTTTTCCATATATAACAACTTATTTGATGCTGCAAAAATATGGAAATGCTACGAATACGCACTTAAACTAATTTAAGAAATGAAGAGTCATTCTCGTTTATCCTTGTTTTTTTAACACTTTGCGCTTGATATTGCTTAGCCATACCGGCGTGACGCCCATAAAATTGGCAATATCCTTGCTGAGAAAACGCTGGAAAAGAAATGGATACTTATCCACCAACCAGTCATATAGTTCGGTACTTGTCAATCCCAACAGGTGATTCTGAAATTGGTTTATGGATGACAGATACTGAATGGCGTTGGTATAGATGAACGAGGCAAATACAGGGTCACGGTTTACCCATGATCTCCCGAATTCTTGGTCAAGGCATAGCAAGGAGGTCTTTTCGTTTGTTCGGATGCAGTGGCGGACAACTGATTTGTCATCATCTATATACAGATTCCCTATCATTGGCATAAACGATTCTGTATGGAACATGACTGCCCTCTCATCGTAGGACGAGTTGATGATATACCTGATGCAACTGCCCGACAATATATAAAAAATCTTCTCTCTCCCTGCTATCATACGTGGAAGAGCCTCATTCTTTTCAAGCACCAACAACTTGGCTTGCTCCTTTAAATCGAGAACAAACTCCCTCGAAATGTCCTTCGGAAGAAGTCGAATAAACGCATCTGAAAATTCTTTGATACTGTCCATCTGTAACCTGTTTTAAATAAATATCACTTGTTATTTCTTCTGTCCTGAAAGGACATCACAGCCTTTGCAGCATTTTCGACAAATTGCTTCTCCAGTCTTCGTTTGGCGCAACATGAAGTCCGACGATTCCCAATGATTCGGCAGCACGAATGTTCTTATATGCTTTATGTCGTTCATAATTATTGCAAAGGTAACCAAAATATAGTGGCAACCAAAATATACAGCAATAAAAATCATTAAATTTTATTTCCATAACACCTTGAAATCCATCAAGTATTACCTTGGGGTAACTATATGACAAAAAAGTGCCTTCTTGCATGGAACTCGATTTTGCCGTAACTTTGCACTCGAAAGACAAAGAACGTCAAATAATTAAAAATAATATATTTATGAAGAACGTAACATTGATTGGCGCTACAGGATTTGTAGGTAAAGCCATTTTGAACGAACTGCTGCTGAGAGGTCACAAGGTGACGGCAATTGTGCGCAACCATCAGAAGGTTGAGGTAAAGAATGAGAATCTGAATGTTGTTGAGGGTGACGCAACCAATCCTGACATGTTGGCTGGAGTGGCAAAAGGAACTGATGCCGTAATCAGCGCCTACAATCCTGGTTGGCAAAATCCTCGGCAGTATGAGGAGACTTTAGAGAATTATCCAAAGATCGTTGAGGGAACGAAACGTGCCGGAGTGAAACGCCTACTCATCGTAGGAGGCGCAGGAACTCTGTTTGTCGCTCCAGGTTTGCGTCTGGTTGACACGGGCAACCTTCCTGCCGAATGGTTGCCGGGAGTGAAGTCGATGGGTGAGTTCTATCTCGACTATCTGATGAAGGAAAAGGAGATTGACTGGGTTTTCTTCTCACCAGCAGGCAACCTTGGAGATATGGGGCAGAACGGTCCGGGCAAGCGCACTGGCAAGTTCCGTCTCGGCAAGGATAACATGCTCTTTGACGAAAAGGGAGAAAGTTTCATCTCCGTAGAGGACTATGCCTATGCAATGGTTGATGAACTGGAACAAGCGAATCATCATTACGAACGTTTTACAGCAGCATACTGATGATGACACAGCGGATCATTTACTTTCTTGTTACAGCCGCTCTGTTGTGTGGTTGCAACATCCATTCTTCCAAGCCCCAGACCACAGACAACACTTTGGCATGTGGCAAAGAAAACAAAGCTGATGTATTGACACGTGAAGAGATTAAACACATGTCGTTTGAAGAACTGTTTGACACTATTAATGTCAGAGACATCAAGGAAGATGTGTTCACATTGGTCGGGGAGAATTATGGAATACTCACAGCAGGAACACCAGACAAATACAATTCGATGGTGACGAGCTGGGGTGGCTGGGGGCTTGTGTTCGGCAAACCGGGAATGTTCCATTTCCTGCGCTCTAACCGCTACACTTTGGAACTGATGCGTGAACAAAAGACCTATACGGTTTCTTTTTTCGACGACGAATACATGGATGACATCATGCAGTTTGGTATGAAGTCGGGGCGTGATTCTGACAAGATGAAGGAAACAAAACTTACTGCAGTACAGACTCCTGAGGGGAACCCTGCTTACAAAGAGGCAAAAATAATCCTCGAGTGTCGGCTTGCAGAAGTAACCTCCGTTTCTCCCGATGATTTTTACAATGATGAAGACCGTGCGTTCGTGACAAAGGCATATTCAGAAACCGGCGATTGGCACAAGGTCGTATTCAGTCAAATCATAAATGCCTGGACGAGGAAATAAGAAAGAAGGCGGCTCAAATACCAGTGAAGTCGCCTTCTTTCATCCATATTTGACAGTTAAAAATTCAAGTTCGCTCTATGCAATAATGAAAATATCCTCTTTATAATTTTGTTCGCTCGTATTTTTTTACCCCAAAAAGGATTTATAGACAGAATCATTCCTATGCAAAATCAAAAAACATAGATAAAAGTCAGAAATTAAGGGTGTCGTTTGGTTTTTTATCTGTACTTTTGTATCCCAAAACTAAATAACGAATATGAACAGAGCAAGAAAAATACTGTCAGCCGCACTGACAATCAGCATTTTCATGACAACATCGGTCCTCGCCGACAACGACATGACGCAACAGGGCAGACAACGCAACTACCACCCCGAAGGCAGGGAACTGGTGTGCCGCAACGGAGAGAACCGCTACACACGTGCCCTCTATGGCACACACGACGCATTCAGATTGGAGACTTCCGACCGACCAATATTCGCTACCTACAAAAAAGACGAGTGCCGTAACCTTCGCATCTTTGCCGTCATGGGCAACAACAGAATAGCCCTCGACTCGACTGCCTTCGACTGCGAGGCACGCTACATTGGAGGACGAAGAACCTACATCCTGAGCCTCGACAAACTGAAGATTGACATCACGGCAATGGCATCGTTCACAGGTGACGAAGATGCCGTGTGGCGCTTCGCGACGACAGGATGCCCCGTGAGGTTCGAGGCAATACTTGCCGACAGCCGCAGCAGCAAGTTCAATCGCAACGGCGACCTCGGCGTTGACGACCTGACGAAGTTTGAGGCTAAGTCCAATGCGCAACCCATCAGTACGGCGACATGGGACGGACGCGGAGAGTCGTTCCTGCTGATGGAAAAAAACACCACACTTATTGCTGCATCGCGACGTAGCGACTGCTACCACGAGGTGAAGCAACGTTTTGCCCAAGAAGAACAGAAGCGCGAGGAGATAATGTCGAGGGTGGAGATAAACACTCCCGACCCGCTGTTCAACACACTCGGCAGTGTGCTGATGGCAGCCGCCGACGGACTGTGGGACGGCGAGACGTGGCAGCACGGTTGCATCGGATGGCGCACGCCGCTGGCAGGTTGGCGCGGATGCTATGTAGGCGATGCCGTGGGATGGACCGACCGCTCCTATCGCCACTTCCAAGCCTACGCCCGCAGTCAGGTGAAGGACGTGCCGCCGACACTGCCACACCCGACACAAGACAGCACGCAGAACATGGCGAGGGCTGAGAAACGATGGGGCACGCAGATGTATAGCAACGGCTACATCTGCCGCTATCCCAACCGCCGCGACGTGATGACGCACTACGACATGAACCTCAACTACATCGACGGACTGCTCTGGCACCTCTCCTACGATGCCGACCACAGGAAACTGGAAGAGTTCTGGCCCGTGCTGAAAAGCCATCTCGAATGGGAGAAGCGCAACTTCGACCCCGACGGAGACCATCTCTACGACGCATATTGCTGCATCTGGGCTTCCGACGCACTCTACTACAACGGAGGTGCCGTGACACACTCGTCGGCATACAACTACCGCGGCAATCTGCTTGCGGCACGCATTGCCGAACTGTTAGGCTACGACGGCAAGCCTTACCGCGACGAAGCCGAAGCCATACTGAAAGCCATGAACGAAAGGCTCTGGCTCGACGACAAAGGACACTGGGCAGAATATCAAGACCTTATGGGACTGAAACGCAAGCACGAGAGCGCTGCCGTTTGGTCGATATACACGCCGATAGACTGCGGCGCATGCAACACGGAACAAGCATACAGAGCCACTCGATATGTTGACCGCAACATTCCACACATTCCAATAGTCATCGAGGGCGAGGGAACTTGCGGCTACACCATCTCCACGACCGACTGGATGCCATACGCCTGGAGCACCAACAACGTGGCCCACGAGGAAGTGGCAAACATGGCACTGGCATACTTCCAGGCAGGACGAGCCGACGAGGGCTTCAAGCTGCTGAAAAGCGACCTGACCGACGAGATGCTGCTGGGCAAGTCGCCAGGCAACTTCGGACAGATAAGCTTCTACGACCGCGAGCGCAACGAGGCTTACCGCGACTTCGGCGACAACCTCGGCATAACGAGCCGCGCCATAATAAACGGACTTTTCGGCATAACACCCGACGCACTCAATGGACGCTGCATCATAAAGCCGTCGTTCCCCGAAGAGTGGAACGAGGCAAGCATACGAACGCCATACATGTCGTACACCTTCAGTCGTGAGGGCGACAAGGACATATACAAAATAGAACACCACTTCCGTCAGCCACTGCACATCACCGTAAGGACAAATGCTGGAGGCGGAGCATATATGGACACGGAAGGCAGCAGCGACTCTGTTCAGACAATAATAGTTGACCGCAGCAAACTGCCGCAACCCATAGTCCACAGCGAAAAGGAATCGACAATGACCGACGTGGCATCAAGCGACTATCTTCGCCGAATGGGACTCGACCCAATCACGCCAAACGCCGAAGACAGACACGAGCCGATCGACCTCACGGCATCATACAACGCCAGCGTGAGCGACATCTTCCGCACGAAATACGTCAGCCCTCGACCGCCCTACACGACGCTGCAAATTCCTGTGCAAGGCATAGGCGAGTGGTGCCACCCCGAAGTGACGGCAGAGATTGACGACACGGGACTGCGCAACAGCATCAAGCCACTTGCCACCAGCGACAGTCTCGGAACGTTCGACACCCACCACGGAGTCAGCTTCCTCCTTCCACGCAAGGGCGACAACATCGTCTTCACGTCGCTTTGGGACAACTATCCCAACGAGACGACAATACCCGTCGATGCGAAAGGCGAGGCATATTCCGCCGCCTATCTGATGATGGCTGGAACCACTAACAACATGCAGAGCCGAATAGACAACGCACTCGTCATTGCCACCTACGACGACAACTCCTGCGACACGTTGCACCTCGAAAATCCTATCAACTGGCCGACGATAAACGAGGAGTTTGTCTTCGACGGCAAGGCGTTCCGCTCAGCTCCCGTAATGCCTCTCCGCATGCGTTTCGACAACGGAGCCGTCGCCCGCAACATAAACGCTCCCGAAATCACTCCCCTCCCAAAGAAGGGGACGGAGCCATACTCAATTCATCACGGTGCAGGCGTGATACTGAAAATGCCACTGACTCCGACGAAGCGTCTCACCTCATTCCGACTCGTCACTCTCTCAAACGACGTTGTAGTAGGACTGATGGGAATAACACTGGAAAGGCAATCATCAGCAACTCACTCAACTTTCTATAAGTTTTGACCTAACAGCACCAATATTTGACAAAAACTTGCAAAGTTCGAAGATTTGCATTATCTTTGCAGCCATATAACAAAATACGAACTATCAAATATTAAATGCAAGCAAGCAAATATCTGTTGGCGAGTGAACGCGACGCAGAATGGGGACTGACAGTAAGCACCATAGGCAAAGAGCACATACTGCCAGGAGAACCTTATCCCACAAAGGGACATGCCTATGGTTACTATTTCTACGTTGACCGAGGGCGAACGCTCGACGAATACCAACTACTTTACAACATGGAGGGCGAGGGCGTGTTCAGCTCGGCACACATCAAGCAGCAGGCAATAAAGCCAGGCGACATGTTCCTGCTCTTTCCCGGAGAGTGGCACACATATCACCCTTTGGAAACGACGGGATGGAAACAGTATTGGATAGGCTTCAAGGGAAAGAACATCGACGAACGTGTGAGAGCGGGTTTCCTCTCGCCCGAAAAGCCTATCTATCACGTCGGCTTCAGCCACGAGATAAAAGCAACCTACGAAAAAGCATACGACATAGCACAGGAGGAATCGGCATACGTGCAGCAGACATTGGCGGGAATGGTGAACTATCTCATAGGACTGATGTACTCACTGGAACGAAACATCATTCTCAACAAGAACTCGCAACAAGTAGATATCATCAACAGGGCGCGTCTGAGAATACGCGAGGCACTGGAACAGAACCTCACCATTCAGGACATAGCACAGGAACTGAACATCGGCTACTCCAGTTTCCGCAAGCTGTTCAAGGAATACACGGGCATCGCCCCCGCACAGTATCAGCACGGCCTCAGACTGCAACGCGCCAAGGAACTGCTCTCCACCACCGACGAGAGCATAAAGGAAATAGCCTATCGCCTAAACTTCGAGTCGCCCGACTACTTCTCGTCGAAATTCAAGGCGAAAACGGGCATGAAACCCTCGGACTTTAGGGCGAGAAATAGGTAAAAATTGAATTAAGAATTAAAAATTAAAAATTAAGAGTTAAGAATTCAACTTTCGCAGGTATTCGTAATCTCCCGATTGTAGGGGCAGACCGAAGCCC